>JAYOTQ010000034.1:0-16567 GCA_038150505.1 Opitutales bacterium | reverse complement strand
GCATAGGTTTTCCCGATTCCATGAATCAATCCACTGGCGAGGTATTTTCTTACCCCATAGGCAGAGGAAGGCAGTTTGCTTTCAAATTTTTCAAAAGAGAACTGCTTGCCATGTTTAGGGTGCATCGTCCATGAGCCTGCGAGCACTAAGGTTTCTCCGCACTGCACCTTGGGTGCTTTTCCCACAACCGCGATCTCTTCCTTTCCTTCCGTCCCTTTGAGTTTTCCGATTAAGAACCCATTTTCCTCATTGTAGAAAGTAATGCGTTCGAGAACGCCTTCAATAGACTCTTTAGAACTCATGGCAGTGTTTTGTGCATTAGCCTGAAGGCGATTACTTTGGGGGCTATTTCCAATAATGATTCCAGGTAGCCCAAGTAAAAACCCGCATTTGATTAAAAGCCGATACCAGTTTCTATGCCAAGTTGGTGAAAGCTTTGGTAATCCATCCGGTCGGCGGAGGATCGGCCATCGAATTCATAGTACAGGGAGGTTTGCCAGTATTCGTTCCATCTAAATTCAAGCCCGGCAAGAAATGAGTAATGAAACCCCAGGGAGTTTGCCGAGTAATTCACTGAATCTATTTCGTAGTGGGTGATGGATGTTCCAATGCTTGCCTGTGTTTTTAGGGCAAGGAGTTCTGAGAAACTCCAGTCCTGCCCGAGGGTAAACCCAAGATTGAGTAAGCGGTTATCTCCACTTGTGGAAACGCCAGAAATTTTTTCGGTATCAAAGAATTTCCCTTCCACAAAGGCACCAATGTAAGAACCATCCTCAAACATACGGTTGTAATCAAGACCGATCTCAAAACCATTCCCGAATTCAGTATCCTGATTTACCGATGCATGAGAATATACAGAGTCACCGGGAATCGTAAGCCCGATGTAAAAATTAAATCGGTTTTTGGGGAGTGGCGGAGTTTCGAGGTTTTGGTCACTGTAGTTATCAGGAAGTGCGAAAGAATTGGGTGGATCCATGCTTTCTGGCAGTTTCTGAGGTTCGGGCGAAATTGCCTTGGGTTGCTTCTTTTGTTTAGGTGGAACTTCCACAAACGGGGTTGATTCCATGTTTAAGCGCCTAAGTAAGTTGTCTATTCGCCCCTCCAACTGGTCGAGTGCCTGGGAAGCTTCGGAGTTGGATGGAGTGCTTTCTTCTGGAGGCAGTGAAGGAAGGGAAATAGTCGGGAGTCCCATTTCTGTTTCCATGCCTACATCTACTTGAGTGGGTGGCTCTGGAATAGGGCGTTTTGTATCGGATGATTCGACCTTATTTAATCGCTCAAGCATTTGATCGATTCGTGCTTCCAGGTCATCGAGTTCAGCTGAATAAATAGCCGCCAGTGGCAGCAATAAAAAAAGAGAAAAGAAGTACGAAATCCGGCTGGTCATTCTGCTAAGTATGCACACGGTTATAAGCACTAACTAAAGCGAGCAGTCCGCTCTTTTCGATGCTTGCATGGATACCACAACCATAAGCAACCCGGCCTGCCTTGGTTTGCAGTTGCACAAAAGCGGCAGACTGTGTGCCAGAGCCACCGCCGATGGAGTGCTGGCGGTAGTCAGTCAGTTTGAAGTCTTTTAAATTGCCGTGTTCAAGGGCGTGAACAAATGCATTGATTGGACCATTCCCCTGTCCTGAGATTTCGAGTTTCTCTCCTTTATGATCAACCTGAGCAGTGCAGGAGATTTCATCCGCAGATATTTTATCTGTCTGGTAGGAAATAAGCCTAAGAGGAGAATGGTTTTCCAGGAATTCACTTTTGAAAGCCTGATATATTTCTTCAGCTGCAAGTTCCCGTGATTCCGAATCGGCTTTTTCATTCATCAATGAACCAACCTCTGGGTGCATCGGTTTGGGTAGTTCTAAACCGAACTCCCGGGAAAGTACATAAGCGACCCCTCCCTTCCCGCTTTGGCTGTTGATACGTATGATTGCTTCATAAGACCGACCGATATCCTGAGGGTCGATTGAGAGGTAGGGAACCTGCCAATGATCTTGGTCGGTCGCTCCGTCCTTGGTTCTAAGGTCCATCCCTTTTTTGATCGCATCTTGATGAGAACCAGAAAAGGCCGTGAAAACAAGATCTCCCCCATAGGGATGGCGGTCGTGAACGGTCATACCAGTGGTTCGCTCATAGATCTCACGAATTTGATCAATGTTAGAAAAGTCCAATTCTGGGAACAGGCCTTGGCTGTACATATTCAGAGCAACCGTAACGATGTCCAAGTTTCCAGTCCTCTCCCCATTACCAAAAAGCGTACCTTCCACTCGGTCCGCCCCTGCAAGCAGACCTAGTTCAGTAGCTGCGGTACCAGTTCCTCGGTCGTTGTGGGTGTGAAGACTGATAACTGCCTTGTCCCTTTCCCTTAAATGGGTGCAGAACCATTCAATTTGGTCTGCATGCACATTGGGAGTGAAGAGCTCAACGGTTGCGGGTAAATTTAAAATAATGGGGTTATTGGCAGTCGGTTCCCAGGCGTCCATGACCGCTTCACATACTTCCAGCGAATATTCCACCTCGGTATCGGAAAAACTCTCAGGGGAGTATTCCAGTTGCACCTCAGTTTCTGGTAGCTCAGGCAGAAGTTTTTTAACCAAGGCAACTCCCTCGATCGCAATCTTCTTGATCTCCTCCTTGGACATGCCGAAGGTGACCTTTCTTTGAAGAGGAGAGGTCGAATTATATACATGAATGATTGCTTTTTGTGCTCCTTTTAAACTTTCAAAACTTCTACGAATGAGGTGTTCTCTTGCCTGGGTTAGAACTTGGAGAGCGACACCATCAGGCACATAGTTTTCATCAATCAGTTTCCTCGCAAAATCAAATTCTGTCTGGGCCGCAGATGGAAAACCAATTTCAATTTGTTGAAACCCAATTTGGCAAAGGAGTTGAAACAATTCCAGTTTTTCCTTCACGCCCATGGGAATGGGCAAGGCCTGGTTGCCATCGCGCAAATCTACACTGCACCAGATGGGTGCCTCGTCAATGGTTCGGTTGGGCCATTGACGGTGGGGGAGGTCAATCACTCCCCATGGTTTATACTTTGTTATCGGGCTTTTTTGCATTTTCAGAATCTCAACAACTATTCAAATTGATAGAAATTGGAAAGAGTTAATCGAAAAGACCTAGAAATCATTCAAAAATCATGATTGTCTGACAGGTTGAGTTACCTAATGTAGAATCTTTATGGATACCGAAGATACAGATCATCAAGGCCTGGCAGGGAAAGTCGTTGTTCTGGGTGTATCCGGTTCAATTGCTGCATACAAAGCTGCTGATTTGACCAGTGAGTTAAGGAAGGCTGGTGCCGAGGTTTTTGTTGCCATGACTGAATCTGCCACCCGTTTTATCACTCCATTAACCCTGGGGACTGTATCAAGAAATCCAGTCGCAGTATCCTTGTGGGAAGAGGGGCATGGATGGCAACCTGGCCACATCGAATTGGCTGATCAGGCTGATTTATTTTTGGTTGCCCCGGCAACGGCCAACCAGTTGGCTAATTTTGCCCAAGGCCAGTGCCCCGACCTGCTTGCATCGATTTACCTGGCCACCCAGGCACCTGTGATGATTGCTCCTGCTATGAATGGAAAAATGTACCAACATCCTGCAACCCAGCGGAACCTCAAAATCCTACGGGACCGGGGGGTTCAGTTTACTGATCCCGTGGTTGGGGAATTGGCGTGTGGGTATGAGGGCATGGGTAAGCTTGCCCCAGTGGGCGAAATTATAAGCAATTGCTCTAAATTCCTTCAACCAGCCCAATAAAAAAGCTCACCCCAAAGGATGAGCTTTTTTTTGAGTTCCAGAAGTACGCTTAGGCTGCGTGGGGTAACTCCTGAAGGGAAGAGTGTTTCCTTTTGACCTTTTTGAGACGAGATCTCCTCCGGAGGCCCCGGTCCAGCTTTTCTACGAGGTCGTCTATCGATTTATAAATATTATTAGAAGCAGAGGATATGGTGATGGTGGTACCTTTTAATTCCAAATGACCCTTGGCCACAAATTCGTTTTCGTGAGATGAAGACTTTGCGGACCGTTCAAGCTCTATTCGAGCACGAATAATTTTTTCTTCGTGTTTGAATATTTTTTCCATTTTAGAAGCAACCACAGTTTTGTGATTTTCATTAAGGGAGAGATGAAGCCCGGATAGGATCAGATTATTCTTCATATATGCGTTTATAATTTTTGGTTGTTTACTTGTGCAGAAATGCACATGGCTAAGCTTTAACGAACCACAGGTTTTTCAATTTCTCCAATTTTATTTTACTTTTTTTTATTTCATGGATTTTTCGACTTCTCTTGATCCCCCTTTAGTTTGCCTGAAAGAGTTTAAAAAATGGATCCTTTTTGAAGATGATGACCTTCTTGTTTTGAACAAACCGGGATGGTTGGTCTGTCACCCTTCTAAAAACGGACCATTCTCAAGCCTGGTCGGTGTGGCTAAAGAATACTTGGGTGTGGAAACTTTACATTTGGCCAGCCGGTTGGATCGTGAAACCAGTGGGGTTGTCTTACTTGCAAAACACCGAAAAGCGGCCAGTCACTGGCAAAAGGGTATCGAGTTAAAGACTGTCCGGCGTGCTTACCTTGCTATCTTGGAAGGAGAGGTAGAGGAACCGAAAAAGGTATCAACCCATCTCGGTAAAGACCCATTGAGTCCAGTTTATGTGAAACAACAGGTTTGTGGAAACAGCCGGAAGGCAAAATTTGCCGAGACCCTCTTCACCCCTCTTTTTAGTGCCAATCATTATACTTTTTGTGCAGTGAAAACATTAACTGGTAGAAAACACCAGATCCGTGTGCATGCTCAATGGATTCAGCACCCTTTGGTTGGTGAAAAACTTTACGGAAAAAATGAGCAAATTTACCTCGATTTTTGTGAAAAGGGTTGGCGTGACGAGTGGTTGGGCACTTTGGGGATGACTAGGCAGGCACTCCATGGGCGAGCCTTAGGAGACTCAATGCATGGCCAAAACTTTTGGGCGCCAATCCCTAGCGATTTCACCACTTTTTTGCACACAAAGTTAGGGATGAATGAAGGTTTAGTGGAAAAATGTATTTTGGATTCAGATCAAGAATTCCTTTCTTCTTTGGTAGAGAATTGAGTTGTACAAGCCTGATCACATTTGCAGAATTGCTCTCTTATGTCCCCATCCGCATCAGCCGCATCCCCCCTAGAAGCTCTCAAGGCAGGTTTTCGTAGGGCATGCGTTCGGCGTTTGGTAGGAGATGAGCCAGGTGCCGTCCAAGTCCTTAAGGATGAAATTCCTGGATTAGTTGTAGCGTGGGCGAAAACGAACCCGAGTGATCCATCTGAAAAAAAAGCAAAGCTTAAGGAAATGTTTGATGATGAGTCATCCCGTGCTGATGAGCTCTCGGTTGCATTTGATCTTTTTGCCGGTCGTTTCGAAACGCGGGTCGCAGAAATGGTTCGAAATGAAGTTAGCTCAATTACCAAACGAATTGAGCAGATGAGTTCCAGTCTGAATACTGCAATACAGAATGTTGAGTCCTTGGCCAGTAATCTGCATGAAGTCGGGAGCCGGTTATCTTCTGGGGGAAGTGGGGGGCACACTGAAAAGGGGAATGCCCTTGCGGTGGATAATGATTCACTTGAGTTGCCGAAGAAAGATGAAGGTGGCACACCCGAGGATGCTGGCGGTCAAATTATATTGGACGAAATTGTGAATGAAGTGGCTTCATCTGCAGAAAACAATGAGGTGCCTGAGCCGAGTGATCAACTGTCTGAAAATCAATTGAAGGACTTGGACCCTCCTTCGGGTACAGGTTTGAGGTTTGACGAAATCGAAGAAATGATTGATGAGATTCTCTCTTACGAATCTAATTAACCTAGCGAAAATTTACATTCATGACTGAAGCTTCAATCGACGAAAATATTGATAAGGAGGAAGGGGGTTCTCCGGCACCTGTTTCTGCCAAAAAGAAGCTACCTTTAGGACTCGACTTGGGAACATTGGAGTCATGCGTATTGAGTAAATTGAGCAAGCCGGGGTCAGGTGAACACCATGGTATATTAGTTCCAACAGTGGTGGGGTACCCAGAGGAGGGTATCTTGGCTGGGATTCTGCCTGGTAACTCCGGGATGCTGCACGGAAATGATGCCCTTGCCAACCAGCTGCATTTGCGCCTTGTCCATCCCCTGAGCGATGGGGTCATTCAAGACATTGAGGCAGCCAAATCATTTTTGGGATATTTGAGAGAACAGGTTGACCCGGAGCAAAAAGCAGATGCTCTTTGTGTAATCGGTATCCCCGCAGTGGCCGATGATGAAGCCAAAACCAAATTAGAAGAGGCGGCGAAGTCAGTTTTTGATGGTGTTCTTTTGATCCCAGAACCATTTCTTGCTGCACTGGGAATGAGAGATGAAGAAAAGCTTCAGGAGCCTGATTACAAAGATCCTGTAAGTAACTCTTTGTTTGTCGACATCGGTGCAGGCACCACAGACTTTTGTATTATTCAGGGTTATTTCCCCAAGCCCCAGGATTTATTAAGCATTCCTTTCGGTGGGAATGAGGTGGATGTGATCTTGGACCAGTTAATTCGTGAAAATTATCCGGAAGTTAACCTTCCTATCTCAATGATACGCGGATTTAAGGAAGAATTTTCTTATGTTGGGGAACCTGAGTCTGGCATCCGTGTAAAAGTTCCCGTGGAAGGCAAACCGAGGAAGATAGAAATAGGTAAACAAGTGGGGGAAGCATGCAACCGGTTGGTCGATGAAATAACTGATTCATTGAAACAAGTGATCGCTTCCGCTTCTCCTCAGTCCGTCTTTTCATTGCTTCAAAATATTATTATCACGGGGGGGGGAAGTAGGATCAAAAATATCGACCAGGAGATTCAGCAGAGGCTCGTGGAAGAGGGCTATGAAAATCCGGAGGTTCGCCTTTCAGAAAAAGATTATTCACCTCTCGTCGCTATCGGTGCTCTCAAAGTTGCCAAGGCTGCCCGGCAAGATCAGTGGTTGCACTAGAAAGGGAAAGTCCCTTCCCTTTGTGCCTTCTTAAAAAATGCCATTGAGGCTTTGGTTAAGCCTTTGAGTTGCTTCTTCTATGGCACTGACAATTTTTTCAGGTTTTTCGAGTTCTCCGGTCAGTATTTCCCACCCATCCAACTTTTGGTATGCACCCACGGGCTGCTGTTTGTATTTATCTAACCCAGTAAAACCCAGTTCGCACACGATCGATTGGGAGACTTGAATAGCTGCGGCTAATTTAGGGCTTTCTTTGGCTTTTTTCGGATGATCATGCCAATGAATGGCATCGACAATTTCATCTGAAATATGATGGTTCCATAAATAGTAGGCACCAATTTTCGAGTGACTCCATCCAATTTGGGATTCCTCCTCCTCGATGATTTCTTCAGGAGAATCGTACTTTTTTAAATAAACCTTTTGGAAGTAATCGGGAAAAGTGATTGCAAGGATCAAAATGCCTAGGTTGTGAAGAAGCCCCGCAACATAGTCTGCCTCCTCTTCATAGCTTATTTCTAGCACCGAGAGAAGTTCCCTCGTTAAAATCGCCGTACCAATACTGTTTTTCCAGAATTCTTCCCATGGAAAAGACTCTGTGTTTTTCCCAAGTTCTAAAATCTCCTCAATTACCGGTGTGGCAAAAAGAAGTTCTCGTATGCGGTTAAGACCCAGGAAAATAGACGCCTCCTCAACCCCACTAATTCTTTTGTTATCCTTGCTTCCGAAAAAGATCGAGTTTACCAGGTCCAGTACCCTTGTGGTCAGTGAAGGATCGAGGCGGATGACTTCTGCGATTTGGGCTAAAAAGCTATCTTCAGAATCTAAGAGCGAGCGTAAGGTATCGTTAATACTTCTAAGCGAAGCAAGCTTGGGACACTGATTGATCCTTTCGATTAATAAAAAATCTGAAGGAGGTTGCATGGGGTGGGGCCAAAAGGTGCCCGATAAAATTTACCCAGTCAAAATCACAGAGTTGGCTCTCTCTGGATTTAGGTTTGCACTGTTTTTTAATGATGCGTTCAGGAACTGATCCGCTTTCGCGAGTAAGGGAGACTCCTTATTCAAAGTTAAAAAATCACCCGAAGAGGATAAAACACGAATGGACCCATCGGAAAGTTGGTCGAGGGAGATGGTACAATTCGTATTTTTCTCAATAAAACTCTTGAGCTCGGGAGATTGAAGAAGTTCATTTTTAATGCCTTCAAGTTGAGCCGCGTCGATTGGTTTGTTTTGAAAACTTCTCAGCTTGGTTTCAAAGTCCTCCGCAGGGGCAGCTTTCGGTTCGCCTGCGGAAGAAAAGGCTTTGTTGACGATATTACTTCCGAGGTTGATTAAACTGGTTGCTACAACTGGATTCATAATACCCAGTAAGCAACTCTGTTGCCAATTTACTAAAATATTTTCCTGAGGCAGTTTCTTCGAATCATTTCCTCGGCAATTTGGATAGCATTAAGTGCGGCCCCTTTCCAAAGTTGGTCCCCAGTTACCCAGAATGCCAAGCCATTGTCAGATGCATGGTCCACACGAAGCCTTCCGACCTGGCAGTTTTCTTTTTCTGAGGTGTAGATTGGCATTGGGTAGGTGTTTTCTCCAGTTTTTTCGACAAAGTCCAGCCCCTCAAATGAACTTAGGGTTTGCCGGGCATCGGGCAAATTCACGCTGTCGGTAAATTCTGCATTGATTGAAATGGAATGGGCCCGGTAAACGGGTACTCTTACACAGGTGCAGGAGACTTTGAGGTTGGGTAACGATAAAATCTTTCTCGCTTCGTTACGCATCTTAAGTTCCTCCTTGGTGTACCCATCTTCGCGGAATTGATCGACATGTGGGATTAGGTTAAAGGCAATGGGGTGGGGGAACACGGAGGGCAAGGCATTTGGTACGGGAGCACCAGTAACCATCTCAGTTACTTCCTGGTCTAAGGAGATGGGGCCCATTGCACCAGCACCGGAGACAGCCTGATAGGTGGAAGCGAAAAATCTTTTTAATCCGAACCTTTTGTGCAGAGGATAGATCGCCATCAGGGCAATCGCACTTGAGCAGTTTGGGTTGGCAATAATCCCATGGTGTTTTTCCAATTCATCTGCATTTATTTCGGGAACAACAAGAGGGACGGAAGAATCCATTCTAAATGCGGAGCTGTTATCGATCACCACACAGTCTCTTTTGACTGCTTCGTGGGCAAACTTTACAGAGTTATCTGAACCAGCACTAAAAATAGCAACATCTAGGTCATTGAATGAGTCGGGGGTGGTTTCTTCGATTTTATGAACTTCTCCTAATGCCTCCATCTCAGTTCCTGCTGATCTCGCAGAAGCAAGCAGTTTTATCTCACTTGCAGGAAATTCCCTTTTTTCGAGAAGATTTAAAATTTCTTGGCCAACTGCCCCAGTTGCACCTACGATTCCTAATTTGAATTTTTTCAATGAATAAAAAGCTAAAGATTGAATGTTTGAGAAGCCTCGAAAGGCTGTGTTTAGAGGAAACATCCAGCATGTTGTATGTTTCTATAAAACAGCAAAGAATGTATCATTATAAAGAAGGAAATTGTGTCAAAGCATATGTGGTTTCCACCTCGAAAAAAGATCCGAGTTGTGTCGAAAATTCATTGGGCACGCCCTGGGGTTTACACAAGATATCGAAGGTCATTGGGGTAGGGGAGCCGGAGGGTATGGTTTTTAAGGGGCGTCAACCAATTGGTCTTCGTTACTGGGAGTGTGATGACGCAACCCAGTCGGAAAATTTAATTACAACCAGGATTCTTCGAATGGAAGGGTTGGAGGATGGGCTCAATCGGGGCCCTGGAATAGATACTTTTGATCGCTATGTTTATATCCATGGCACGAACCATGAACTTAAATTAGGTTCACCCGCTAGTTCAGGATGTATACAGGTTTCTAATGCTGATGCGATCGAATTGTCAGAATGCATTCCCGTAGGAACAATCCTGTATATAACTGCAAAGTCTTAAAGGAGACGGGGATCAAAAAGTACGGATGCGGGAGATTGCATCTTCGAGAAACTTTTCTGGTTCGCTTTCAATTTTTTGACGAACGCGTGCCCGCAGTACTTCTTTTGCCTGCTTGAAATCCCGAGATGTAAACAACTCATTGTATTGAGCTTCCTTAAAAATGTCCTTAGTTTTCTGGATAATTTTATTTTCGAGCTCGCAAGAAGCAAGAACTTGGCCGATGGCATGGTTTGCCTCCTCTAAGATTTCATGAGGATTTTCTTTGGTCTTGTAAATTATTCTGAATGGGCAGCTTGATCTTTTAGATAAAATTTGACCAAGTTGGATCGCTGAGCATTCGTGTCGGTTTTTTTCAGTGATTACAACAAATGGATGGTTTTGAAGACCTTGCCTTAGAAGTTCATGCACTGAGGAGCATGTGAAAGGAACAGCCTGATGGGTTTCAGTTGGACCTAGATCAAATGGATCAGTTGCCAGAAAAACAACCGTAACAAAAGACTTAGATGCACTATCGGAGGGGTCAGTAAGCAAAGAATCGATATCGGTTTCCTGAATACGATTCATTGCTTTTGACAACTTTGGGGAAGAAGAAGTCATAATAATAAGGGTTAGGGTGTTTTTAAATTAGGCCGGAACGATTGCCCAGTCAACCCAGACTTGGGTAAGCTTTCTTTTACGGCTATGCTAAAAGAAATTGAACGAACTCTTTGAAATTACGGTAGGTTTTATCTCCATTGAGTTTGGATAGTTCCTCAAAACTATGGGTGCCAGTGGCGACGAGGTAGCATTCCAGTTGAGAGTTTTTTGCCGTTTGAAAGTCATAGGGTGAGTCTCCCACATAAATTGTTTGAGCAGGCAGGGTGTTGAGTTTCTCGAGGGCATGGAAAGTAAGTTCCTGATCAGGTTTCTTCCATTTTGTATCGTTTGCCCCGATGGTGAACTCAAGGTATTGATCGATTTTCAGATGCTTGCATGCAGACCTCGCATGCGGCCCATATTTGTTTGTCAGCACCGCACACTTAAAGTTGCTTGCTTTTATTTTTTGAATTCCTTCCATCACGCCAGGGAGTAGTTTCAGCCCGCAAAACATTTCTTTCTCAAATATTGGACGAAGTTTATTCACGCCTTCTTTTGCCCGCGAGGGACCAATGAGCTTTGTCATCGTAGCCTCAGATGCTCCGCCCACCGCCCTTCGCACTTCATTGTAGGACGGTGCAGAGAAGCCCATGCTTACAAGGGTTTTAGAAAATGCGGAGTGGATTGCTTCGAACTGATCAATCAATGTGCCGTCCAGGTCAAAAAGAATGCCACGCTTCTCATTTTGGGAGTTCATAATATGAAAGATTGCAGGCGGGGTTTGAATTTGAATATAAATGAATATTCCATGAATGATGCTTATGTCTAAAAGCCTTCAAATTACACATAATGATACCTGTGTCGATTTTACCTTCTCGGGAGACTGGGTTTTGAGGGTGGAATCTGGTGAGGTAAAAGAACAGTGGAATCATTTTCTTTCGCAAAAAAGCCCAGTTTCTTTGAATTGCAGATTCTTTCTAAAGCCAGATTCGAAATGGGATTCCTCTTTGTTGGTTTTTCTTCTTAAGGCTCGTAATGATTTAATCAAAAACGATCATTCGGTGGATTTTACAAATTTGCCGGAAAAACTACAAAACCTTCTTTCTTTTGCTCGGCAGCGAACCGATGAAAAAAATATCTTATCCCATGTGTTGGATCCTGCAGATGAAGGTTCTCTCTTTTCTTTTGTAAAAGCGTGCCAGCAGTTTTCCACATTTTGGGGGAAATGGTTGCTGTCTTTAGGCCAATTTCTACTTGGACGGTCGTATATGCGATTTAGCGATTTTTTTGGAGCATGCAGAGATTGCGGTGCCACCGCATTGCCCATCGTCACTTTAATCGCATTCCTTACTGGTCTGACCATGGCTTTTGTTGGAAGTGTCCAACTGGAAAAGTTCAATGCCACCATCTATGTTGCCGACTTGGTTTCATTGGCAATGGTTAGAGAAATGGGTGCGCTGATGGTCGCAATCGTTATGGCAGGAAGAACCGGTGCTTCCTTCGCCGCTGAGTTGGGAGCGATGAAACTTCGGGAGGAAATTGACTCATTAAGGACTTTTGGCATTCCTGCGATGGACTTTTTAGTCCTGCCCAGAACGTTGGCTTTATTTTTCATGACACCTCTACTTACATTGTATGCGGATGTTGTGGGAATCTTGGGCGGTCTCACCGTGGGTACACAGGTAATGGATTTCTCTTCTTTGCATTACTTTGAGCAAACTCAATCGGCACTGACAAATATGTGGGAAGTTTACTCAGGTCTAATTAAGAGCCTGGCATTTGGGCTAATCATTGGTCTGGTTGGATGTTACAAAGGAATGTTTACTGGGAGCAGTTCTGCGTCACTTGGTAAGTCCGTAACCTCCTCGGTTGTGGTCTCTATTACATTGATTGTGATCTGTGATGCGTGCTTTGAAATATTTTTTAGTTTTATGGGTTATCGATGACTGTATCTACTGAAAACAATTGGATCTTGAAAGTCGATGGGCTCGTTTTGAGGTATGGTCGAAATACTGTTCTGGATGATATTTCTTTTGAGGTTAGGCAGGGACAATGCCTCACAGTGATGGGGCCGAGTGGTTGCGGGAAAAGCACCTTGTTGAAGTCAATGACTGGTCTGCTTAGGCCAGTTGCAGGGAATGTGGAATTTAGAAATGGGTTGCTTTGGGGGAAGTCCGATTCTGCCAACCAGGAAGTAGTGTCGAATTTTGGTGTTTTGTTCCAGGGTAGTGCTCTTTGGGGGGCGATGAATCTTCTGGAGAACATCTCTTTACCATTACAAACATTCTCCAAACTGAAAAACTCGGAGATTGAGGAGATTGCATCCTACAAACTCAGTCTAGTTGGTCTATCCGGATGCGAACACTTGTATCCTTCTGAGTTGAGCGGAGGAATGCAGAAGCGGGCGGGTCTGGCCCGTGCATTGTCTATGGATCCTGAAATTCTTTTCCTGGATGAGCCTTCTGCGGGATTGGATCCGATAAATTCCAGCCAACTGGACGAACTGATTATTGAGCTCAAAAGTTCCCTGGGAATTACTTTTGTTGTGGTAACGCACGAGCTTGATAGTATCTTCCAGATCTCAAATGATTCAATTTTTTTGAGCCCAAGCACCAAATCAATCGTCGATCAAGGGTTGCCTACAACCATGAAAACCTCTTCCAAACATCAAGAAGTTCTTAATTTCTTGTCTCGCACCAATGCGGTGGACCAAGACCCATTGTGACGACTCTTGGGTTGCTGTTTTCTAATTCTTGAAGATAAAATCATAATCTAATGAAAAATGTGGCTAATAGTACTTTGGTTGGTGCCTTCACACTTGGAGCAGCATTCATTTTTCTTGGCTTTCTTTTTTTCACGGGAGGTTTGGCAAGTTGGCGAGATCACAATGAAAGGTTTGTCTTAGTTTTTAATGAAAATGTTTTTGGCCTAAATGAAGGAGGCAAGGTTACGCTCAATGGAGTAAAAATTGGCCGGGTTGAGCGTTTCTTTATTGGGGACGCATTAGAGGAAGGGCCTGTGCCTGTCTTAATCGAGATAAATCGAAAACTTGTGGACAGACACAAAGTTTCCATGGGAAATGTAATCTTTAGCGAGGATGGTTCATTTAAGCCCGAAGTTCTTCCTTTTCTAGTTGGGCAACTTGTGCAGGAAAGCTTTGTCACAGGAATCCTCTATGTAAACTTGGCAACAGACTTTGATTCGGCCGATAGCAATGATACGCTTCAGGAGTTATATGGCTACAGGGTTCTACAAAGCAAGGGGTCCATTTTCGCGGAGATTAGTGAAAGCATAAACCTTGAGAAATTGAGCAAGCAAGTCAGTGAGTTTTTGGAGTCAGCAACTGCACAACTTAATGAACTGCAAGCCGAAAAGATTAGAAAGTCATTTCTGTTATTATCCGAAAGTGCCAAGCAGTTATTGGATTTAAGTTCCACTGAATTACCTCTTCTTTCGCAAAATGTGGGAAAAACCTCTTCCCGGGTCAGAGAAAGTTTAAAAAAATTAGACTTGGTAAACGACAGGCTGCAAGAAGTTCTTGCTCCAGACTCTGACCTTCGTTTTGGTGCGGTGAATGCACTGCACGACTTATCTGAAATGTCTAAGTCATTAAAAAACCTGTCGGATCTCTTGGAGAGGAATCCTCAGGCACTGTTAAGGGGGAAAGTAAATGCTGCGGAATAATTGTAAAACTGTTCATCTATTTATCTGCATGCTTCTTTTCTTTTCGAAAGGGTGCATCGTTCCAGAGTCTAACCATGTAGCTCCAGATTTCTATCTACTTACAGATCTGCCCCTGCCCGACACCCAAATAGTTGAGGATGAGAAATTTACTTTTTATCTTCGGGAAATTGAAATACCCAAATATTTGAAAGATCCACGTATGGTGGTTCGTCCAACCCAGCACACGATCAAGTTTCGTGAGAGTAAACGGTGGGGTGAACCACTCCAGGATGGTATTGCAAGAGTGGTTGGGTTAAATATCCAAAATCAATTTATTCATTCTCAGTCCTCCATTTTTCCGAATCGCAGAAAGGAAGGGCTTGCTTGGGATATTTCGATTTCTTTCTCCGTTTTTGAAGTGATCAGCGAAAATATAGTGGTCGAGGCAAAATGGGTTGCCAAAAAGGTGGGGGCGGATTCAGTGACCGGATCGTTTTCCAGTAAACTGCCACTGGATGCTTCTGCCTCTGAGGAAAAAGAAGTGCTCGCTTTCAATGAAGCTTTGTTTGACCTGTCTAAAAAGTTCATAGATTCGGTTTTGCAAAGGTAGCACGATACCGATGTGGACTGTGGTACTTAATCTTTTGTTGTTTGGATTAACTGTATTGGTAATTCTTAAGATCAAGTCTTACTTCAACCAGAAAAAGAGAGAGCGGCTAAATCAGGAGATCGATGTAGATTTTGCGGAAGAGTTTCCAAATATTGAAAATTTGGAGCCTGATATTGGGGATGACTTTTTGGATTGGGCAGAAGGGTTGCAAAGGGAGAATGAAAATGACAAGAATCAATCCGTTATCTGAATTTCCAAATTGATCATTATTCGAAAAATGCACTTAGACCTAAGACCCATTTTATTCCTCTGTATCTTTTACTTTGCTCAACCTCTATGTGCTGATTGGCCAAATTGGCGAGGTCCCTTGTTTAATGGTTCTGCGGAGGATGCTGAATTTTCATACCCGTTCGATTTTAGTCCTGAGAAAGGAGTCAAGTGGGTTGCTAATCTGAGTGGTCCCTCAGCATCCACGCCCATTATTTTCAGCAACAGAGTCTTTTTATCCGGCACCCATATACCTTCTGATAAAACTCAAAAACCAAAGTTGGTTGCCATGTGTATTGATCGTGCAAGTGGCGATGTATTGTGGTCTAAAAATCCCGGAACTGGTTATCAGCCAGGGAAATCCGATGGTACCTCAATTCAGCTGGATTCCCGTTCAAATTATTCTAGCCCATCTCCGGTTGCAACGAAGCAGGTTGTTGTTTTTTTCTATGGAAACGGAGACTTGGTCGCCTACAGCCACCAAGGCAATGTTTTGTGGGTAAGAAATATTCAAAAGGACTACGGAGATTTTTGCTTTCAGTGGACTTTTTCCACGAGCCCAACCATCCTGAACGACAAGCTTTATTTACCCGTCTTACAGCGCGACGAACAGGTGCATGGTCGGGGGAAGGTGAACGCAGACTCCTATTTACTTTGCCTCGAAATCCATACCGGGAAAACCATTTGGAAGCATGTGCGGGATACTTCCGCCCGAAAAGAATCACGGGAATCCTTCTCCACCATCATTCCTTACCAGAATTCTCTTCTGGTGTCCGGGGGTGATTTTCTTACTGCACACAATCCTTCCGACGGTAAGGAGTTGTGGCGTTGGGGTACATGGAACCCTGGGCATAAACAGGAGTGGTGGCGGTTAGTCCCCTCACCAGTTGTTGGAGATGGAAAGGTTGTTGTGTGTGCTCCCAAAAATGCTCCCGTATATGGTGTTTCATTCCCTTCCGGCAATCAGCCGGTTGAACTTGCCTGGGATACCAAAAGTGAAAAAAGTGTCACCTCTGATGTGCCCACGCCTCTCTTTTATGACCATCACTTCTATGTTTTAAGTGACCTTAGAAAAAACCTATCAAAGGTATCCCCTGATGACGGGACTGTGCTTTGGAAGGTTGACTTACCTGGGAAATACAAGTGGAGAAGTTCACCGACTGGAGCGGATGGTAAGATTTACATTATGAATCACAATGCGGAGGTCTTGGTCATTTCTGCCAAAAATGGAGACATTTTAAATTCAGCCAAAATGGGTGATGACTACGATGATCTGACCCGATCTTCCATCGCTCTAACGGGCGGGCAAGTGTATATCCGTACCAATAAAAAATTGTATTGCATCGAATGAAGATAGGCTACAATGTTAATAACTCTATTTCCCATCCACCACACCCGCGCCGGGCGGTTCCCGCCAATCTACCGCCCGGCGCTTTCTTTTTTTTGATGGGTATTTTCAAGAAATCTCTTTTTATTGCCCTCGTTTTCT
>JAYOTQ010000033.1:0-17361 GCA_038150505.1 Opitutales bacterium | reverse complement strand
TGAAAATACTAGATTTACAACTTCAGGCTTACGCAGAAAAGGAACAATGGATGAGCAGCCAAGTTCCCTTAGTGTTAGAGTCCCAAAAACTACTCGAAAAACTAAAGCAGAACCAACTGGGGGGAATAAATCCATTCGGGACCATTGGTCGTGTGGCAAATTATCGTGGTGGTAGCTTTGATAATCCTCATGTTTGGTTTTCAGAAGCCCATTTTGAAACGAGGAACCATGTTAAATTGGAAGGGGAGGGCAGGAATGTTGAATCTGTTAATAACTTTATTGAGAGATTGGAGACAAATGCTGTGGCAACTGTTCGTAAGGATCGCTCAGGAGATGAGTTAAGGGATATTAAAAGCGGTGGCGGCAGTACCACATTTAAGGTAGAGTTTGAAATGTTGGAAGAGCAAGAAACACCCCTAAATGAGGATAGTACTTCTAGGGACATGAATACGAGTGCCGCCGAATGAAAACTCTTAAAAAAGCTTTTTTTAGACTGCAGGACCGAGAGCAAAAACTGCTCACATTTGCGGTGTTTTTGGTTCTGGGGTTAGCCTTGATTAAGCTCGCTCAAAATGGGGCAGAAAAATTTCAATCCTTTCAAAATACCAACCAACTGATCGTGAGCCATGAAATGATTCTAAATTTAAAAGAAGGAATCGATCAGGCTTTAGAGAAGCAGAAAATTGCCCAACAGAATAAGAGCTATGACAAGAAGAATTTAAGCAACCGGGTATCCAGCCTCGCAGACCAGGTTTTTCCTGCGAGAGATTACCGGGAGCTTGATACTGAAGAGAGGGAAAGGTATTCCCAACACAGAGTGCGAATTACTTTCAAGCGAGCCAGTTATGACCAAGTGAACGACTTTGCTGGCTTGATTCGAGGGGAAAGTCCATACATGTTTTTAAGTGAGGTGAAAATTTCTCCCAACTACCCCCCCCGTTCAAGACCCTATGACCCAACTACCTTCGATGCTGTTTTTGAGGTGAGCTCAGTCGAATTTATCAATCAATGAAGTACTTTTTTTCTTTCGCTCTTTTTCTCTATTTTGTTGCTGGACTCATGGCGCAAGTGCCTGCCGGCCAAGAGCAGTTTGCCCAAGAGCAACCGGTTGTGGCGACACCACAAGTGGCTGATTCTTTTTCGGCAACTGTATTCTCAGATCCCTCAGAAATTGAAACGATTGAGGGCTTAGATGAGCCTTTAGAACGAGTGAAATTGCGGGACCAAGATACCAATTTAATCTTAGACATGATTCAGGCTATTACCGGCCGTTATATTTTGCGCCCACAGAACTTACCACAGGTGAAAATCAACTTTGACAGCATGAATGTGCTAACAAAGCGGGAAACTTTACTCGCTTTGGAAAGTTTGTTAGCAATGAATGGAATTGGTATCACCAAAATAGATTCACAATTTTTTAAGGCTGTTCCAGCAACTGGTATGAACGCTCATGTCCCTATTTGGTTAGATGGACCGGCTGCTGCTCTTCCCCCTAGTCAGAGACTTTACACTAAATTGTTTTATTTAAACTACGCTCCTGCGCCAGAAGTACGGGAGCAAGTAAATCCATTTGCGACCCCAAATGTTTCCAGCCTAATCGTTTTTGAAAAAGCCAACTCGCTTATGGTCACTGACTCCTTACTAAATCTTCAGCGAATAGAGAAAATTATCGAAAGAATCGATCGTCCTATTTCTAGAACTGAGCTTGGTACAGTAATTGAAACTTATTCATGCAAATCTATAAGTTCAGACGAATTGAAAAAGCAGATGGATAGTTTGCTGGAGAAATCTCTAAAGCCATTTTTAGGTGGAACCACAGCCATCGAGTCGGATGCAAGAACAAACAAGGTTTTAGTTATAACCAAGAAAGAGAATTGGGCGATGTTGCTTGAGCTCTTCGAGGAACTCGACGCTGATGTGAAGCTTAAAACGACTCATAAATTATTTAAGCTTCAGCACGGCGATGCAGAAGATGTGCATCGAATTTTAGAGGAAATCATTACGGGTCAAAAAAAAGTTGCTGAAGAGATTGCTCCTGGTAAATCAAGACCAGGCTCCAGCTCTCAATCTACTCAAACCAGTGGCGAAAGTGGGGATTCTGTTGGGAAATCTCTTTGGATCGGAGAAAAGAGAGTGAATCGTGGTTCGACGACCTTTGGAGAGGATGAAGGGGTCGAGTTTTCTCCGCTCGTTTCTATATCAGTTGTCACCAAAACAAATTCAATTTTAGCGTATGGACTGCCAAGTGACTTAGCTCTTTTGAGTGAAATGATTGATGATTTGGATGAACCCCTGCCGCTTGCCCGCATAGATACAATTTTTGTGATGGTTGATTTGAGTCAACATAGGCAAAGGGGAATAGATGCCCTATTTTCAAGCCTTGAGTGGTCAGACGATTCGAAAGTTGAGAGTCAAACAGTTATCGATCCCGGTCCGGATGGTGATATTACCAAAGAAGATGACAATTTTGTAAGGGAAGTTACTTCAAAAAGTGGGGCTAAAGTTCTTGATGGGGTATTGAAAGTACCTGGATTAAACAGTGCGATCCCGTTTCAAATGCAAAACTGGAAACTCAAAGAAATTAAGTGGGAGCAAATCTTTTCAGTAGCTTCTGAAAGAAATGATGTACGAATCTTTTCCACACCTTCAATTATGGTATCCCACAATGCAGAATCCGTTCATATCAAAATTGAAGACGAGCGAAGCGTGGTAATACCTACTTATGCAGGAAACTTAAATACCACTGAAAGCTCCAATACGGGACAAAGGGAAAAGATCACAGCATCTACTGAGTTGGAGATCAAAAAGCCTAAGATTGGTCTGTCTGTATTAAACGAGCAAAATCAGTCAGTGCCCGGTTCTATTTTTATGGAGGTTAAGGTCAAAGCAGAGAAATTTGATGAGACCCAAGCAAATGAGTACCAAGGGCAATCACTACCAGGGAAGAAAGTAAGGGAAGCCCTTTCGCATGTGTCTATCTTGGATGGTGAGATACTTGTATTAGGTGGTTTGCAAGAAGTTCAATTAGATTCGACCAAGACACGTTACAACTTGCTGAGTGATATTCCTTATTTCGGAGAAAAGTTCTTCACACCAGAAAGTACGAAATATACTCCCACAGAATTGCTCATTTTTCTAAGGCCAACCATTATTGATCCTAAAAAGAAGGAAATTGAACTAACTGCCGATCCAGCTGAAAAAGCTTTTGTTCAACAAACATTCAATAAGACAAACTCTGACACCATTGACCGGATGATTGATAAGCAATACACACCCTTGTTTCGAACTCCATCCGGGAAACTATTAGGAATTTCAAATGACTTTGAAGATCTTATATCTGAACAAGATACTAGAGCTTCCAAACCGAAGTTAAGCTTAGAGCAATGATTTTGCATTCAATCTGTTCTTTGGTTTTAGTCATGCCGATTTTTCTTTGTGCCCAAAATAATCCTTTTCTTCGCCCTGGTTCGAATAAACCACAACCACCAGTAGTGAGACGACCTGCACCTCCACCACCTAAACCTATTCCGAGGAATCCCAATATTGAATTTAGGGGGTACTACCAATTTGAGGGAGAGTGGAAGATTGCTCTCTTTGATAAAACCAAGAATCAGGGCTTTTGGCTTACTCAAGGAGAAAAACTAGCCGATCTGGATGCTGAAGTTGAAAGTTTTGATCCAGGCACAGAAATTCTCAAACTGAAAGGGGGGATGACATTGAGTTTGAAAGACTCGGACAAAACTGTTCTTCCTGTGCCCAGTGGCCAAGTTAAGCGTCCTGCTTCTCCTAAGAAGCCCTCTAATTCCCCCAAAGTCCCCACAGGGAAACCACCCATACCTCTTCCGCGGAGAAGGTGAGACCAGATTTCATATGGTAGAAATTTCAAGGAAAGAAGATGCTGATCCATCCGTTGCTAAAAGCCCTGTAATGGATGATGAAACCTTTCGCTGGTGGCCAGATCTTTCGGACTTGGACAGACTCAATATTCTCAGTCACCCAGCTGAGGAGAGGGGCCGTGTTTTATCTGCTAAAGTTTCTCTCAGTATTGAAGAAACCATGGAGCAGATTTCAGATCGAACACAAATTCCCCTAATTGAGGAAATTCAACTTGCTGAAAACCCAACCAAGCTAATTCCACTGCGGTTGATTCATAATTTTAGTTGTCTACCAACCAGCAACAGTACGGACCAAAAAGTAGAGTTAGTCACTGCTTGGCCTCCTACTGATCGTATGAGCAGATGGGTGTTTGCAGTGTCTGGAAAGAAACCGGTCTGGCGATTGGGAATGCCAGAGAATGTGGTTCATGCCATAACCGAAAATTTTGGTATCGGTGCAGAAAGCCTTGATGATTCAGACTTTGATTTAGAGGAGGATGAGGAGCAAAAAGATGATATCGAGGACCAAAATGCTGCGATCATTCGGTTTGTGAATGAAGTCATTCAGCGTGCCATTGTCGATAGGGCCACAGATATACATTTTGAACCCCATAAGGAAACATTACAAATTCGATATCGTATTGATGGGCAACTCGTACCTGTTCGTGTACCCGACAACCTGAGAAGTTTTCAGGATGCAATCATCTCACGGATCAAGATCATGAGTGCGATCAATATTTCCGAGAAACGTCGCCCGCAAGGCGGTCGCATTACTTTCACCATGGGGCAAAGTGACTTGGATATACGGGTTTCTACCCTTCCCACTTTGTACGGTGAAAGCATCAGCCTACGTTTGCTTAATGAGAAGTCTCAACCCTTATCGATGCAGGAACTTGGTCTGCAGGGAGTCGATGAAAATAAAATCGTTTCGGTTTTGGAGAAACCTCACGGGATTGTCTTGGTCACCGGACCGACAGGATCGGGTAAATCGACTTCTTTAACCGCTTTTATCCGAAAGATTCATAAGCCTGAGCGAAGGATCATGACAGTGGAAGATCCAGTGGAGTATGAAGTTTCTGGTGTAAACCAAACGCAAGTGAATTCAGAAATCGGATTTTCTTTTGCCAGTGCTTTACGAGAAATTCTTAGGCAAGACCCGGATGTGATTATGGTAGGGGAAATCCGGGACCGGGAAACAGCAGATATCGCGATTCGTGCATCCTTAACAGGTCACTTAGTTTTAAGTACCCTTCATACCAATGATGCACCAGGTGCCATTACTCGCCTTATTGATATGGATATTGAGCCCTTTCTCATTGCATCCTCTGTAGAGATGGTCATCGCTCAGCGGTTGGTTCGTCGTTTGTGCATGAATTGTGCAACACCTGCAAGCTTGTCGGACGATGATCTGCGGGCGTCCTTATCTTTGCTTGAAATAGACCCGAAGGAAGTGATTCATTCAGAAAAAGTCTTGCAGGCCGTGGGTTGTAACAAATGTCAGAACCTAGGCTTCCATGGAAGAGTGGGGATCTTTGAACTCATGCGCATGAGCGATGATATTCATGGGTTGATTATCAAGAGTGCTTCCGCACCAGAGATCAGGGAAGTGGCTTTGACTCAAGGCATGACAACCTTGCAAGAGAGCGGTTGGGCTCAGATTAAAAGAGGTCTTACTAGTTTGAGTGAAGTTGTGCGATATGCAGATATCTTCATTGATGAAACCCAGGAGATTCAGGCATCCTAAGGCCTTTTTTCGATTGTTCAGGAGGTAGGCTTTAGCAGTGGCAGAGTTTGAGTACATAGCTGTTGATAAGAGGGGGAAAACCCGTACAGGGTTGATCTCTGCAACAGATACTAAAAGTGCCCGTAGAAAAGCGATGCAATCTGGCTTGACAGTGCTGAAAATCAAAATGAGCGGCACGGCAAATGCAAGCCTGAATGGTTCTTCGACGTCAGGGGATAAGGAAAATAAAGAATCTTTCTTACGAACGAAGTTCTCCAGCAAAGGTGAAGCTGTAGGTCTTGAGTTTTTAAAACGCCTACTCGAACTGCATGGATCGGGCATGCCGGTTGCCGATGCGGTGAAGTTGTTAAATTACAGACTTTCTGACCCTCAGCAAAAAAGCTTGTCTGGAGTTTTGTGGAAAGAACTAGCGGAAGGAAGAACCCTTTCACGGGCGATGCGTCATTTACCCGGATATTTTAGTGAATCCTCCACCTATGTGATCGAGGCAGGCGAAGCGACGGGTAACTTGGCTCCGATTTTGAGCAAAATCATTTCCCATCTTGAAGAAAAAAGAGATATCCGTTCCCGAGTGCTAAGCGGGATGACTTATCCCTTGTTCGTTGGTCTGATGGCGATCGGTGTCGTGTTATTTTTCTTGTTTTTTCTGCTTCCCCAAATTCAAGAAATGCTTGCTTCCTTGGGGGGAGAACTAAACCTGATGGCGAGAATTATGATTGATGGTTCTAATATGATTTTATTGGTCGGGCCCTTTGTTCTGATTGCGATGCTTGTTGGACTTGGCGTTGTTATCCAATGGAGTAAGACCGAGAAAGGCGGTGTGTCCTTGGACCGATCCCTTCTGAAAATTCCGCTATTTGGGAACATTTTTTTTCTATCAGAACTTTTTCATCTGAGTAGCCTGCTCGGAACTCTTATTTGGAGCGGAATTGGATTAACTGAAAATCTCAGATTGTGTGAAAGAACGATTAAAAACCGTTTTCTCCGGTCCTCGTTTCGTTCCGCCAGAGTATTAGTTAATGAAGGAAAATCCTTACCGGATGCTTTTCGAAAGTTTAAGCTTATGCCGCCCATGCAGCTCGATGTTGTAGAGGTAGGCGAGAAAACGGGTAACTTAGGTAACAGTATGGATAATATTTCCAAAGCGTTTCGTACTCAATTAACCAAGAGGATCAAAGTGATGACCAATTTGATATCAGGCTTGGCTTTGGGATTTGCCTTTTCTTTGGTTGCACTGGTGGCAATTTCTATTGTTACCAGTATTTTTCAGGTGAGTAAAAGTATCAGCTACTAAAGGCAGATGATCGCTAGACCTATTGGACTCCCTATTGTTGCTATCCTGTTCTGCTTTTTATTTTTTGGGTGCACCGCCGAAACAAAAATTGAAGAGGATAGTGCTTCCGATCAAATTGCAAAGAAGCTTTCCAGAGAGGCTCAGTCTGGCAGGTATGTCTTTGAAGATGGCTCTCTTTATGAAGGGGAATTAGTCATGGGCCTGCCTGATGGCTATGGAACTATAAAATATGTGTCTGGAGATTTGTACGAAGGCCAATTTGCCAGGGGCTTGTCCAACGGCTATGGAACGATTCGTTACAAGAGCGACGAGAATTTAGAAAAATATTCGGGCAACTGGGAAAACGGGAAAAGGTCTGGGTTTGGTGCCTTAACGATGACCGATGACTCCGTCCTCGAGGGACATTGGGAGCAAGGGAGTTTAAAATATGGAGAGTTTCGCGATTCGGAAGGAGGAATCAGTTACGGGAAATGGCAAAATAATCAGATCGACGAAGGTACGCTTTTTTTATCGAATGGAGATCAGTTCACCGGAGTTTTTAAGCCGAATGGAAGCTATAAACTTGGAACACTGAGCTTGGCAACCGGAGCCGTTTACTTTGGGGAATTTGCAAATGGTCTTTTTCATGGAAAAGGAATCTTAACGGACGAAAACGGAATCCAATACACCGGGGATTTTCTTGAGGGGGTAAAATCAGGAACAGGCATGTTAAGAGACCTGGATGGTTCGGTTTATATCGGAGAGTTTGCAAATGGATATCCACATGGAAGGGGACGGCAGTCTGATGTAACTGGAGTAACTTATGTTGGGTCCTGGGAGAACGGTCAAAAACAAGGGGATGGAGTTTTGGATTTTGGAGATGGGACTTCTTTTGTCGGTGAGTTTGAAGACGGGCGGGCAGTGGATGGTCTTTACACTTGGGAAGATGGAAGCGCCAGTCGTTCGTATCAGGATGAAAGTGGTGTATGGCAAGACTATGAAGAGTAGGCACTGGAAGCTGAGTTTGGAAGTTGCCAATTACTGGTAGTTTCTAAAATATGTAAATCATTCATTATGTCTGGGGCATCTAAATTCTCACTTAAATTATGGGGCACACGCGGAAGCATTCCTTGCCCAGGATTAGAAACTGTTAAATATGGTGGCAATACCACATCATTTGAGTTGAGTTGTGGTAACCGTAGGATCCTTGTCGATGCGGGCACTGGTATTCGTTTGTTGGGTAAAAAAATTATGCTGGAAGAGGCTAATGTTCTAAATGCGGATCTCTTTTTTACCCATACGCACATGGATCACATACAAGGACTTCCTTTTTTTGCACCCCTGTATAACCCTCAAAGCAATGTGCGTTTGCATGCTGGGCACTTGGATGGAATTACTTATGATTTACAAGGGATCATTGGCACGATGCTGATGAAGGATCCTGTATTTCCTGTTCCCAGTTCCCTTATTGAAAAGGCCTGTAGTTTTAACGATTTTGAGTGTGGTAAGGTTTTTGAGTTAGAGGGTGGAGTTGTTCTTAAAACCGCTCCCTTAAACCATCCCAATGGTGCCTGTGGATATCGTATCGAGTTTGATGATAAGGTCTTAGCGATTTGTACAGATACAGAACATTTTGAACATAAGCTCGATGAAAATGTACTCTTCTTGGCGGAAGGTGCTGACTTACTCATTTATGATGCTGCTTACACAGATGAGGAGTATCCTAATTTTAAAGGGTGGGGTCACTCCACTTGGCAGGAAGCAGTAAAAGTTTCCCGCGAAGCTTCAGTGAAACAAACACTGCTCTTTCATCACGACCCTTCCCATGACGATACCAAAATGGATCAGATTGCTTCTATGGCAGCCAAGGAACTATCGACTGTCCGTCCGGCCATTGAGGGAGAAGTGATTGATCTTTGATCGTTTATTCACCTTTTTCTTCACCGTTCTCCCCATAGAGCTCAATCAATCTGCCGCCTTTTCCTTCGTTTTTCAGGACCCGCCCCTTTGGTTGTTCCAAGAGCTTAATATTGCCCGAGCTAAAAATTCTCGCATCTAGCCAATTTTTCGGGGCCATGATTACTTCGCCTGTTCCATGGTGGTTGAGTTGAGCCTCCTCAAGAAACAAATGCTCGCACAGTAAGGAGCCCGCTCCGTACAACTCCGCACCGAGGGATAAGATTTCTCTGCCCTGAAGGCTGATATCGCCCGATCCTTCATGTCTAATCTTGATTCTTTCGAATTGCAGATCGATCCCATGAAGGTTTCCGCTTGAACTAGAAAAGATATTTAATTGGTTACCGGATACATTTTTGATTCTCAGATTGCTTTGGTTAAGTAGGCGAATATCTCGGAGCTTATCGATGGATACAATTACTTCGATCGGGAAGGTTCTTTGAGCACTGAGTTTAATCAGGGGTATTTTTCGGATCAGAGAAAAGGAATTGTTTGCATCGAGGTACAGAGTGCGGTTGCGAACTTCTGCCACAACGGAGTCAAGGATGGAAGAATCGGCAAAATATTCGACTTGTCGGTTTCTCTTCCCCGGTTCTATGAAAACGGTAAGGGCCCCCCGAACCTCAATTTTATCGAAATGAAAAGCGAGGATTCTTTTTGATTCAACTCCTCCTTCCAACGGGGCAAGAAATAAGAAAAGAGCAAAAAACGCCCATAACTTAGGGGTAAGTGTCTGCCAACCGACTAAATTATCTTTTTCTCCGGCCATATTTCTTTTGGGCCTTTGCTGGTTTTTTTGAAGGCATGGTTCCGTCTTTAAGAAAACTAATTTGATCACGCAACAAAGCAGCTTTTTCGAATTCCAGTTTTTTGACTGATTCAAACATTTCTTTCTCCAGTTGTTTGATTAGCTTTTTAATTTCTTGAGGTGAGTTAGACTCCGAAACCAAAAGCTCTTCTGTATCTTCTTCTTTTGCCGTTCTCAGGCTTTTCTGGATTGGACGGGTCACACTTTTGGGAACAATTCCATGTTTTTGATTGTATGCGATTTGTTTTTCTCTTCTGTATTGGCAAACATCCCAGGCAGCCTGAAGTGATTTGGTCATAACATCTGCATAGAAAATAACCCGTCCAAGTATGTGTCTTGCTGCTCTGCCAGCCGTTTGGATCAAACTTGTTTCACTGCGCAGAAACCCTTCCTTATCAGCATCTAAGACCGCAACCAGTTCAACTTCTGGAAGGTCTAGCCCCTCTCTCAATAAGTTAACGCCTACAATCACATCGTATTCACCTGCACGCAGGTTTCTAAGAATCTCCACCCGCTCTATGGCATCCACATCCGAGTGAAGATATTCTACCTTGATATCCCTTTCCCTCAAGTATTCTGTTAAGTCCTCGGACATCCTTTTGGTCAGCGTGGTGACCAGGGCACGATTGCCACGTTCGACCACTTTTTTAATTTCTCCAATACAGTCCTCCACCTGCCCAGAAATGGGGCGAACTTCCATTTCTGGATCCACCAAGCCTGTCGGGCGGATTACTTGTTCTGCGATCACAGTACTCTTTTCCAGTTCCAGCTTTCCAGGGGTAGCGGATACGAAGATGGTTTGTCCCGTGACTTCTTGAAATTCATCCGGCTTTAATGGACGATTGTCCAAGGCAGATGGAAGGCGAAAGCCAAATTCAACCAACTTCTGCTTTCTGGATAAATCGCCGTGGAACATCCCGCCAATTTGAGGAATGGTTGCATGGCTTTCGTCAATAAATAGAACGAAGTCCTCGGGGAAAAAATCAATCAGGCACCAGGGACGTTGCCCGGGCTTACGCTGGGATAAATGACGGGAATAATTTTCAATTCCATTGCAAAACCCAATTTCACGGAGCATTTCCAGGTCATATTCGGTCCGCATTCGAATTCTTTGAGCCTCCAGTAACAGGTTGTCTTGCTCAAAGGAAGAGACCCGTTCTTCAAGCTCTTTCTCAATCGATTTGCAGGCTCGTTCTACTTTTTCTTTGGTCGTAACATATTGGTTGGCCGGATAGATTCGATAATTCTCAAATTTACGAATGGTTTCACCAGTAAGAACATCAAACTCTCTGAGGCTTTCAATTTCATCCCCCCAGAATTCAACCCGTATGGGCTGTTCGGCGTAGGCTGGAAATATATCCACCACATCTCCCCGCACCCTAAACCTACCTGCCCGTAGGTCAGTATCATTTCGGTTGTACAGACCAGAAACAAGTTGAAGAAGGAGGTCGTCCCTGGATATTTCTGTGCCCACAGAAAGTTCGATCGATAGGGCCCGAAAGTCATCTGGTGAGCCCAAGCCGTAGATGCAGGAAACACTGGCGATAACAATGACATCCTTGCGGCTGATTAAGGAACCCGTTGTGGCTAGGCGGAGGCGCTCGATTTCCTCGTTAATGGAAGAATCTTTTTCAATAAAAGTATCCGTGGAGGGCACATATGCTTCTGGCTGGTAGTAATCATAATAGCTTACAAAATATTCCACCGCATTATTGGGGAAAAAACTTTTAAATTCTGAATAGAGCTGGGCGGCCAATGTTTTGTTATGGGAAATGATCAGGGCTGGTCTTTGAATTTCCTGAATGATGTTGGCCATCGTAAAGGTTTTTCCAGAACCTGTAACACCGAGTAAAGTTTGGTTTTGGTTTCCTTCCTGGATGGAACGGACCAACTTTTCGATCGCGTCCGGTTGGTCTCCCTGGGGGGAGTATTCTGCAGAGAGTTGGAAGTTCACAAAGATCAGGAAGAGGTGGCAGAATAGTAACCAGTCTCTCCCTCACTTTTGCCAATGATTGCAGCTGCACAGCTGTCTCCCAATACATTGATCATGGTGCGCGACATGTCCAGGATACGATCTACTACATAGACCATACTGACTCCAGTCGCAATCGAGTCCTCATCAAAGCCAACAGCATGTAAGATGACTAGGATTGCGACCAGGCTTGCTGAAGGGATACCAGCCACTCCCACAGAGGTTAAGAGGGCTAATACGACCACGAAAAGTTGGGTGACCCAACTCATCTCGATCCCAAAAAATTGAGCCAGAAAAATTACCACGACACATTCAAAAAGGGCGGTGCCGTCCATATTCAGCGTTGCCCCAAGAGGTAGGGTGAACCCGCTGATCTTGGATGATACCCCAACCCTTTGGGTAGTACACTCCATGGTCACAGGCAAAGTCGCAGAAGAAGATGCGGTGGAAAATGCAGTGAGCAGGGCAGGGGCCATAGCACGGTAATGATCAATAAATTTAATCTTACCTAACGATTTAAGCAGTAGGGGCAAAACGAGGAGGGCATGAATTCCAAGAGCTAAAAAAACCGTCAGTGCAAAACCGCCCATCAGCCAAAACATATCCAGCCCACTTTTAGCTAGCGTAGGAGTGACCAATCCAAAAATACCAAATGGGGCGAACCCAAGTATAAAGTGAGTGATTTTTAAAATGATTTCCTGCAAACCTCGCCAAAATGAAAGTTGGGTTTTCTGAAATTCTGGTTTGGTACGGCCAAGAAAAAACCCAAACAGCAACCCAAAGCAGATCAATCCGAGCAGTTGCCCTTCAACTGCCGCAGTAAATAGGTTGGGCGGTACCATCCGATGAAAAATCTGCAGTAAATTGGACCACCCACTATCGGCAACTTGCAAGGCACTTTCTAGAGATGCAGGGGGAGAGGGGTTAGGGTCATTGGCAATGGCTTCGCGGATCTCTGGTTCTACCAGTCCCGGTTGTATGAGGTTCACGCAGAGCAAACCTGTGGCTACGGCCAAAATTCCCGTAAGCGAGTAGATCAACAAGGTTTTGAGCCCCAGTCTTCCAAAATCCTTATCTCCTGCAATTTGAGAAACTCCACAAATCACAGAGGTTAGGACCAGTGGAATAACCACCATTTTAAGGGCATTCAGGAAAAGCTTCCCGATAAACTCGCAGGAAGACAGCAACCAAACAACCCATTGGACAGATGGGGTGGAGCCATGTTGCTGATTGATCCAAAGGCCCAGACCAAAGGCGAGCAATAAGGCGAAAAGTACTTTGTGGTGTAAGGATAGCTTCTTCATTTTAATTAAACAGCTCGGTAATTTGATCGGGGGTTATCTCCGCAAGCGAACTTATCACGAGATCGGGTGATAACTTTGCAAACACATCTTCGGGGTGGGATGTGGTCAATGCAACTGATTTCATTTTGGCATTTTGTGCCGCCTCTATTCCATGGGGACTGTCCTCAAAGACCACACACCTGCATGCGTCAACTGACAGACCTTCTGCAGCCTTTAAAAATACTTCAGGGTTGGGCTTGCCCAGCCTAACATCCTCTGAGCATGTAGCGTTCGTGAAAAATTTGGATAAATTGTGCTGCCGAATAGCGAGCTCCACATTCTTTCTTTCGGTGGATGTACCAATGGCACAGCGAGCTGGGGTAGGGTAGAGCAATTCGAGAAACTTTTTCGAACCCTTGACCAAAGAGATTCCCTGCTTGGATGCAATCTCTCGATAAATTTCCTCTTTTCTTAGACCCCACTTTTCAATGAGTTCTACATTTTTCGTCCATCCGAGGATATCTGGAATGATGGTTTGGTTCCTTTTGCCAAAGCCTCGTTCGAAATGATCACCGGGTAAAGGGAGCCCTAATTCCTGAGCTAATTTTTCCCAACTTTCTTTATGTATGTTCGATGAGTCGACCACGACCCCATCCCAGTCAAAGATTGCTCCCCAAGGCTCCTCCATCCTTTACTTATCTGCTTTCTGTTCAGAGGGAACTTTCCAAATTCGCAATTGTCTATCCTCGCTCACTCCACCGATGAATGCGTTGTACTTGGACTTCATTCTCAACACCTGTACCTGAGCAGCACTGATCAATCTGGATTGAGTAATAAGAGGATCAGGAAAATGGTTGATTAATCTGGAGGTGGAGAGGAGCAGAGGAAGTTCGATCTTTATTTTTTGGCTAGGTTTCCCCTTCTCACCGGTAAGTAAAACCAAATCTCCCGATTCCATAGGTTCGTCATCAACCGAAGTTAAAGTCGAGAAGCTTCCCTCCAGTACAAGAATCTTAAATCCAACTGGAATGACTTCTGCAATCAAAGTACCCGAACCCGTTAACTTGGCCTTGCTGACATTAGATTCCAAAGACCATGACATTTCTCCCATCCCAGCAAGAAGTAGGGATCCTTGGAATATATAAAATTTAGAATTTTCACGAAACTCAACACCAGTACTTTGACCCATCCGCAGGGTGTATGGCTGGTCAAAAGATTGATGTTTAATTTCGAGAAACGACTCCTTTGAAGTGACCAGAGAATATGGAGCTTGGTAAACAATACTATCGTTCTGATCTAGTTTTTGCGTAGGTAAATCTGGGTTTTGCTTCGATACTGCGAATGCTTTTCCTGTTACAGCAGAAACGAATGGATTAGGGTTTTCCTTATGAGTTTGGCCGTATCCTTCACCTACAGCTAAAAGCACTGTTGCTGAAAGACGCCAGAAAAGCTTCATCTGACTCTTCCCCACAATAAAAAAATAAAACTAGAATCTGGCGTTAAGAGTGGCTCCTGCTCCGGTGTCCAAGCGGGTGAAATCTCTAAACTCCATGCTTGAGTTTCGGGAGCTAAGTGTGGAGTAAATTCGCAAAGCCATCCAGTCGGTAATCGAATAGGTTAGATTCAGTCCAAAGGTGCCGGTAAAATCTGTTTTGGACTGATTTGAATAATCTGCAAGTGCAAGGTTTAAGAAGGGGCTAAATTCGAAGTCTCCGAAAGGAATATCTATGCCCCAGGTCAGCCCGGTTTCAAATCTGTCCAACAGGTCTTTGGATACAATCTGGCCAGGTGTGTTTGTGAATGTGTAATTCATTGACCATTCCAGAAAAGACTGGGCTTTTCCGATCGAGAAAGATTTCCCGAGGGCAATTCCGGGAGATACTTGGCTGTATTGTCTGGACATACTGTCTTCCAGTGACAGGTCGGCCGTGTACCCAAGGCTGGGGCGTAGGGACCAGCCTTTCCCAAAAGTAAAGATACCAGCAAAGTTTAAGGATAGGGAACCGAAGTCCATTTCCTTCACTACATCATGGCCAAAATGGGTAAAATTGGTGTAGCTAAGACCAATAACAGGAGAAAAGGTGGCTCCCCTTAAATCATATGCACCTAGGAGAAAATTGTTACTGATCGAATTTTCCCAGATGCCTGCCGAGACTTTTTGTGCTCCGGACTCAGTAGAGAGAGGATTGTTTGAGTGGTAGATTTTTGAGGAAAATCCAAGTTGGTATCCGAACCCTTTCTTCTTTGATTCTACCGGTCTTTGCAACCCCACATCACTCTTGGCAATCTCATGACTGGAGCGGGAGGAGCTATTCGTTTGTTTAAGTTGTTGCTGGCGGTTTCTAAATTGATCGACCTGCTCAGGGCGGTAATCGTACTGACGCATTGGCCTTTTGCGTTCCCATGACCACGCATTTGAAAGACTAAGGCCTAGGAATGAAAGAATTGAAACAAAAACAAAGATTACCTTCATGTAAAAGTGCTAGCTGAGAAGGTTATTTGGAATCAGGGAATGCCCGAATTTTAATTGCAGCATCTCCTGTAGCGGTTTTGAAATTTTGTGAGTCATAACCCGCAACACCATGTGTTTTTTCAATGAATTCTCCCTCAGTGATGGCTTGCCCACCATAGGAGTTAGAATTAGAATAAAAGTTCACCTGGAATTGTTTAAAGTTCGGGTTATCAGTGTTCGGGCCGTAGAAGTAGGGGGCACCATCTCTACTCCTTAACATAACTTCTGACCCACCAGGGAACTGCACATCACGAAGATCAATGGTGTTGGCTTCCATGTAAATTTCTCTTGTTCTACCAGAAAAGGTGAGGTTGTTTGCTTGAAGTAACTCATCTGCATACATGTAAACATTGTCACGGTCGCTGTGGCGACCTACGCTGATGTCGGTTTGTGTGATGTGCATATCTGCTAACGTGCCCAAAGCAAGGTTACCTCCCACATCGATGGCAACATTGCTTAAGGTAAGGTCTTCGTATGATCCGATACCCAGATTGGAACCTTCAAATGTTATTTTGGTGGGGTAGGGGTTTTCGTCCGTAGAAGTAAGTGCTCCGCTTCCTTCCACATGTCCAATATTGGTTTGTTGGGCACTTCCAAGAACAAGGGCATGATCTTCGGTTGTGTTAACCACACCATCGACGGAATTTTCAAAAGTAACTTCGCCGGCAAGGTGCAAGTCTTTACCTGCAGCGAATGCAAAGACTTTTTTATCGTTGGATGGCTCGTTATTATTGGAAGCAGCGTCACCTTCAAAGATGGTGGCTTTTTGCAACCATTGGCCAAGGTTGACCGTTGTGGGGGAGGAGGCACTGCCAATATGAATGTCAGACCCCAATACCCCGTTTAAATTTTCGGGATAAAGTTTGAAGAGTTTGGCAAGTTCGCGCTGTTTTTCTGGTGAGTCTAAGGCATCCAGTAAATCATTGTGTGTAGCTCCGAGAAGAGCAGCATTTAAAATATTGCCATCTCCAAGAACTCCCAAAGTGAATGAATTGGGTAAGCTGATACCAGAATCTCCGTTGAACAGATCAAGCAGGGCTAAAGCAACACGATCGGAACTGACACTGTTGCCAAGTGCGCCGGCATCAATTAACGCGTTACCTAGGCTGTAGAGGTAGGGAGACGAGTCGTAATGATCAATTAGCTCTTTGGCATTGAGCACTGCACCGGGCGTGATCGTGCCTTGGGCAATGTTTTCCAAGTCTGCATTTTCGAGGAGTGTGCTTCCTGCGATCGCATGTTCACCCGTAAGGTCATGGAAAAATAAGGAAGTCAAGAACCATGCACTACGGAAAGACTCGTTCACATTATCATAATAATTGTAAGGCGGGTGCTTGAGGAAAGTTTCCAGGGCGAGGGAAGCAGAGTATAACTGGTCTTCCTCCTGTACATATCCCTTGAGTAATTCAGTAAGTTGTTCGCTTGTTGTTTCCTCGGAGAGTTCAGTGGGTATGCCCGTACCCACAGGGAGTGGTTGGAAGTCAAGGGTCAGAACAATGTTATCTTGGTTGTCAGGATTTACAGACAATAGGAAACCTGAAGGGGGATCTGTGGGAGGAGTCTCCCCTGGAGGTGCAGGTGGGATGCCTTCTTCATCCAATGTTTGTTGAGGGGTCAGTATACCAAGGACTTTTTCTAGATAAACGCTGCTTGTTTCCGCACCGGACACTTGCCGGACTTCGTTAGATGCTTGCTTAACAAAGGATTCAGCCGCTTCATTGCCACCACTATCTTCATTGGAACTTTCCTCATCCCCAGAATCACTGTCCACACTGTCACCTTCTGTGCCCTCTTCACTCCCATCTTTGGAACTGCTCGAGGCAGATTTTGAATTGGCTTGTTTTGCCGTGGCAAGGGGAACTGCTACACAAAAAGAGGAAGCAACTGAGTTTTTTGAACTAATATTTTGGGAAACGATAGGATTGATCGGTCTTTGCT
>JAYOTQ010000032.1:0-18763 GCA_038150505.1 Opitutales bacterium | reverse complement strand
TCCAAGAGTATCGCGTAGACTGCATTCACTTTCATGCCAACGACTCCAACCTCCGCGGCCCTGGTCAGGGAGAGACAGACTTTAATCAAGTCGCCCATACCCTAAAGCAAATAGGTTACAACAAATGGGTATCTGTGGAAGCCTTTGATTATTTTCCCACACCGGATGAGTGTGCCAAAATCTCTCTGGCAAATTTAAGAAAATCATTCTGCTGATCTTTGCTTTCCACCCAGGTGTGAATAGGGATCTTGAATAATTACCTTGTGTAAAGGAGAACTCCCCCTCGGTTATCTCTCTCTGTAAGCCTTCACCTGTAATCCAAAGTGTACCTGAAAAGACCTAAAGAATTTTTTTGTACCCAGATTGATCCTTGGCGTGTATAAACAGAAAAAGAACGCAATTTGCGGTTTTCCTTTTAATTTCTTTTTCAATAGCCTGTAAAAGTGTTTTTTCTATTTCTATGCCCTTTTCGACCCTTTATAAATTGCCATAACTTTTGATGATGATGCCACGAGGAAACCTATTAATTTTTTTAGGAATCACAGTGATCTCCATACTACCCCCACTGTATTCAAAAAGTTACATATGGACGGATGTAAACGGGCAAAAAATTGAGGCTGAATTTGTTCGCAGTTCTTCCAGCACATTAACCATTTCCATAGAGGGACAGGAACTCGATCTCCCGCTTGATTCTCTGAGTGCATTCTCTAAGGCACTAGCCTTAAAACTACGAAACCAAAACGAGCCACCGACGGTCCAACCGAAGAAATACCCATGGAAAGACCTTCAGGGCAGGGTCATTGAAGCGGAATTCATTAGTGCAACAAGCACAGCAGTGAAATTGCTATGGAATGGGCAAACCTTCGAACTCACCCTCTCTTCGCTCAGTCAGGAATCAAAAAACCTTGCCCGTAAACTCGCAAACCCTACCCCATCCATAGAACCTCCTCCCAGTCAAGCCAGTGTTACAGTACCCAAACCATCAACCGAAGAAACTGGAACCGATCCCAATGGCCCATTGGACCTGGACAGCTTCCATGTATGGATCAGTGCAGATGGCCGTGCCTTACGGGCAAAATATATTGAATATGCAGGCGGGGAACTTACCGTACTAACCAGTTCGGAACAGGAGGTTCAAATAGATCAGGAAAATCTTTCTTCTCAAGCCATTGCCCTGGCTAAAAAACTAAAGGCTTTCAACGACGAACGGAAAAAGGCAATTAAAGCATTTGCGGCAATGCGCAAAAAAATGAAAGTTCCCGCGGTGTCCGAGCAAGACTTAGACAAAGCTCACCAATTCAAAAACACCGATGGTGTAACGATCTCAGCCAACTTCATCGATGCAGATGACTACGGTGTTACCATAACTCTGGCAGGTAAGACCCAACCCCTGGAGTTAACTTGGGATAGGTTCAATAGGGAAAGTCAGGCTTTGCTAGAGGCACTTCGCAGAAAAAGCCTTACCGCTAACCGTGCCCCCAAGACCATACCCGCCAAAGGAGGAAAGATGGGGTACTTTGCCAATGGCCCGTTCAAGGGATACAATACTGTATTTCAATCTGAGAGGTTCAATGCGGCTATAAGCTCGTCAGGAAGTTCGATTAAGATCTGGCTTAAAAACAGTAAAGCCCCATCCAAACCGCCTAAAACCTTTGGGATCAGCTTTGGCACAAGGTATACGGATACGAGCAACCCAGAAAAATATCGCAGAAGATCCAGAAACATTACCGGCTTCCAAAGCCCACCCGAGCCGTCCATGAATAGAGAAAAAACCACCATTTCTGGTACTTTCAATAACGGTGGTACATTTCAATACGATGTTCAGTTTAACGATAAAGGAGTAACCCTATGGTCCAAGATGAAAGATCCAAGTGGAGAGAAAGAACCCACAAGTATTAGAATTGGCACCTCCATCCCCGGGATTGTCCCCAACTCGAGAAACTTATCTATGAAAGAAATTATGCCTTACATTGGGGATGGCTCCCTCGTTTTAAAACCAGCATCTGGTAAGACCCGCCTTTATCCTTTCAAAGAAAAATGGGCGATCACAAATACTAAATACAAAGGGCAAAAGTTTGGAGGAATGGAATCAGCCTCCCTGATGGGATCTCCTTACGGAAATAGAATATCCTTCATGGCCACAGGTTCAGGAATGAGCTTTGGAAAAGATGTGGCCTACGGTAAGATCTTTCCCTTTCAGGGATTATCTCTTACCTACAGTAACGGGTCTTCCCCTAAAGTGATCCCACAAAACCGGGCATACAGAGTATTAATCTTACCCTTGTAAAAGAAAAATGGTACCGGCGGAGGGACTTGAACCCACGACCAAAAGATTAAGAGTCTCCTGCTCTACCAACTGAGCTACGCCGGCATCAAATCTATACCAATAGAGGGAATCATTCCGGGGTCAAGGTGGGAATGATGCAAAGTAAAGGGTCCCGCCACTGAGGCGGGTTACTCAAGGGCAAACTTCACCTGTACCCTGACTTCGGTTTTTAATTCACTGGGCCCTTGAACAGGCACGCTTTCCATCATTGCATCTGCCTGCATTGGCTGCATCATCCTGCGCTCTTGCATAGGTCGGTAATGCCCGGATAATTCTTGAATGGTTAAAGCAGCTCCCACTTCTGCTCCAAGTGGTTCTGCCAATTCCTCCGCCTTTTGGAGGGCATTCTCGACTGCCAAAACCCTAGCTTCCTCAATGTAGAGGGAATTATCTTTAACGGTATAAGTGAGGGACTGAAAATTATTTCCACCAGCCTCAATGGCAGATTGCATAATTTCTCCCACCATTTCGAGATCGCGAATGCGAACTATAAGTGAATTAGTGACTTGGTAACTACTGATCAATGGTGGCAAGCCTTTGCGATACTGCCTTTGGGGGATGAGCTGAAAGCTGTCTGTTTCGAAATCTTTCTTCTCCAAACCCAACTCATCTAATACCCCAAATATTTTTAAAATTGATGCGTTATTTAATTCAGTGGCAAGTTTGGCTGATTTTGCAGTACTGACTACGCCTAATCGTAAAACTGCCAGGTCAGGAACCGCAACCGCTTCCCCTACTCCAGTAACATTGACCCATCTTTCTGGTCCTCGTACATCCTGCTCATGGGAGTATAAGAAAGCACAAAAAAGAAGGGGCAAGATAAAGGAGCATATTTTCATAGATTCACTGTAGTTAAAGAGGTACAGGACCATCAAGTACTTTACTTTGGTAGTTCCCTTTTTTTAGGTCTTTTCTCAATACTGTTATTTTGTTTTTGGAAAAATCCTGCTTAGTAATTTTGTATTCAAAACCCCAACCGCCAAAAGGATGCCCATTCCTTTTCCCAGTTAAATCATGGAAAAATTTTTGGGGACCAAAAATCTGCTCAAAATGAATGTAGTAAGACGAGGTCAATGGCTTTTCCATTTCGCTGGTTAATTGATAGGCAGGCCCCCCTACTTTAAAGTCTTTCAAAATAAGGTAGCCAATCGGATTTTTACGACTGGTAAAAGATAAGGCCTCATTCCGAACTTCAAAAGATTGAACAAGGATTCTTTTATTGGGATCGCTCATGGAGGTAGGCTTAAAAAAAGAATCCCCAGAAGCAGGATGAATAAACTCTTTGTAAGGCACTCTCACTTTCACCCAAAACTTGGGGTGATCTTTGGTTGATTGATTCACTCGGCTGAGGTCTTCTATCTCCACTTTTTTCCTGCCCTCCCAGGAAGAGAGCCGGAAACGGGAAGGCACTTTTTCAAATTTCGTACAAATTAACCCAAAAGTATCCTCATTGCCTGTCTTTTTAGGGTCAACAGGTTCCGACTTTTTTTCCAGATCAACCTCTTTCGTTTGCTCAGCTTGTATTTTCTCTTTTTGCATAACCAGTGGTTCGTCTGGTAACGGGGTAAAGGGAATTTCTTCAGGCTGAGAAACCACGGGTGGGCTCTTTTCAGAAATCGGAACCTGGGGCACTGGCTCTGGTGATTGAACCACGGGTTCGACCACATTTGGGCCTTCACTCAAATGCTCAATTGGTTTCTCGAAAATGAGATACCCTAGAAAAGCGACCCACAACAAGCCAACAATGATAAAAGTTTTCTTAATCAAAGCTTCGAACGGTTAAACGAAAAGAAATACATTATAAAATAAGAAAATGCGCAAACATTCCTTTTTTTAAAGTATTAGGACTTGGGCAGGTATTTTTCGAACCAATTAGCGAGTAACTCCAAGGGTAAACCAATTACATTCGACAACGAGCCATCGTAGGATTCCACGATCATCTCCGGGGATGTTTGAATTGCATAAGCACCTGCTTTATCAAGAGGGTTAACCTTCAAAAAATAGCGGTCGATGATCGAGCTGTTCAAGTTTTTAAAAGTCACCGAGGTAGAAACAACCTCAGCCAGGTCGACATCAGAGGACAAATTTTGCAGGGAAACACCAGTGTGCACCTGGTGTGTTTTGCCGGACAACCGAAGGAGCATAGACTTCGCCTCCTTTAGGTCGCTGGGTTTTCCAAAAATTTCCTGATCCATCGCGACCAAAGTATCTGCACCCAAAACCCATTTTTCAGGATGAAGCTTTGCAGCTCTAATACATTTCAGTTTAGCGTTTTCCATCACCAAACGCACGACACCTTCGCTGTGTTGCAGAAGCTCATCCACATCCACTGACACGATGGAAAAATGACCGATCAAAGAGCTTAGTAGTTCCTTTCTTCTCGGAGAAGAAGATGCTAAAATTAACAAAGGCGAGGGGTTCTGGGTGGCTTTTTTTCGATCTACTGACATAACTAATGACTGATCATGATACCCTGCTCCCATAAGTTAACAAGATGAAGATTGGAGTCGCTCAGATTAACTCCATCGTTGGTGACCTTGATGGCAACCTCAACAAAATCATTCAGGCTTACAAGAGCCTCTGCGAGGAGGGGTCCGATCTTATTGTCTTCCCGGAATTGTGTATCTGTGGCTACCCACCAAGAGACCTTCTTCAAAAAGAACAATTTGGAGAAGACTGCAGGAAAACCCTTGAGCATTTTGCGAAACAAACCGGGTCATGCCCTGCCCTTATCGGTTTTCCCCATCGGTCAGGTAAAAAAGGAAAAGAACCTTTTTTTAATGCGGTAGCACTTTGTGCAGATAAGGATGTTAGGCAGTACTTCCATAAGCAGCTTCTTCCTACCTATGATGTGTTTGATGAGGATAGATACTTTTCTCGGGGCAGCTTGCCAGCAGAATTCAATCATCTTGGAAAAAAAATAGCTGTTACAATTTGTGAAGACATATGGAATGCCAGCCTAGACATTCACACCTCTGACCCGCTGGAGAAAATTACCGAATCCCGTCCCGACTTGCTGATTAATTTATCTGCAAGTCCATGGCACATTAAAAAACAAACACAAAGAGAAGTACTCCTAAAAAAAGTGTCTCAAAGAGTGGAGTGCCCGGTAGTTTATGTGAATGCCGTCGGTGGAAATGATGAGTTGATCTTTGACGGTTCTTCGGTGGCATTCTCTGCGGAGGGCAAAAGGATCGGCCGAGCCCCATCCTTTGTTCCTGCATCGATGGTTTTTGACCTGGATTCTGCCCCGGCAACGATGGATGAGGAAGCCCAGGGTGAAATGGAGTCAATTCGCCAGGCACTAGTCCTTGGACTCCGCGACTATGCCCACAAGAGCGGTTTTACCAGGGGCATCATCGGCCTTAGTGGAGGAATTGATTCTGCGGTCACTGCCGCCCTCGCAGTGGAGGCGTTGGGAAAGGAAAATGTGATCGGAATCAGTTTGCCCTCTGCCATCTCTAGCGGTCACAGCAGGGACGATGCCCGGTTGCTGGCCGAAAACCTTGGCATCGAGTATCACACCCTGCCGATTCAGAAGATCGTCGACTCCGCAGAGCACGAACTCGCTCCCCTCTTTGCAGGATTGGATACGGATGTGACCGAGGAAAACCTTCAGGCTCGTAGCCGGGGGCTTTTATTGATGGCAGTTTCCAATAAATTAGGGGCCCTTCTCCTCACTACAGGTAATAAAAGTGAACTGGCTGTCGGGTACTGCACTTTATATGGCGACATGTGTGGTGGACTTGCAGTAATATCGGACCTTCCCAAAACAAAAGTTTTTCAACTTGCCAGGCATATTAACAGGGAAAGAGAAATCATTCCGAACAACAGCATCGAAAAACCTCCTTCCGCTGAATTGCGACCCGACCAAAAAGACAGTGATTCCCTGCCGGATTACCAAGTACTTGATGGCATCCTTGAAGGATATGTGGAGCAAGGGCTTTCGATTCACTCTTTGATCGAACTTGGTTTCCAGGAGGAAACTGTGCGAAAAATCGTCTCCTTGGTCGACCGCAATGAATACAAACGTAAACAAGCAGCTCCGGGCCTCAAAGTAACTCCGCTTGCTTTTGGTATCGGACGACGTATGCCCATTGTTCAAAAATATTCTAATTAACATTTTTAACCAATGAACACATCCGAGTCTCTCTTTCAACGTGCACAAACGCTCATCCCCGGGGGGGTAAACTCGCCAGTTCGGGCATTTCGCTCGGTCGGTGGAACTCCGTTCTTTACCAAAAGTGCATCGGGTAGCAGGTTAACCACTGCAGATGGGAATGAACTGATAGACTATGTCTGCACATGGGGACCAGCCATTCACGGACACAACCACCCTGTGGTCCGCGAAGCCATTGCCAGTGCCCTTTCCTGCGGAACCAGCTTTGGCACTCCTGGCCCAATGGAAGTAGAAATGGCGGAGTTGATTGTTGAACTTGTACCCTCTGTGGAAATGGTTCGCATGTGCAACAGTGGAACGGAAGCAACCATGTCTGCAATTCGTTTAGCCCGCGGTTATACGGGGCGTAACAAAGTGATTAAGTTTGCCGGGTGTTATCACGGGCATGTGGACAGCTTATTGGTAAAAGCCGGCTCAGGGGCATTAACTCTAGGGAACCCGGACAGTGCAGGAGTGCCTCCCTCTTTTGCCGCCGAAACTATTGTTCTTCCATTTAACAACCTCGATGTGATCAGCGAAACTCTTACAACCACCGGTCAGGAGGTAGCTGCCATTATTGTCGAACCCTATCCGGCAAACTGTGGCTTGATCTTGCCAAGGGATGGGTATTTGCAGGGTTTACGAGATTTGTGCACCCAGCATGGGGTGGTCCTTATTTTTGACGAGGTTATGACCGGTTTTCGCCTTACCTCTGGTGGCGTTCAGCAGGTGACAGGAATCACGCCCGATATAACCGCAATGGGAAAAATTATTGGAGGAGGTCTGCCTGTCGGTGCCTTTGGTGGGAAAAGGGAAATCATGAACCAACTGGCTCCACTTGGACCTGTGTACCAGGCAGGCACCTTGAGCGGCAACCCTCTGGCGATGGCTGCAGGAATCGCTTCCTTAAAATTATTAAAAGAGAGCAATCCTTATGACCGCCTCGACTCCATGGGAAAGGAATTAGCCAAGGGACTCTTAAGTATGGCCAAGGATCGGGGCATAGCCTTGCAGGTACCCCAAGCGGGCTCCATGTTTTCGCTCTTTTTCACAGATTCACCGGTTACCCGATTTGAAGAGGCAGTCGAAGCCAAACATGAGCACTTTAACTCCTTTTTTCATACCTGTTTAAAAAATGGGCTTTATCTTCCTCCTTCGTCCTATGAAACCTGTTTTATCAGTAGTTCCCACAGTGGGGGTGACATTTCCCAAACCTTAGACATTTTCAATCGTGCATTTAGCTCTTTTTGTTGACCTTTGGTCTGCTCAAACCAAGAACTTCACAAAATGATCCATTTTATTTTCAGGCTTCTCATTTGCTCACTGATGACTTGCTCCTTTGCCCTTGCGGAGGAACGAATCCCCTTTTACGAGGATTTTATTGAAGAAGGAAATCTCGATGAATTCCTAAAACTTGCCCACCAATACCTTGATGAAAAGCCCAATACCAATGAGGCACCGAGAGTGGCATTAGATTTAATGATGATGGGCAAAGCGGCAGAGGATATTGAGTCCGTCGTGCGTGGAACCGACTTGTTACTTTTTGATTATTTAGGCTCACTTCCCAGTTTACACTTCATCAGTTCCTTCGATAAGGGGTCTCCCAGGCTTACTCAATTACTCAGGGTAAAACTAAATGAAGCTAATTTAAGTGATGCGAATTTTTCCTCTGCCTTTGCCGAAACACTCCTTTTATTGGCCAGAATTCATGGACCAGAGTTAATGAATGATCCATTTTTGCTTCTCAGTTCCTTTCTGGTTGTTGAAAGTACGGACAAGCAAGAATTGGTGGTAAGTTTGGAAAAGGCTTTGGATGTAACCAAAGAAAAAAATAGTAAGATCGCTCCATTGATTTCTCTTTGCCGGTCCGATGAAGAGCCTATCAAAAAGCTAGAACAACTTCATTCACTCAACGGCATAGATACATCCTTTTTTGTACGCTTTTTTACCGCCCAACTGTCTGATGAGCAGAAAAAATCGACAGATTTTTTAGAGACAATGATCCATTCCACTCTTTTTGGAGTGCCTCCTCAACCAGACCAAGCCTTGACCTACCTTTCTGGACTGCCCGATCATCTTTCCAATCAACCCAAGTATAAGGTATTCACGGCACTGGTACACCTATTGAAAGGAAATACTGAAAGTTCAGCCACCATCCTTTCTCCAGTGTCTGAACTGCCTCCATCCGAAACCGACCCTTGGATTGAAATTGCTAAATCGTTACAAGACGGTTCGGAATTTGGCGAAAGCAGGAAGTCCTTATTGCTCGAACAAATTGAAAAACTTTTTGACCGTTGGCAAAGAGGAAGCAATGCCTTCTTTATCGAGGGTTCATGGAACCACCCAAACAACGAACAGAAACTTTTGTTTGCCCTAGGTGTTTGCAAAGACAGCCAAAGCTTTGAAATTCATTTTCATAAAGAAAACCAGCCTTTTTTCTCTTACAAAGTGGAACCTGACAATTGCATGATCCTTACTCCATCTGGTCAAAAATTGAGGTTTGAATCTGGCGGTGCATACCCCTTGCCGAAGGTGGAAATAAATAGGGAAACAGATTCGGGATCATTCAATTATAATTTCAACCTTAACTTTGGCAGAAAGTTCGAAGATCTCTCCTCTCAAATGGTAGAAAACCTGGAGATTTCCTACCTCTCGACCACGAAAGGCAGGGAAGTCTTATTGAATCACTTTTTTGAGCGTAAAGGGGTTTGGCTGTCCCCACCAGCATCTTCCAATCGTGGAACCGTGTTTAATACCAATATGGTAGACCCTAAAACGGGTGCCAAAAAATCTAAATTTGAAATTTCGGCCTCTGGAGAACTGGTATCCTTAACCCTGGGAAAACTTGAAATTTCAAACTTTAAGATGGGAGAAAAGGACATTCTTAACGACCTTCCCAAATGGGACGAAAATGAGATGGAACTAATTCCTGAATTCCAGCTCCCTACCCTGATTGAATCAATTGGGGAACTAATTCGGAACGCTTCTTCGAAGAACGAGTTGTCCGAGTAAGAAAATCCTTAGGGAATAATCCTCAGCCTCACAAGGAAGGCCCACGCAAGGCTTTTTCCAATTGTTGCTGAAACTCCATAACATCCTGATCACTAGGCTTGTAGTCAGCAGATCCTCCACTCATTGCTAGCCTGCCAAACTGGTCAATGGTCCATTTCTTTGCTTCACCATCCGAAAAAGTTACAGAACCACTTGCCATAGCACCCGGGGGAGTTACCGCATCAACTTCAATTTGAACCCCGCTGCCAAGAGTAGTTTCTTCTTCTGATGAATCAGGAGTGCTTGTGTCTGATAAATCTTTTGGGGGTGCTGGTTGTTCTGGATCTACTAGGGTGAGGTCAAGATCGTCTACCAAAAAACGGACATCCATGTAGGTCAAAACGATGCCAAAATCCTGGTTAATTTTCTTTTGTACATCTGAGAGTCCCATTCCATCTGCAACCCATTTTGCAATTTCCAACTTTTGATCTGCACTGGGTACATTCGATGTTGGTTGTGAAACCAACTCGCTGCTTTCATTGGATTCACCACCATCCACTGGCTCAAGGGTATCACTCATATAAGAATATTTTGTTAAGGTATAATTAGAATGTTTTCAAGCAATGAAGCTCGAAAAACAATCAAGACATGGACTGGGATAGTTGCTCGTTAAGCAACTCAACTGCTGTTTTGATCGAAGTATCTTGGTCCATCATATTTTCAACAGTCTTACAGGCATGAATCACAGTGCCATGATCTCTTCCGCCAAAAGCACCCCCAATCTCCTGCAAGGAATGCTCAGTAAGGATGCGGGAAAGGTACATCGCCACTTGTCGGGGAAATGCAATGTTTGCGGGACGTCTTCTTGAAAGCATATCTGCCATTCTTAAGTGGTAGTAATCCACCACCTTTTTCTGAATAGTCTCGATGGTGATCCGGCTAAGGTTTTCTTCACGAAGAATGTCCCGTAAAAGGCGCTGAATGGTTTCCAGGTCTGCTTTTTTGCGGGTAAGTCCGACATAACCTGCAACCCGGGTCAAAGCACCTTCCATTCGACGAACATTTCGGGAAATATTTTTGGCAAGAAACTCCAAAACTTCAGGTTCTATAGTAATGCCCATGGCCTGAGCTTTCTTGGTAAGAATAGCAACACGGGTCTCCCAGTCAGGTGCCTGAATGTCAGTGACTAACCCCCATTGGAACCTGGAGAGTAAGCGACTTTCGATTTTATCGATTTCACCAGCAGGTCGGTCGCTGGTAAGAAAAATCTGACGCTGCGATTCATACAACTCGTTGAAGGTATGGAAAAACTCTTCTTGTATTCTCTCCTTACCAGCGAGGAATTGGATATCGTCAATTAGAAGATAATCCACACTCCGGTAACGGGAGCGAAATTTAGTTAAGGAGTTTTCCTGTATCGCCCGAATAAACTCGTTGGTGAAACGCTCGCAGGATACATAGGCAATACGACAACTGGGATTCCGGTTGAGTGCCTGATGGGCGACTGCATGCATGAGATGCGTTTTCCCTAAACCAGTTTCGCCGTAGAGAAAAAGTGGATTGTACGCATGAGCAGGTGCGTTGGAAACGGCCACGCATGCGGCATGAGCGAGTTCACTGCCAGCACCTACGATAAAATTAGAAAATGTATTCTTGGGGTTAATTCCAAGGGACCGGCCATGCAAGGATGGACCAGTCGTACGGGTGGACTTTACTTTGGTCGGCGGTTTGATTCGGTTTTGGGATTGCTCTGCATCGTCTTCATAAGACCCGAGCAATTCAACAGAATAAGGATACCCAACCAACTTGTCTGCTTCCTGACGAATGACATCTAGGTAGTTATCTCTGATCCAAATCGCGGAAAACTCGTTGGGGGTCAAAAGCTCACAACCATCCTCGTCCATGTGACCAACTCGAATGTTATCAAACCAGACACGAAATGTATCGGCCGGAATCACTTCAAGAAGGTTTTCACGCAGGGAACTCCAGAAGGTTTCAGGGGTTGCAGTTAATTGGGTCATAGGGTGAAAGATTTGGAATTATTCACAAGACTACAGCAGGTGCTAAAACTTGCTGATTATTAGTAGTTTCCGACACAGAAAAGTAGCGTGAAACACGCATTGGAAAAATCTCGGATTTCGAGAAAGTATCCAAAGTTTTTTTCGTAAGCATCTGAAAATCAACTTTTAAGGAAATATCCAAAAAAATAATTAAGGGTTAATTGAGGGGAAGGGTTTGAAAGGGGTAGGTTTCTTTTTTGAAGAAGAAACCCAACTTAACCAAGAAAAAAAAGCTTCTTTCATCTATTACTTTCTCACAAGTTATTCACACCCCTATGAAAGTAAGTTTTTGAACATTTTTAAGTTGCCAAAAAGTAAAAATAAACTTTCTGCGTAAGCTATTTGATTTTAGGTGATTTAGAAAAATCAGAATGAGATTTGAACCATCAAATCAACTTGATTGATTCATTTTTTTTATCAATTTTTGATTAAAATCATCAGCCGAATCATGCCCCAACTGTCTGGCTGCTTGAACCATTGCAGCTACCTCAACTAAACGGGCCATATCACGTCCAGTGCGTAAAGGTATTTCCATATGAGGTACCGAAGCTCCCAAAATCTCGAATGTTTTACGATCCAGGCCTGTTCGATCAATCACTGAATCCTTAATATCTTCGGTAAAAGTGACTACCAGTTCTATCTTTTTCTCGATTCGTACAAAACGAATACCAAATAATTCTTCCACATTGATGATTCCTATACCCCGGCATTCCATAAAGCCTCGGTTCATCTCATCGCAAAAACCTACAGGTGTATGATCGCTCAAGAGTTTTACTCGGACCATATCATCGGCAACTAAGCTGTGCCCCCGCTCCAGTAAGGCAAGGGCCGCTTCACTCTTACCTGCACCACTTTCTCCCCGTACCAGTGTGCCAATTCCACGAATATCGAGAAGCGTGCCATGAACAGTTGTGCGTGGAGCAAAACGTTCTTCCAACAAAACCGTTACTTCAGTAGTAAAGGCTTTTGATGCCAAGCTGGTTCTAAATACCGGTATCCCGAAACTTTCAAAAACTTCAATCATTTCAGGAGTTGGGGCAAGGTTGCGTGATATGACCACACAAGGAATCCTTTTGGCAGCCATTTTCTCAAGAACCTGCAGGCGTTGGCTTTTCTTTTGCTCTCTCAAAAAGCCCATTTCTCCAGCACCAAATAATTGAATTCGTTTACTGGCGAAGTATTTAAAATATCCAGTCACCGCCAAAGCGGGTCGGTTTAAACTTCTTTCGCGGATCGTGCTTCTTGAAAGAGTTTTCCTCGAAGTGACCAGGCGCAAAAGCAGTCGCTCAGCAAACGAATCATAAAAATCGCGGACCGAAATGCTTTCAATATACTCAGGTAATGATGATTTCATAACGAGGGGGGTTGCATTAGGCTTCAAAATCATGCCCGAGGTATTTCTCACGGGTTTCCTTGTCTGAAAGAAGAAATTCGGCTGTACCATGGGTAAGCACGCTGCCCTCATAAAGAAGGTAAGCCCGGTCAACAATTCTGAGGGTTTCCCGAACATTGTGATCGGTGAGAAAAATACCGATACCGGAATCCCTTAGTTGACGAATAATTTCCATTACCTCACTTACACTGATCGGGTCTACTCCACTGAATGGCTCATCAAGCATCAAGAACTTTGGTTCCAAGACAAGAGCTCGGGTAATTTCCAAACGGCGGCGCTCTCCCCCACTTAATGTATAGGCTTTTTGACTGGCTAAACCAGTAAGACGAAGTTCATCCAGTCGTTTTTCCACAACCTCATCTTCCTTGTTTTTGCTCAAGCCCAGGGTCTCTGCGATGGCACGAATATTCTGTTCGACAGTTAACTTTCGAAACACAGATGATTCTTGGGGAAGGTATACCAAACCTTTCCTTGCTCTTTTGTATGCAGGCTGCTCAGTAAGGGAAACCTCGTCCAAGAACACAGAACCTGATGTGGGCGGGACAAAACCGGAAACCATCGAAAAAGTAGTCGTCTTGCCTGCCCCATTCGGCCCAAGCAACCCAACAACTTCACCGCCCTTCGCTTCAAGTGAAACACCCTTAACCACCTCTCTTTTGCCATAAATTTTATGAAGGGCTTGGGCTTTTAAGTTGGGGAGCTTGGTGGAGTCTGTATCTGTGTTTTTATTCAAAACGAACCTGCAAGTTTTCTATTGTGTTTGAGATTTACCAAGGGGAGGAAGTAAGAGCCTGGACCTGCCCTCGTTTCCACCGATGACCTCAGCACGTCCATCTTTTTCATAGATAATAATTTCTTCCCCCTGTGCCTCGCCCCATTTTTGATGAAATACTTTTGCTTTTTTGTACAGGTAGACCCGCCCACTTTCTTGTACCCATGAAAGTTCCCCGGAAGAACTTTTCCTTAAGGGTTGGATCAGCCTTACATTGCCCTTTGCGTGAATTTGGGAGATTTGACCGAACGATTCTACACGGGAAGCATTTTCGTCTTTTCCGAGAAATAACTCGGCCCAGTCGCAGCTAATTGTGGAGTATTGAGGTGTGGTAGCATTTGTTTCCAAATCGAGCATCCTGATAAAAACATCATGCTCTAAGGTAAACTTTCTTTTCCCATCTCCAAGATCGAGCAGTTCTATTCTTTTTCCATAAGCGGTGGTTGGGAATTCCCGGGAAAACGAGTCATCGGACTCCGCAGAAGCAAAATCATTAGCAGACAAGGAAGTGTCAGGCTTGCTTGTCCCTGCCCCATTCACAAAACCAGATTGAACTTCTGCCTCAAAACCAATTTTGCCCTGCTCTGAAAAAGCCAGACGGTTTCTACTGTGGGCAAGATTTTCCTCGAATGTCCAGGGTTTGCCGATCGCCTCAAACCCATCTCCGGTGACAAATAAATTTTCGCTCCCTTCGGCTTTTCCCTGAGTCATGTTAAAGACTCCCGAACTTGATTGGGCAATGGTGGCGGGCCTTTGCTCTTCGAGGATAAACATCCTCGGGTTTTTGGCAGAATATAAGCCTTCTGCTAAATTGTCTGCCTCCTCTGCAATCAATTCCCAGTTAATTCTTCCGTTTTCATCATAGGTCGGAATCCGCACCTCATAAGCACCACTTGGAGATGAATCCGCCCCAAAGGAAAAAACCGCCCAAAAGTGCCCGATTAAAATCAGAATGAAACGGTTAGGAAGCACAGCGGATAAATTTTGAGTTAAAAAACATATGGTTCATTGGTACCAAAAACCAAAGCGTTATTTGGAAGTTGAGGAATTAGCCTCTGCCAATTCCTCATTTGGCCTAAACCTAAGAACGGTCCCATTTATACAATAACGTTTATCCGTAGGGGTATCGAAACCTTCTCCTGTAAACACATGGCCAAGATGGCCATCGCAAACCGCACACAAAACCTCTGTCCTGGGGTAACCCAAAAGATAGTCCACAGAAGTTTTTACATTCTCCACTTTGGAAGGATCGAAAAAGGATGGCCATCCACAATGAGAATCAAACTTCTGATCGGAAGAAAATAATTCGGTGTTGCAACCGACACAAAAATATACCCCGGCACTATGTTGCTTGAACTCCTGGTAAACCTTCCCGTTGGGCCGTTCGGTGCCTGCTTTTCGGAGGATACGAAATTCTTCCGCGGTTAATTGGGCTTTCCATTCTTCTTCGGTCTTCATGACTTTTTTTGTCTTTGTAGGGTTTGTAGCTTTTTCAGTTTTGTTCGAAGTTTCTTGCCCCCAAAGCCCATAGACTAAACAGAGGGCAAAGGTAAGGATAAGGCTGTACCTGTTTACCCAAGACTTTCTGTCTTTTTTTACGGCAGTCATTTTTAAAAAAAGTTGCTTACCCTCCCAGGCGCTCGATCAAACTTGCATCATTGGCATATGCAATCGCAGATTCACGGCTAATGATCCCATGCTGGTGTAAAAAGAGTAAATGTTGCTCCATCGTCAGCATACCCTCCTTTGACTGAGTTTCCATGGCTGAATAGACCTGTTGCCAGTTTCCAGTACGGATCAGGTTCCCAATCGCAGGCACATTTTTCAGGACTTCCATGACCAGTATTCTCCCCGCGGTATCTTCCCTTGGCACAAGTTTCTGACTCAAAACATAAGATAAGCTAAAGGACAACTGCAGGCAGATAAACTTGGACTGCTCCGCGGGAAACATGTCTACTATTCTACTTAGAGCTCCTTTGGCATCCCGGGTGTGTAAGGTCGAAAAAACAAGGTGACCGGTTTCTGCGGCACTCAGGGCAAGGGTGGCGGTTTCGGTATCCCGGATTTCTCCGACAAAAATAACATCTGGGTTTTCACGCAAAGCACTTTTCAAACCAGCTGAAAAGCTACCAACATCTTGCCCCACCTGTCTTTGAGAAACCATCGAGCTTTCGTTTTTGAAAATAAACTCAACCGGGTCTTCCAAAGTGATAATTCGAGACTTCCTGGTAAGGTTCACATGATTGATCAGCGATGATATCGTGGTGGACTTTCCACTTCCGGTTACCCCGGTTACCAAGACTAATCCCCTTTTCAGGGCGGTAATTTCTTTCCAAATCGTTTCAGAAGGTAGCCCAACATTCTCAATCGCAGGGATCGATGAGGAAAGAACCCTCATCACAAAGGCTAATCCATCGCGGTCCCGGAATACATTGAGCCGAAAGTTAATGCTCTGTGCTTCCCACTCAAATGCGGTGTCCACATCCTGCGGTTGGTCGGGATCGGTAACGAGGGCAATTTGCTTATCGCTCAAAAGGATGCTGAGCATATGAAGCATTGCCTCTTCGCTTATGGGGGTTCCCTTCTCGATGGGTACAAGTTCATCGTCCGTACGAAAACTAACAGGCATACCAATCTTAACATGCATGTCTGAAATACGATGGAAATTCCCGCTTTTTTTCGAGGGATCAACGAAGCGCTCAAGAATTTCAGTAAATGTTAGGCGTTCAAGCCCTACTCTGTAAAAAGCAACCGCAAGTTTTTCGTCGATACTCATATATCTACAATGCTTATGGATAGATCATTCTTCAAGCCAACATCTATGATTTTTTCTCACCCATGAAGAAAGAAAAATATCGTTGCCATATAGATGTTTATGTAAAAAAACGGACTACCCCTATGAAAGTTCATTTTAAAGGTACTCGTGGGTCTATACCCACAGCTCCCACGGCACAAGAAATTGAAGAGAAAATTGTCAATGCCCTGATGGCTGCCAGAGGGAAAGAGTTGCGGTCCGAGAGACAAATTAGGGAATTTGTTAATACAAAACTGAATTTTCGTTCTCGTGCACACTGGGGAGGAAACACCCCTTGCGTACATGTCGAAACGGGTTCGAATGAATATCTGATCCTCGATGGTGGGTCTGGTCTTCGTGCTTTGGGAAAAGAGCTCATGGCTCAAAAGGTGAAGGATGCCACTTTCCACATTTTCCTGTCCCACTTTCATTACGATCACATCCAAGGCATCCCATTTTTTGCTCCGGCTTATGCACCTAGCAACCGGGTCGTATTCCATGGGGGACATCAAGGGATCGAAAAGGTACTTAGGGAGCAGATGCGCGAGCCCTACTTCCCTATTAGCTTTGATACATTTGGAGCAGAAGTTTCCTTTGAGGAACATAAGCCCGGAGATATTTTAGAAATATGTGATTCCAAGATCAGCCTATTTAAACAAAACCACCCGGGTATATCTTACGGATACCGAATTGAATCTAACAATTCTTCTTTAGTATATTCAACTGATTGCGAGCATACCAATGCCGCTCATTTAAAAGACTATCCATTCATAGATTTCATCCGAGGTGCAGATTTACTGATCTTTGATGCACCGTACACTCTTGGTGAATCAATTGGAAACCGGGAGCATTGGGGGCATTCCAGCAATGTCATGGGTGTGGAATTAGCAGCACGGGGAGATGTGCAAAAATTGGCGATTTTTCACCACGACCCCAATGCCACTGATGAAAACATTTCCGAATTTTGTGCTCACACCAGAAAATTCCTTACTGGCACAAGGCACGCCGTAAGAGAATCTATTCCCGGCATTCCCGGTGCTCCCTCGCCTCGAGGTTTGCCAAGAGAAGTTTTGTTTGCCTACGATGGATTAACTATGGAACTATGATGGCTCACCATCATGCCCGTACTTAGTTCCAACCAAGGCGAATTGCCCAGTAGGCTTGAAAAAAGCCAAATCAATGAACTCCCCTTGATTCGTTTTCATGGGTCGATCCAACTCGCGAGTGATAACAAATCCTTCAAGAAGTTTGTTACCAAGCTCCGAAAACAAAAAGTTCTCGGTTTCGACATCGAGTGTAAACCAAACTTCAAACGAGGACCCAACAACCCACCCGCCCTGCTCCAATTAGCCACCGCAGATCAGGCTTTTCTTTTTCGTCTTTTTCCGGTGATGAAGCTCGGCCCCCTGATTGATATTTTGGAAGATCCAGGGATTGTAAAGACAGGGGTGGCAATCAAGGATGATGTATACAACCTCAAAAAAATTGAGGAATTTAACCCAGAAGGTTTCGAAGACCTTGCTCCGCTTGCACAATCCTTAAAAATTGAACAGACAGGGCTTCGCAACCTCACCGCAATCTTTTTCTCTCAAAGACTTTCCAAATCTGCCCAGCTTTCCAACTGGCAAAAAAGCCCCCTTTCCCCTTCTCAGCAAGCCTATGCTGCCACGGATGCCTGGATTAGCCGGGAGCTCTATCTGATTATGAAGGCTCGCCTCGCGGCATCCACAAAAGACTAGCTCACAAGATTGGGAGGCAGGATTTCGTGCCATTTATCATAGGCAGTTGGCTTCCCGTGCAACCTTAACCTATCCACAATATGTGGATGAGAAGGACGGGAAAAAAGAATTTCCACGCTTTTCATTCCCTGAGGAAATAAATCGCTGTGGGAACTGATAAAAAAAGCATCTTCCTCTAACGACCGTTCGATTTCTCCCTCCACCTTCTTTTTGTATTCCGCATCCGGCAAAATACAGTCTTCGATCCCGCAGGCAATAATGGCCAATAAATTGTCCGCTTCCCCATCCAGATATTCAAGCATATCCAGAGACTCCACTTTTCGTGGAATTCGCATTTCCGGAGGCAAATCATTTTCGACATAAGCAGCCTGAGCGATCTCCTGTCTATCGGCATAGAAAGGCTCCACTGCGACAAAATTTTGTGCCTGGCTATGGGCAGCCAAGGCATATCCGTAAGGCATCATTCCTGCCCCAAGTTCTACCACCCGCTTCCCTTGCAAAAGAGTATGAAGGAACGCTCCTGCCGGAG
>JAYOTQ010000031.1:0-18801 GCA_038150505.1 Opitutales bacterium | reverse complement strand
AACAACTTAGTGTCGGGATAAGTCAGGGATATTTCGGCTTTACAGATGCTGAAGGAGGACTGTCTAAAGATGTCTTTACCCTTTTCGCAAAACCAAGCAGCACGCCTAGCCCAATTAACAACGGTAAAATTGAGCCAAATATTGTAACCGGGTTTTTCAATGGATTGATGGATTCTGCAACCAAGTTGGGGGAAACAAAAGAAGTTTTTCTCTATGACTCGGTGAAAGCCTCGGCTAATGGCTTTCTTATTGCTACTACTGTTGCCAGTACCTCCAACCCAGAATACTTGGATCAATTTCTATACCTGGATGCAGCTGAAATGGTTTCCAAGCAAGTCTCCCAATCGGTACTTCTCCATAGTACTGAAAACAATGAACTTCCCAATCCAAATATCCTTTATTCTGCGGCAACGGATTGGATTGATGCTGATCGAGTAGCAGAATCTGCAGCATCGGGAGCCGCTATGGGAAGCCAACTCGCTACCGTCCTGCCAAAATCATTGGATTATACACCCTCTTGGGAAATTGCGACTAATATTCGAAGAGATGTTGCAAAGTCAGTCGCTCGGGGAAGTTCTGCCGGTGCTGTCAATTCTGCAAGCTGGCTAGGTTCGGTTATAAGCTCTGAAGATGCAGGGAAAACTGTCCTTACGGCAAATGATATTGAAAAGGTTGCCAGAGGATCATCACTGGGCTCCATGGTCGGCAACACTGGACTAGCTATTTATTACCCTACAGATCAATTGGTTCCGATCATTAATTTAACTGCACAAGGGTCCGCACACGGAAGCACCAGCTCCGGTAATTTAGCCCTTGTCAAACCAGACAGCTTTGAAACTATCGATATTGGGGTTGCCCGACAGTCTGCTCTTGGTTCAGCGATGGGGGCCATTTTTGAAACGACCGTTCTGCTTGGTTTAAATCCAGCGCAAAACTCCAAAGATACGATTGATCACCTAACTGCTGCTTCTTTCGGGGCTACCTTTGGAGCAATCCTCGGTTTACAAGAAAATGAAGTTGAAATTATATCCCAAAATGGATCATCTCAGTTTGATGAGTCTAGGGTGGTTGAGGTACAGCAAGCCACTAAGCAGGGATCCATTGAAGGAGCATTGGCAGGAGCAAAACTTTCCTTAGGTTTGGATGATGTTAATACAGAAAGTCTAAAATCTAAAACAGCAATGTTGAAAGCCATTAATAATGCCAACACAAAAGCGGCTGCCAATTCTACTTCAAATGTAGCCAATCAATCTTTGAGAACCAATTCCCAAGACATGCTATTATTAATGAAAAAGTTTGGGATCAATCCAAGATACACTAACCCTGCAAAAATGTACAAAAGACCGGTAATTGTTCAGGTAGACGAACCTCCTATTGATGACGATTCAAGTGAGGCAATCAATAATGCCTCACCTCTTTGAGTAGCTGTACTTATCCCATCCCTGGGTAGGGAGTCTTTCCTATTCCCTTTAAGATTCGACAACAGTTATCCTTGATGTAATTTATTTGGATTTATGGAAAAAAAACACTCTTCATTTGGACTCATTGGGCTAGCGGTTATGGGGCAAAACCTAGCCCTCAATATCGCAGATCATGGATATCTTACATCGGTGTATAACCGGACATTTTCAAAGACTGAAGATTTTTTAAAACGCAATTCCTACTCGAATAACTTACTTGGCTTTGAGGAGCTACATTCTTTTGTTCAATCAATAAGCAGACCTCGGAAAATTATTATCATGGTCCAAGCCGGGAAAGCTACTGACGCAGTCATCGATTCGCTGGTACCTTTATTAGACGAACAAGATATCATTATTGACGGCGGTAATGCCAAGTGGACAGATACGATTCGTAGAGAAAATGCTCTAAAAGTTAAAAACATTTGCTTTGTGGGTTCTGGGGTTAGTGGAGGGGAAGAAGGTGCCCGTTTTGGCCCATCCTTGATGGCTGGCGGGTCCACTTATGCGTGGGAACAAATTAAGGATGCATGGATGGCCATTTCAGCAAAGGTCGATGCCACCACTGGTCAGCCCATTGAGGGCGGCTCTCCTGGAAAACCAATCACTGGAGGGACTCCATGTGCAGCATATATCGGAGAAAACGGAGCCGGACATTATGTCAAAATGGTTCACAACGGTATTGAGTATGGTGATATGCAAATGATCTGTGAAGCCTACCACTTGATGCGAGACCTTCTCAAGATGAGTCCAGATGAAATTGGGATCACTTTTTCTAAGTGGAATGAAGGTGAGTTGGATTCTTTTTTGATGCATATTTCCGCAGATGCACTGCAACAAAAAGACCCCAGTCAAAACGGATTCTTAGTGGACCATGTCTTAGACGCTGCAGGACAAAAAGGAACGGGTAAGTGGACATCGGTGAACGCCTTGGACATGGGCACCCCTGCTCCAACCGTGGCAGAAGCAGTGTTCGCACGCTGCATGAGTGCAATCAAAGAAGAACGCACTAAAGCTAGTCAGATTTTAACTGGTCCAGACACAAATATTACCCCCGAATTCGATACAGATCATTTTTTGGAGGCCATCAGAGGAGCTTTATATTGTTCCAAAATATGCTCCTACGCTCAGGGTTTTCAATTAATGCAAGCAGCAGCAATTGAATATGATTGGTCGCTCAATTTTGGGGAGATCGCCCAAATTTGGCGAGGCGGTTGTATCATACGGGCTGCTTTCCTTCAGAAAATTACCGATGCTTACAACCAAAACAACTCATTAGCAAATTTGCTTCTTGATGATTACTTCAATGAATCGATCAATAAATATCAGTCCAACTGGAGAGAGGTGGTATCCGCCGGGGCATTAAATGGAATCCCAACGCCCACTTTTTCCTCGGCATTGTCGTATTTTGATTCTTATCGCAGTGAGCAACTCCCTCAAAACTTGCTTCAAATACAAAGAGATTATTTTGGCGCTCATACCTATGAGAGAACCGATCGTCCAAGAGGAAGTTTTTACCATCTTGATTGGTTAAATCCTGACCGGCCAGAAATTAATGTTTGAAGGTATTTTTTAAGTTTAAGTAAATTTTCTTCACTTCAGAATAATCAGATTCACGATCACTGGAAACCAGGACGAAATCAAAATCTTCTTCCCGCAAAATTTCCTTTTTGGCATTTGCTAACCGAATCTCAATCTGTTGATCCGATTCACTTCCTCTTTCTCGAATTCTTTTTCTCAACTCGTCGATTGATTTTGGCTTGATAAATATGGTTTTTACACGGTCTTTCAGGGATGGGTTTGCATCGCAGAACTGTTTTAAGCTAGCCGTTCCATTTACATCTATATTCAAAAGGATATCTTTTTCTTCATAATTATTGCTAAGAAGAGTGTCCTTAAGGATTCCGTATTTGTTTCCATGTATTTCCTCATATTCTAAAAAGCAATTCTGGTGTAACTTCTCATTGAATTCCGCTTCCTTAAGAAAGTAATAATCAACTCCATTCTTTTCTGAAGTTCTTGGCATCCTTGTGGTCGCCGTAATAAGCCTGCACACACTTCCACCAAAATCAGAAATCAGACGATCACATAGGGTTGTTTTTCCTACAGCTGCTGGTCCTGAAATTACTAAAATTAAGCTCATTCAAAGTGCTTACGAGTAGGTAAATGATAAAATTGTAATGAATAAACCTAATGTTGAAAGAGCACTCCCGAGTGTTCTAACCCGTAATGTTTCCTTATAAAGCCAACCAATGAAACCTCTCATCTTATAGGGCCATGCACCGAAATAAAGAGCTGCTAAAATGATTAGGTAAATCACAGATACAAGAACCAATCGATTGGATGAAGCATGAAGGAATGCTGCGTCCAAGACCTCCCTGGACCAAAGGAGAAGAATCATAGCTAATCCGCGAACAGCAAGGAAATCAGGAACGAAATAAAAAGATAATAGCGCAGTAGCTAAAGCAATAGATCCGATCAATAATTTATATTCTCCAAAATCTGCCTCGCTTAAAAACGCCACATGTTTCCATAAAAACCAAATCGTGGCAATGCTTACAAAGGTAACACTCAACAACCTAGATCTAGGAAAATCAGCAACCAAAGAATGGAATTTCGACCTAGGGAACAAAAGAAGAAATCCTATTATTGAAAGAAACAATCCAGTGATTAAACTTGTATAAAAAAGGGACATAATTGCAGAGTAATTAAATCAGTTCTCCCTGTAGGCTTGTTGGAGTAACTGTTTGAATTTTTACATTCCTTACTTCTCCAATTTGGGACGGATTACCTAAAAAACTTACTTTTCGAAAACAAGATGTTCTCCCCATGAGTCGCCCTTCTCCTTTACGGGCATGTCCTTCAATTAAGACCTCCATGTGTTTCCCGATCAATTTTTGATTAGATGCAAAGGATTGGTCTTCAAGTAGTTGAAGAAGCTCTTGGTTTCTTCTTTCAAGTTCGTTCTTTTCAACCTTATGTTCAAAGTCCACTGAAGGGGTTCCTGAACGATCGCTGTATTTAAAGATAAAGCCCATCTCAAAGCCCGCTTCAATAAATGCATCCCTTGTAAGAGTAAAGTCTTCCTCGCTTTCTCCGGGAAAGCCAACAATCACATCGGTGCTTAGACGCATGCCAGGAACTTTTTCGCGCAAGGCTTTAGCAATCGTTAGAAACTTTTCAATCCGGTATGGACGGTTCATTGCCTTGAGAATTCGGTTAGAACCACTTTGCATGGGGAGATGGGCATAGGAGCCCAGTTTAGGCAAATCCTCAAAGGCATTAATTAAGTCACTTCCAAAAGCTATCGGATGAGGGGAAGTAAAACGGATTCTTTTAATCCCATCAAGGTCATGAATTTTTTCCAAAAGCTGAACAAAGGGAGTTTTCCCTTTGAATCGAGGGAACTCGCCCCTCCCATAAGCATTCACTATTTGGCCAAGCAGAGTCACTTCCTTGATGCCATTATCTGCAAGTTCACTAATTTCATCGAGGATCTCATCCATTGGTCTATACCTCTCCAATCCTCTAGTTTTTGGTACAATGCAAAAGCTACATTTCATATTGCAACCTTGCATAATTGAAACAAAAGAACAGGGACCGCTCTTTTGGCTCACATGGTGTCGGATTTCGTTTTGAGATCCAAGTTCTTCGCCAAGATCAATTATTGGTTTGTTCGAACCTGTTTGATCTAAAATTTCGGAAATCCGATGAAATTTTTGAGTGCCCACCACAAGATCTAACCCAGGCAATTCTTTAAATAAAGAATCGCCCCTGTTTTGAGCCATACATCCAATAATTCCAACTGTTGGTTTGGTTCCTCTTGAACGATTGAGTAATCTAGAAGCTTTACCAATGGCCTTTTGTTCAGCCTTTTCCCTAACTGAACAGGTATTTAACAAAATCACATCTGCAGATTCTTCTTTGTCGGTAATTTCATGCCCATTTTCTATCAGTTTACAAACAACCGCCTCCGAATCTCGTTCGTTCATTTGGCACCCATATGTTTTTATAAAAACTCTGCTCATTCAAAAGCAAACAAACTATAAGATGGATTCTACCGGTCAATTGCTAACCCAATCATAAACTTCGGAAAGACAAGCAATGGTTGGTGTATTCCATTGCTTCAATCTCTCCATTTCAACATGGCCATTTGTGAAAAGGAGGGGCTTACAACCAATCAGCCTGGCAACTTCCCAATCGTGACAAGTATCTCCAACTAAAAGAGCCTCATCGCAATTTACATCCAGAAACGAAAGGTGTTCTAATGCTCTCTCATCTTTTCCACTAGCTTCAACATTATTTGCTCCATCAACAAAATGGATCTGTCCATCCAGACCGTAGTAGTTTATGAAATATTCGACATCTGATTGTTTTCCAGCAGTTAAAATTGAGTGGGAAACACCATAAGCTTGTAATCTTTCCAAAGTCTGAAATGCAAGTGGATGTAAGTTACATTCTTTAAAGCGGTTCCGATATTCAAAGATGTAATCTTCAGCCAAAGCCTGGTACTTAGGACCATAAGAAGGCAGCCCAAGCATTTGGTAAAACCGAGCAACTGGGAAAAAGAATTTTCTTCGGTACTCATCTATTGAAATTTTTTCAATCTGATGCTTCGCTAGTGCATTATTTAAAATATCAACACATATATGGACATCATCAACCAATGTTCCATTCCAATCCCAAATGATATGTTTCACCATTTTTTTAGAGGTGTGTATTGAAAACCATCGATTGCATTGATCAAGATGTTAAAGCAGGCATTGAAACAATCAGTTTCCTAGGAATAATTTTAAAAAGTAAAAAACCTCTAAAATTTATAGTAACAAACTTGGCATGGTATAGAAATCATGGCTAAATTTCTTGCATTCGACAAACTATCCAACAAATTGATTCAAATCTTTTAATTATCATGGCTAAAGCATCTGAAAAAACCCAAAAACAATCAACGTCCGACTTAGATCTAGCACTTCAAGGTATCAATAAAAAATTTGGGGAAGGTGCATTAATGAAGCTCGGAGATGCGACAAAGATGAATGTTTCTGTAATTTCTACGGGTTCATTGGCGGTTGATCTCTCCTTAGGCGTTGGGGGTTTACCAAGAGGCAGGATTGTCGAAATTTATGGACCTGAATCCTCGGGTAAAACTACCTTTTGTTTGAGCGTAATTGCTGAAGCACAAAGAAATGGGGGAAATGCTGTATTTGTGGATGTAGAACATGCCCTCGACCCTAGGTATGCTAAAATCGTAGGTGTCGATCTTGATAATTTAATGGTTTCTCAACCAGAAAGTGGTGAAGATGCTTTAAACATAACTGAGACTCTTATCAGGTCTGGAGCCATTGATGTAATAGTTCTTGATTCAGTTGCCGCACTTGTATCGAGACAGGAATTAGACGGTCAAATGGGTGACACCACGGTTGGACTACAAGCAAGAATGATGAGCCAAGCAATGAGGCGACTCACTGCTGCCATCTCCAAGACCAATTGTGTATGCATATTTACCAACCAGATTAGAGAAAAGATTGGGGTAATGTTTGGTAGTCCTGAAACCACACCTGGTGGAAGAGCTCTTAAGTTCTTCTGTTCCGTTCGTATGGATATTAGAAGGATTGGCCAAATAAAAGAAGCCAACGGAACAGTTACTGGTTCTCGTACCAGGCTTAAAATTGTTAAAAATAAAGTAGCACCTCCATTCACAGCTTGTGAATTTGATATTATGTACAATGAAGGAATATCAAAAACTGGCTCAGTTATTGATCTTGGAATCGATCATAATATTTTAACCAAAAAAGGAGCCTGGATATCATTTGAAGGAGAGTTAGTTGGTCAGGGAAGAGAAGCGGCTAAACAAACCCTTGCAGAAAACCCAGAAATATTGAAAAAAATTACATCTGCCATAATGGATAAAGTCCAAGTGACTGTGGGGTCTGTTTTGGCTAAAGGTGAATCAGAAGAAAATTAAGTTTGTTTCTTAAAGTCCCCCACCCTGTTGTGATGGACACAATCTTTGCTCCTGCAACTCCCTCCGGGGAATCTGCCTTAGCTATAATTCGTATAAGTGGTGCACGCTCCCTCCAAATACTCATGGAAGCGTGTAAAATTTCTGATGTAGAACCGAGAAAAGCTAAATTAACTGATTATTACAGTGTAAATGCAGAGCACATCGATCAGATTCTGGTGACATACTTTGAGCAAAACAGGTCTTATACGGGTGAACATTCATTAGAAATATCATGTCATGGTAACCCTTTAATAATCAATTTATTATGTGATGATTTATTGGATCGCGGATGTCGCTTTGCAAGGCCTGGTGAGTTTACTCAATTAGCATTCCTCAATGGGAAAATCGATTTGTCTCAAGCAGAGTCAGTTGCACAAATTATATCCTCCAAGAGTAAGCAGGCAATGCATGCAGCTCAGAGGAATCTGAGGGGTGATTTATCGAAATTGTTTACCGGTATGCAGGATCAAATCCTAAGTATTCAAGCTATCATTGAAGCCTATATTGATTTCCCTGAAGATGACATAGGATCACCAGATCATGATGTACTTACACAGAAAATTGAACCCATAATCAAAAAAACAAAACATTTGTGCGAACAAGGTGAAAAACTGCAAATTTTTGAAAAGAATATACGGATAGTTTTAATTGGACCACCGAATGCAGGTAAAAGTAGCCTATTTAATAAAATTATTGGAACCGATCGTGCACTTGTTCATGAAAAAGCAGGGACGACACGTGATTATATTGAAAAAGAAATCGTTCTTGGAAAACATAAAATAACATTAGTAGACACTGCTGGCATTCATCAAACATCAAACGAAGTCGAGCAGGTAGGGGTTCAATTATCCTACCAACAAACGCAACACGCTGATGTGTTGCTTTGTATAATGGATGGTTCGGTCCCCTACCCTACTGAATTTTTTAATAACATTTCTAACATTTCAAAAGATGTTCCACTTTTATTAGTTATAAATAAATCGGACCTCAATCTCCTCAATCATGATTTACCAATCAAATGCGAGCAAACATTCCATATTAGCTGTATAACTGGAGAAGGCATAGATGTTTTAACTAAGAGCATTTTAGCAAAGATTGATCAAAGTTTTACTAATGACATGGAAGACCATGTATACATTGGTAAGAGACACATGAAGTTATTAAATGACTTTAATTATCATATCCTTAAATTTAAGGAAGAGGTCATACAGAACCATGGATATGAACTACTGTCTGAAACCCTTTTGAGTGCTAGAGATGTTCTGGATGAATTGATTGGTTACAAAACGAATGAGGATATATTAGATAAACTTTTTGGAAACTTTTGTATAGGTAAGTAGATGAGCCTTCGTCACAATAATAAAGTTCGGCCTTATGACGTGATTGTATGTGGGGCTGGACATGCTGGGTGTGAGGCTGCACTAGCTGCCGCGAATCAAGGTGCAGATATCTTACTGCTTACAGGAAATTTGGACACAATTGCCCAAATGAGCTGCAACCCTGCGATAGGCGGACAAGCAAAAGGACAGATTGTCAGGGAAATAGATGCCCTTGGTGGAGAAATGGGGCTCAATACAGATTTTACTGCCATTCAATTTAAATTATTGAATACTTCAAAAGGTAAAGCTGTTCAAGCTCCCCGTGCACAGTGCGACAAAAAAGCATATCAATTAAGAATGAAGCATGTTTTGGAGCAGCATGAAGGAGTTACTATATTCCAATCAATGGTAAATGGGTTAATTGTTGAAGATGGCCAATGCATAGGCGTTGAAACCTCTATGGGTGTACCTTTCTATGCTAAATCCATTGTGGTAACTACAGGGACTTTTTTACAGGCATCGACTCATATTGGACAAACAAAATCTGAAGGTGGACGATTAGGGGATCATTCAGCCAAAGGATTGTCCAGTCATTTTCTTAAACATGGAATCGAATTAAAACGATTTAAGACAGGAACACCACCTAGGCTCTTAGGTAAATCCATTTCATTTGAGACTCTTGAAGAGCAAACTGGGGATGTAAATCCTACCAAATTCTCCTTTTATGACTCTCGCGAAAAAGAAGAGGTGTTCCACGTGGAACATAACAATCGATGGGATAAAAATACAGGGACTCAACTTGGTAAAAATCTTGTTAGTTGCTTTATTACTGAAACAACAGATAAAACACATTCATTAATTAACGACAATCTACACTTATCTCCTTTATACAAAGGTGATATAAGAGGAACTGGTCCACGATATTGTCCTAGTATAGAAGACAAAGTGGTGAAGTTCTCTTCTAAAAGTTCCCATAAAATTCATTTAGAACCTGAAGGTATTAATACAGATGAGTGGTATGTTAACGGATTTTCTACAAGTTTACCCTTTGATGTACAACAACAAGTGATCCGTACCATCCCTGGTTTAAAAGATGCTATAATTATACGACCTGCCTATGCGGTGGAGTATGACTACGCTCCGCCAACCCAATTAAATTTTAACTTAGAATCGCTGGTTGTAAGCTCCCTTTTCTTTGCTGGTCAAATAAATGGAACATCTGGGTATGAAGAAGCGGCTGCCCAAGGTCTTATTGCTGGTATTAATGCCGCCAGAAAGGCTCTGGGTAATTCTCTTTTACAAATTGATAGAAGCGAGGGCTATATTGGGGTTCTGATTGATGATTTAACAACCAAAGGAGTTACCGAACCTTACCGAATGTTTACGAGTCGTGCGGAGCATCGTCTCTTATTCAATCATGGCAGCGCTGAGTATCGTTTTTTTAAGAAATGTTCAGAATATAATTTACTGAACGACAACCGTTTAGAGAAGATCAACACTCAATTAGACCTTGTTGATCAATGGATCCATAATTTGAGCTCTACCAAATTTAAAGAAGGAAAAACCTACAAGCAATTTATCAAATCTAATCCACACACCAGTATTGATTTTCCCGGTGAATTTTTAGCTCTTGGACAGAGTGTCCAGAATGAGGTGATTTATAAAATTATTTACGATGGCTACTTGCAAAGGGAAAGTAAAACTGCACAACGACTGCAAGCTGCTAATGATATGGTCATTCCAAATGATTTCATGTATTCCAATCTTCCTGGACTTAGGAATGAGTGCATTGAAAAGTTAAATGCATTCAAACCAAGCACTCTCGGGCAAGCTTCCAGAATTTCAGGCGTAAACCCTTCTGATGTGAGCATCATTCACATCTATTTAGAACGCCATAAGTGCGTTACGCAAAATGCATCAAAAGAGTAATGAAAGCTTGGATGGTTTTTCTCGATACCAAATTGACAAATCCGAGAGAATCAAAAGGGTAGGGGACTATCTCATTTCAAAGGTTCTTCATAAAGCGGAAGAACATCAGACTTCTTATTTTAATCTTGAAATCGGTTGTGGACATGGTCATTGGCTGACTTCATTTGCTAAATCTCAACCGAATGAACTCTTTATCGGTATAGATTTAATCACCAAGAGAATTTTGAAAGCCGAAAATAAGAAGAGTTACCACAGTCTTTCCAATCTCTTTTTCATTAAAGCAGAAGCATCGGAATTTCTAGATTCTCTGCCAGCTCAACTCAAGATTCGTTCAACCTATATTATGTTTCCCGATCCTTGGCCCAAAAAAAGACATTTCAAAAAACGTCTTATTCAGGACTCTTTTCTCAATCAGCTCAGTAAATATACAACCAAACCTTCTCAAGTGTTTTTCAAAACCGATCACACGGGATATTTTGAATGGGCCACAGAAATTTTCGAATCCAATCATAATTGGCAGTCTTCAAGGAATAACTGGCCTCATCATGCCAACAGTTTTTTTCAAAATTTATTCAATACCTCGCATACTTGTTGCTATGAAAGATTATAATCTCTACTTGCGGGCATAAGTACCTATTAACCTTTGGGATAATTGGCATCCAAAGAAAGTTGTTAATTGACGATTTACTGCTTACTAGTTATAAGCTCAACTTTTAAGTGAGAATATTAGTAACATTAATCATTTGTGCTCTCCCCACATCATTTTTAATCGGTGCGGGGGATGGGGTTAAGGTAACTGCTGATAAAATAATTTCAATCGGTGGTCTCCCTATTACCAACTCAATGGTGACAAGTTGGGTCATTTCGCTCTTTTTAATTTTCTTTGTCAAAATTTTAGTTGGAAGACCTCAATTGATACCAACAAAAGGGCAACTCATTCTTGAATCTGTTATCGGCGGTATTCGTGGCATCATTGAACCAATTGTTGGAAAAAAAGTTTTTTTCCCATCTTTTTGGTTACTCAGTGGTTTGTTCTTTTTCATTTTAATTCAAAATTGGAGCGGACTCCTTCCTGGCGTCGGAACGATTGGCTATGGTCATTTCGTTGATGATCACTTTGCAATCAGTAAACCTCTAATTAGACCAGGAAACGCAGATCTCAATATGACTCTTGCACTCGCCTTGGTCGCCAATCTTTTTTGGATTTACTTTATTGTTAAATTTGCTGGCATTAAAGCCATCATTAAAGATTGGTTTGGAAACAAAGCCGAAAAATCTGAAGTCAGTTCACTCATCTTTGCCTTTTTGGGAGTAATTTTCCTTGCAGTGGGTTTCATCGAGGTTGTATCAATCCTTTTCCGACCTGTCTCACTTACCTTTAGGTTATTTGGAAATGTTTTTGGTGGAGAAAGCCTACTCCATAGCATGTTTTATTTGGTACCTCAGTTAAAATGGATTTTACCCGTACCTTTTTATTTTATGGAAGTCCTCATCGGTCTGGTCCAAGCACTCGTTTTTATGCTCCTAATCTCAGTTTATATTGGATTAATCTGTAACCATGATGAGGAGAAACACCACTAATTTTCTGTACGGGACTATGTAGAATCGTAGGCGTGCATTCTTATAATTAACAACTCAACATCTAATAAAATGATCGAAGTACTCGCACAAGCAACTGAACAAGCAACAGGTATCACAGGAAGCATTCAATCAGCACTTGGCTGTCTTGGTGCTGCCATCGGAGTAGGAATTGTCGGCATGAAAGCCGTTGAAGCTGTGGGCAGAAACCCCGATGCATCTGGAGCAATTCTTGTTCAATCAATTATTGGTATGGCTCTTGCGGAAGCAGTAGCGTTTTATTCCTTATTTCTTTAAAATAAGGCTCTAAATCCCCTTACCTTTAATGATAGTTTTAGCCAGTCTCACAGATACAGCTCAAGGGATCGTTGAAACCTTTGGTATCGATTGGCCCATGCTAATCGCCCAAGCGATCAATTTCTTGATTGTAGCCTTTGTCATTTGGAAGTTTGCGTTCAAAAACATACTTTCAACGATTAAAGAACGCGAAAAACAAATTGCTGATTCACTTAAGAACGCTGATAAAATAAAGCTCGAGCTCGAAGAAACCGAAAAGCAGCAGCAAGAAACGCTACAAGAAGCTTCTCTCACTGCGAAAAAAACGATTTCTTCTGCTCAAGAACAAGCAAAAGCTTTCATTGAAGCACAAAAAGAGGATGCCCGTAAACAAGCCGAGGAAATTATTGCCAAGGCCAAGATTGCGATGGAGCAGGAAAGAGAGCGTGTGCTAAACGAAGCTCGTGACGAAATCGCCTCTTTGGTGGTCCTTACCACTGCTAAAGTTCTTTCCAAAGAATTGTCTGAACAAGACAAGAATCAATTCGCGTCTCGGGCGACTGAGGAGCTTAAACTAACGTCTTAGTTTTTACTTACTATGCCATCCAAACTCAGCACTTTAACCAAGAAGCTTGTAGACAGTTCTATCAATGATCAGGGACTTGTTGATGAAACTCTTGTAGTTGGTGTTTTGGATGGCCTTAATGAGTGCAAACCCCCGAAGCATCTTGATATCCTCAAAAACTACTTATCGGAGATCGAGAGAAAGCTGAGGTTTCAAACCGTTGAAATTGAGCTTGGTTCGGATCTTAGCGATGCAGTCACTAAAGTCATTAAGGATAAAATCAATTCTCTAAGTTCTCGCTCCATCGAATTCAAGGTTACTATCAACAGCGAATTAATTGCTGGATACAAAGCCCGGGTCGTGGACGATGTCTTTGAAGACTCCGTTCAATCAAGATTATCCAAATTGTCTCAATCCTTTACTTCGTAATTAATTACAACCTCCCATCATGAGTTCCATAACTGATCTAATTCGAAAAGAAATAGAAAATCTTTCAACAGACGCCACCCATACAAATGTGGGGAAAATTACAACCCTCGCAGATGGGGTTGCTCGTGTGGACGGTCTTTCCAAGGTAATGTACAACGAAATGATCCAATTTCCTAACAATGTCTTAGGGATTGCCTTAAACTTAGAAGAAAATTCGGTGGGTTGTGTATTGCTCGGGGATGTCAGTTCACTCAAAGAAGGAGATGAAGCTCAAACGACTGGCAAACTTCTTTCTGTTCCTGTTGGAAAAGAACTCTTAGGACGAGTTGTTGATGCAGTTGGACGACCCATGGATGGGAAGGGTGCGATTAATGCGGAGCAATCTCTGCCCGTAGAAAGAATTGCACCCGGCATTATTCCTAGAAAATCGGTAGATCAACCCTTACAAACTGGTATCATGGCAGTGGATTCAATGGTGCCCATTGGAAGGGGCCAGCGAGAACTAATCATTGGCGACCGCTCCACAGGTAAAACCACCATCGCAATTGATACGATCATCAACCAAGCCAAAATTAATAAACAAGGTGAGGCGAGTGGTGATTCGAATTTCCGTCCCGTGTATTGCATTTATGTGGCGGTTGGACAGAAGAATGCAAATGTTGCTCGCACAATAAAAACCCTGGAGGACAGTGGAGCAATGGAATATGTGACCATTGTTTCTGCTCCTGCTGCTGACAACCCAGCCAACCAATACCTCGCTCCCTATGCTGGCTGTGCCATGGGTGAATGGTACATGGAAAACGGGATGGATGCCCTGATCGTTTACGATGATCTTTCCAAACACGCAGTTGCTTACCGCCAAATTTCTTTAATTCTTAAACGTCCATCTGGCCGTGAAGCTTACCCGGGGGATGTATTTTATTTGCATTCCCGCCTCTTAGAGCGATCTGCTCGCCTCAATGAGAACAGTGGGAATGGTTCCCTAACAGCCCTCCCTATCATTGAAACTCAAATGGGGGATGTTTCAGGTTACATCCCCACAAATGTTATCTCCATTACTGACGGACAAATCTTTCTGGAGACCGATCTGTTCAACAAAGGCATTAGGCCAGCGGTATCTGTAGGGTTATCCGTTTCTCGGGTTGGATCAGCTGCCCAAATCAAAGCTTACAAAAAAGTTGCTGGGAAAGTTAAACTAGAGCTTGCCCAATTCCGGGAGCTTGCTGCTTTCTCTCAATTTGAATCCGATTTGGATGCAACTACTAAAGCGAGCCTGGACAGGGGTGCACGCATCGTCGAACTCTTCAAGCAAACCGCATCCAACCCAATCGCGGTAGAGGTACAAACTGCGATCATGTGGGCTATGCAGAACAACTTCTTTGATTCCATCGCTGTTGCAGATGTGAACCGAGCGACTCAGAGCCTTCGTGAATACATGGAAACACAAGGTAAAGAAGCATGTGACCTAATTTACTCGTCCGGGAAATTAGAAGAAGATACTGAACAAAAGCTTCGTGCCTCGGTAGAGGACTGGAAGCGTACTTTTTCCTGATTGGGCCGATTTCTTCTTCTCCTCACTTTATTTGACCCATGGCTAACACACGTGATATACGTTTGCGTATCAAGGGGGTAAAAAGCACCCGCCAAATCACCAAAGCAATGCAAATGGTTGCCACTTCTAAAATGAAGAAGGCACAAGACGCGGCCAAAAGTGGTCGTCCATACGCCATGCTTTTAGCTGATGTCATTGTATCTGTAGCCGATGAGTTTGAGGAGATTACTCACAAGTATTTCGACGAACGTCCCGTCAGGCACCGGGGTATTTTGGTCATTGGTACCGATAAAGGTCTTTGTGGGGCCCTCAATTCTAATCTGTTCAGAATGCTTTCTGATGTGGATCAGTCAGCAAAGTTTATTTCTGTCGGAAAGCGTGCAACCCAATTTCTTTCCCGTACTCGTAGGGACTTACTGGCTGACTTTTCTCTGCCGGACAAGCCTCGCTATTCAGACATTAAGCCAATTATAGAGTTTTTACTTAGGTCTTACGGGGATGATAAAATCGACACCATTGAGGTTTTGCACACTGGATTTGTGAACACACTCCGTCAAGAACCCGAGCTTGTTCGCTTATTCCCCCTGAACGATTTGGATGAAATGAGCCAAAAGCTCCACCAAAGATTTGGCATTAAGGATCATGAGGTGCCTAAAGATAATCGAGAAATACTTATTGAAAATCGTGATGAAGTTTTGGCTGAATTGGGAACTCTCTATCTCAAACAGCAAATTCATCAAATGGTTATGGAATCCCAAGCATCTGAGCACAGTGCCCGTATGGTTGCGATGAAGACTGCGACAGACAACGCGGGCAACCTACTCAACGACCTCACCCTTCAATACAACCGGGCACGACAAGCCGCGATCACTCAGGAAATCCTTGAGATTTCCGCAGCAACCCTTTCAAACTAACACCTACTTTCTTATCATGGAACAGGATAATTCGAACACAAGCCAAGGAAAAATCATTCAAGTCATCGGAGCCGTTGTCGACGCCGAATTCCCCGCCAGCAGCATGCCCAAAATTTATGATGCTTTGGAAGTCACTTATAAATTGGATGATTCGAGCGACGCGAAGCTCGTTTTAGAAACGCAGCAACACCTCGGAGAAAACCGGGTGCGTGCAGTTGCTATGTCATCCACCGAAGGCTTGGTCCGCGGAATGGATATTTTAAACACAGCTAATCCTATCTCCGTTCCCGTCGGTGAGAAAGTACTTGGTAGAATTTTTAATGTCACCGGTGACACCGTTGATAACAAAGGTGAATGTGGGCACTCGGAAACTCGCCCCATTCACCGTCAAGCTCCGACCTTGGTTGATCAGGATACCGAGGCCAACATTCTTGAAACCGGCATCAAGGTAATCGACCTGATATGTCCTTTCATCAAAGGGGGTAAGGTGGGTGCATTCGGAGGTGCTGGTGTGGGCAAGACCGTTGTGATTATGGAATTGATCAACAACATAGCCAAAGCCCACGGTGGTTATTCAGTATTTGCCGGGGTAGGGGAGCGTTCCCGTGAAGGAAATGATCTCTACCAAGAAATGTCCGAAGCGGGAGTTATCAATCAGGATGACATTTCCAAGTCCAAGGTTGCCTTGGTTTACGGTCAAATGAATGAACCTCCTGGAGCCCGTATGCGGGTAGCTCTTTCTGGTCTTACCATGGCCGAATATTTCCGTGATGAAATGGGGCAAGATGTTTTGCTCTTTGTTGATAATATTTTCCGTTTTTCACAGGCAGGCTCCGAGGTGTCTGCTCTTTTGGGACGATCACCCTCCGCTGTTGGATACCAACCCACACTCGCTGAGGAAATGGGCATCCTGCAAGAACGCATTACTTCCACGAAAAAAGGGTCGATTACCTCTTTCCAGGCAGTTTATGTACCAGCAGACGACTTAACCGACCCTGCACCAGCCAATACTTTTGCCCACCTCGATTCCACTATCGTTCTCGAGCGCTCCATTGCAGAGCTTGGTATTTACCCTGCAGTGGATCCCCTGGCCTCAGTTTCCAATGCCCTTTCCCCAGAAATCGTCGGAAAAGAGCACTTCGAGGTAGCCCGTGGAGTTCAGGAAGTTCTACAAGCCTATAAAGATCTGCAAGATATTATTGCTATCCTCGGCTTGGATGAGTTATCGCCTGAACAAAAGCAAACTGTTTTTCGTGCCAGAAAAATCCAAAAGTTTCTTTCCCAACCTTTCCATGTTGCTGAGGTGTTTACAGGTGTATCTGGGGAGTATGTTTCAGTGAAGGATACCATTCGCGGTTTTAAAATGATCCTTGATGGTGAACTAGATGAAGTTGCCGAGAACGATTTCTACATGAAGGGCGGAATTGACTCTGTCCTTGGTGGAGATAATTCTTAATCGCTCTTTTTTTTAGACACGATGTCCCTTACTCTCGAAATTGTCACCCCTGATGCCACGGTTTATTCCGAGGAAGTCGATCATGTGGTCGTACCCACAACCAACGGTAAAATCGATATACTTCCTAACCATGTACCCATCATTGACAAATTGCTGGCCGGAGATCTTAAGGTTGAGAAGAAGGGTGTTTTCGAGTACTTAGCGGTCAGTACCGGTTTTGTTGAAGTTTATTCGAACAAGGTGTCAATTCTTACTGACGAAGCGATCCACATAAACGATCAGGATGACTCCAAAATAGACGAAGCAGTTAAGCGTGCACACAATGCTCTAGCCGAAGGGAAAAAGAGCAACCTTGACCTTGCTGCTATGCAAAAGCTTGAAGCTGCTGCACGCTTTGCCTTGGCTCAACAAATCGCCAAGGGAAAATCCAAGTAACTGGAAATGGTGGGCCCTGTCGGACTTGAACCGACGACCCGCCGATTATGAGTCGGATGCTCTAACCAACTGAGCTAAGGGCCCGAAAGAGACCACATCCTACAAGATTTCAATTCAGTGACAAGTTTGATATCCAAGTATTCAATATTTGTTTACTCTTTCTTAAGCGGCTAAAAGTAATTTTTCTGAAGATAGAGTACCAAAAAATTTGTCTCTTTTGTACCGGGCATGCTGAATGCACTTCGTCCTCAGGGATATTCTTCTTCTTTCCGTAGTCACGGGGGTAGGATAGACGGTGTAGTGGAGCCACCAAGTACCATTGTTGTTCCATAGATGGTGGTTCGGATTGGTTTCATCCACTCGGATGGCCAATTCCTCGATATAGGTTGCAGGGGATTGTTTCATGGTGCGTATTTAGGTTGGTACGCACTATGTTCGAACAGCCAGATAAGGAAATATTCGAACAGAGCGCAGATTTCGGTTTGATGGTGGAACCGCACATCCGGGTCGTTGACCTATGAACCACCGTGACCGCTCAAAACGTTCGGTTGGTCGCCGGATTAAAAACCCGGCAGTCTAGGGATGCACTTGGCTGAATTAATTAAAGAACAATACCTCCATAATCTACAAAATTTATATGGGATCAACCCTATCCTGTGTCATAAATATCTTTCACGAAACCCTTCGGGATTATAAACCTCCTGGACCGGCTTTAAAGATTCCTTCCCAAAAGCAAGCAACAGCCATAAAAAAGCTTTATATATGGATCGCTTCACCGTGTACTGAAGCGGCCGCTTCAGCCAAGGCTTCGCTCATGGTGGGGTGGGCGTGAATGGTCTGGTGAATCTCATCGACCGTCGCTTCCAGTTTCATCCCCAATCCATATT
>JAYOTQ010000030.1:0-19288 GCA_038150505.1 Opitutales bacterium | reverse complement strand
CGAGGCGAGTGCCTCGTAGGCCAGAGGGCCTGTATTGGGGTAGGCGTTCAGAAATTTCTTGGTCAGACACTCCCAGTTTCCATGCGGTTACAGCAGCTAGCACCATATTGCTGATTATCCCATCGGACACCTCAGGTATATCGACAACAAGAGGTGGGCACCCACATCGTTTAATGGTTAAACTTTGTGAATACCCACGCTCGTTTGTTTCAGTTGAAAGACAATAAAGGACCAGTTGTTCGCTAGGTTCTGCCCCAGCCTTTTCCGCAGAAATGGCAATGTAATCTTGCCTCTTGGCAATGGCATCGGAAAACGCTTGGTGCTCTAAGACAGAATCTGGAAAAATGGCTAAATTACATTGCTCAGAATCCAACCAAAGTTTTGCTTTTTCACGGGCAACCGTTTCCACATTCCCTAAACCTTGTAAATGAGAATGATTGATCGAAGTGAAAAGGGTGACATCCGGACGAATCATGTCGGCCAACAAGCTCATTTCATCCGGCTGGTTTATCCCCGCTTCCACCACTGCAAATTTATGAATTTCGGAGGAGAGCCTGCACAAAGTTAGAGGCACACCTAGGTAGTTATTTAAATTACCTTCCGTGCAGAGTGATTGAGGAAGTAAAAGGTTAAGAATTTCCTTGGTTGATGTTTTGCCACAACTTCCGGTTACGCCAACAACCGTACCCTGGTACTCATTTCTGTGCGATTTTGCTATGGTTTGAAACGCAACCAGACTGTCATCAACCACAAGTTGAGGAAGCGATTCCCCCTCTATCGGATATTCCACCAAGCCGCCTACTGCTCCGGCCCTTGCTGCTTGGTTCAAAAATTCATGGCCATCCCGCTCCGCCCGCAAAGCAATAAACAAATCTCCGGAATTTAACTTTCTCGAATCTATTGAAAACCCGGATATTTCATTGCAGGGAGTTTGGGTCCACTCCCCTAGACTCCATCGGCTCAATACTGTCGGATCAAATCGTACCATTACCCTCCATAGAGTTTGGCATTGATTAAATCTCCGGCGACAATTCGGTCATCAAACGGAATCGCAGTGTATTGAATTTCCTGGTAGGTTTCGTGTCCCTTCCCAGCAATTAATACACAGTCCTCCTCACCAGCAGCATCCAATGCTAAATTAATTGCCCGCCTTCTGTCTTCTACAAAGTAAACATCTGACCCCTTACAAACCCCTTTTCTCATATCGGAAAAAATCGAATCAATGCCTTCTGTTCTGGGGTTATCTGAAGTCGCCCACACTTGGTCCGCGGCCGCACAGGCAACACGAGTCATTTCCAGTCTTTTGCCTTTATCTCTGTCTCCTCCACATCCGAAAACTACCCGCACCTTGCCTTTGGTACATTCTCTGAGCATTTCCAATGCGTTTCTCAGCGCGTCTGGAGTATGGGCATAATCGACAACAACTCGGTATGGCTGTCCCTTGTCCACGGATTCCATTCTTCCGCTCACTCCTTTAAACGCATGCAATTTATGAATGCAGGTGGAAACATCTTTACCCATCGCATGAACAACAGCGAGGGATGCGAGTGCATTATGTACATTATATCTCCCAATTAATGGACTCGCCACCACACAACTCCCCAAGGGGCTTTCTAATACAAATTTCGATCCTGCTGCATCCAAACTGAGATTTTTCGCACGGAAGTGATTATTTTGCTCAAATCCAAAAGTCAGGATTCGTACATGAGGAGGCAGTTCTTCGGCTAGCCTCCGGCCATATGGACAGTCCCCATTGATTACAGCAACTTTAGGCAAAGGTCCATTTTCCCCATTAAAGAGTTTTCTTTTTTCCCGGTAATAATCTTCCATCGTACCATGGTAATCGAGATGATCCCGGGTAAGATTCATAAAAACCGCTACCTCGAGCCGTAAATCACTTACTCTTGATTGATGAATGCCATGGGAGCTTACCTCCATAACCGCATCCGAACATCCTGCGGCCAGCATACTTTTTAACATGGGATAAAGATCCGTCGCTTCAGGAGTCGTTTTGTAAGACGGGATATCCCTGTCCCCCAAGTTGTAAAGCACGGTGCCGATTAACCCAACCGGTTGGCCCGGTCCCTCCAGTAAGTGTCTTGTTAAAGTACTAACCGTTGTTTTACCATTGGTTCCCGTAACCCCTACCAAGTTTAATGAATGATCAGGAGAACCATAAAATCGTTTGGCAAATCTTGCTAAGGCTTTCCTTGTATTTCCAACCTTTACCTTGGTGACGCCAAAAGGAAGATCGTCATGGGAAGCCTCACTCACGATCACTTCCGCCCCTCGGCTTATTGCCTCGTTGACATGCCTGTCCCCACTCGTTCTTGCTCCCGGTATTGCAAAGAAAGCTGAACCAGGCACCACCCTTCTGCTGTCGGAACAAAGAGCATTCAACTCTCGTTCACTTGAACCACTCACCCGATGCAGGTCTGGGTCTACAATCTCTGATAACAATCTGTTTGGGGAGATCCTTGCTTTGATATCTTCTACATCTTTACCATCCTGAATGTTACTTTTCATAACTATTAATTTATAGATTATCGGTACCTAAAAAACTTAACTCTTTATTGCTTGGTTGTATGCCAAAGTAACTAATTAACCGCTTCGCAATCTTTTGAAATGATGGACCAGCCACACTTCCCCCGTACCCAAGCCTGCCTTTCGTCATTTGGGGTTCATCCACTACCACGGTAATCACTACCCTAGGCTGATCCGCAGGGAAATACCCCGAAAAGCTGGCTACATGATGGTTGCTTGAATACTTACCATCTATAATTTTTTGGGTTGTTCCAGTCTTACCTGCCACTTTAAAACCCTTGATCATTGCGGTTCTTGCAGTTCCTTCATTTCCAACCACACTGACGAGCATATCGTTTAACTCATTGGCTACGCTTTCGTCCAAAACTCTTCTCACCGCAGTTGGTGAAAAGGGAACAACCGTTTTTCCCTCCTGGTCAAATGCCCTGCGAAGGATCGAAGGTTTCATCAAAATCCCATCATTTGCAACCACACTCATTGCACAATGCACCTGCATAGGAGTCACTGAAACTGCATGCCCCATAGGCAATCTTGTTATGGTTAAACCATCCCATCTTTTGGGAGGGTGCAGGACACCGGAACGCTCCCCCACTAAACCTAGATTGGTTTCTTCCCCAAAACCAAAGGACTTACAGTAATGATACAACCTTTCAGGACCTAATTTTAGCCCAATTTGTGCAGCCCCCCGGTTGCTTGACTTTTGCACAACCTGGTGGAGGGAAATCTTACCTAAAGGATGGTGATCCTTGGGCAGTCTTAATGATTTTTTACCGATGCTGTAAGAGGTTATTGAGCAATCGATAATATCCTCCGGGAAAACTAACTTCTCGTTTAATGCTGCACCGACTGGCACAATTTTAAAAGTAGAACCAGGTTCGTACAAATCTGTGATCGCCCGGTTTCTTTGGTTTTCTAGGGGAAAAGTATTGTATTCATTTGGGTCAAAAGTAGGGCCATTTGCCATGGCTAAAATTTCTCCGGTCTGAGGATTACTTACAATAATCGATGCACTTTGTGGATCGAAGGTTTCAATCAATTCATTTAATTCATCCTCTACAGTGTCCTGAATAACTCGGTCCAAAGTGAGTTCTAGGTTCAATCCATTTCGGGCCAAAAACTCAACCGATCTAAACTGGGGCATCTCTCTTCTCCGACCATCTCTTTCACTTTCACGCCAGCCATCCTGACCTTTAAGGTAATAATCAGCTAACAACTCCACTCCCATGCATGCTTTCCCTTCTTTATTTACATAACCAAGCACATGGGCAGCTAGTTTTTGATTCGGATAAAAACGGGAGTGCTGGTAATTTCCATAGACCCCATCAATTCCCAAATCCTTAATTTTCCTGTAAGTAGAATCATCCACACCTTCTTTTAATTTTACCCACCGTACAGGTGTCATCCCCCCACTCTCATCACCCGAACTGACAAATTTTTTATTTACTGCGTCAAGAAGTACGGAGTGTTCTACTTGCAATAACGCGGCAAGTGCCTCCAGTTTCGAACGGTGCTCCCCCTTAAATGCATGTGGATCCACACCTAATACCACAACTGATTTGGTTGTAGCCAAAAGGCTCCCTTTGCGATCAACAATGTCGCCTCTTCTCGCTTCTTCTTTTATGAAGTTTTTCCGCACACCCTCTGCTAATTGGCTGTACCGATCCGCATCCCATACCTGAAGGTGAAACAGCCTGCCCCCCAGAGTGCAGAAGGTTAAAAGAATCGCAAAGAATGTAAGGTAGAAGCGGTAAGAGGAAATAAAGACATTTTTCATCCTATCTCTGGGATAACAATGCCCCTCTACTTATTTGATCTTTTCGAACCCTTGCCCCTTCAAAGGCGGCGAGTTCTCTGTCTGTTACATAAATTGTTTTGTTGGGTGAAGGAACTCGCAACCTTCCTGAAACCAACCGTGCTACCATAGATGGCCTCAGCAGTCGCGACTTCAATCCTCTTAACTCCTGCAGTTCCCGGGCAACCATTTCACGCTGATCTTCCAATTTCCCACAGTTTTTTGCGGTAGCGGATATCTCCATTCGTAACCATACGATGGAGATAGCACCGCCCCCGAAAACCAGAACTGTAAGTATTAGAAACATCCACCACACCCGATTCATCAGTCTTACAATTCTGGTTGGTTTAATTTGGTTAAAAATCTCAGCCTGGCAGAACGGCTTCTTGGATTTGCCTCCACTTCTTCCTTTGATGGGAAGATTGCTTTCGATCCATTGATGGTGGCATAAACAGATCGTTCCTGTTGGGGTCTGCTGTCATATTTGCTTTCTGGCCGTCCTGCCATTTTCCTCATAAAACGCTTCACAATTCTGTCTTCCAGCGAATGAAATGAGATGACGGCAAGCACCCCTCCTTTTTTGAGCGAGCGGAATGCCTTGGGTAAAGCGACCGCAAGAGCCTCCAATTCACCATTAATGGCAATTCTTATGCCCTGAAATGTCTTAGTTGCAGGGTGAATTCGTTGCCTGAAATTCTTCCCCCCAACTGCATCGCTGACCAACTCAGCAGCACTCATTGTTCTGGACAACAATCCAGTGCCCCGTGCTTTTATTATCGCATCGACCACTCGACGCCACCTTCTTTCCTCCCCATACTCCCTCACTGCCCGCACAAGGCTTTCATAGGAAGCTGACTCTAAAAATTCGGCAGCACTTTGCCCCACCCTTGGGTCCAGCCTCATATCAATTGGTGCATCCAAGCGAAAAGAAAATCCTTTCTCAGGCTCCATCAACTGAAAGGACGAAATGCCCAAATCCATCAACACTCCATCCAGTTCACCCGCAGAGCAGGATTTGTCCAAATCCCTGAAGGAAGAATCAAAAAAGGTAAACCGGTCACCAAATTGAGTGCTCAATTCTTTGGAGCGAACCTGCGCATCTGGATCACAATCAAAAGCCAAAAGAGCGCTGTCACTTGATGCCTCCAGCATGGCCCTGCTGTGTCCTCCACCACCAAATGTTAAATCCGCAAACACACCACCCCGCTCTGGCCTCAAACAGGCCATACATTCATCAAGCAGAACAGGTATATGCTTCACAGAAGCAGGAGAACAGACAAACTCAACCGCACCACAATACATTTTTACCCCCCCCGAAGTAGACGTTAAAAAAAGAAGGCGCGCGAGAGAGCTGGGTTAACTTGGAATCAAATCCCCTTCTTAGGACAACCACCCTATAAGTTGTCCAAAACTTGTAGCCAAGCATCATAAACCCAACTCCCTCATCGCATCAAAAATATTACGCTCATCTTCAGCAGGCTTTTTGGAGTAACGGCTCTCCGACCAGATCGCGAAGGCGGAAAAATTTCCCACCAGTACTGCTTTCTCCTCAATTCCTGCATGAGCTAAAAGTTTATCGTTCAAATTAATTCTTCCCTGCTTATCACACCCGAACGAATCTGCCTTTGAAAAGAGCTCCATTAAAAGAGCTTGAGCCCGAACATCGCTGAGGTTTGCCTCGGACACTTTCTGCTCCAGACGCTCCACCATCTTGGGTGGATACACAGTGATGTAACCCCCTGGGTTCGGCAGAGCAAGGTAGGTGTTTTCCCCACCTGAAATCCGCCATTTTGAGGGAATTGTTACCCTCCCCTTGCTGTCTATCGCATGGGTAAATTCGCCAACAAAAAAAGTTGTTGTATTGGATTCCATTAACCGGTGAAGAACATAATTTAATTACCACTTTCAACCATTATGTGCCACTTTAACCCACCTTGGTCAAGTTTTTTTCAAAAAAATGAAAGAATGTACCCAAAAAAGCATTCCGGAATTGATGGATGCTTAGCCATGAACTACCTGTGGGCATGGCAAAAAAAATCCGGGCAGACGAATTACTGGTAAACTCCCAACTCGTGGAAAGCAGGACCAAAGCCCAGGCATGTATACTTGCCGGGCAAGTCAGCTACAAAGGAGAAAAAATTCTCAAATCCAGCCAAATGCTTCCACTCGAAGCTAAACTGCATTTAAAAAACCCCATGCCCTATGTGGGCCGGGGCGGTCTCAAAATGGAAAACTTTCTCAAAGAAACCACTTGGGATTTAAACGGCATTCACTTTTTGGATCTTGGGGCGTCAACCGGTGGGTTTACCGATTGCTTACTGCAACGAGGAGCTCATTCTGCTACCTGCGTGGATGTGGGCAGGGGGCAACTACACTACAAACTCAGGGTGGATGAGCGGGTTACCAATATTGAAAAAATGAACCTCAAGGTTTTGCAACCTGAAGATCTCCCCCATGCTCAATATCCCTTAGTGGTGATGGATTTATCGTTCATATCCCTTCGACAAGTACTACCTCAGGCTTGGGAATTTGTTCAAAAAAGGGGGCATTTGGTTGCCCTGGTGAAACCTCAGTTTGAATGTGATAAAAAAGAGGCCGATCTGGGTCGAGGTGTGATCAAGGATGAAGCCATCCATCAACGGGTGCTGCAGAGCATCAAGGACCTGGCTGCCAAGAAACTTACAGGTTCCCGCTTACAAATCGAAACCACAGCCAAACCCCATGGAGGGGATGGAAACACAGAATTCTTTCTTTGTTGGGAAAAAAATTCTTAATCTAAAAATTTAGCAGATATTAACTCCCGGAGAGTCTCATCCCTGGAAAGCATCGCTCTTGAAAGCTCCAGGTTTTCCTGCATGGCAGATTTCTGCTCTTCTTCCAAGTCTTTCCCCAGGATAGAATAAACATCGGTGATCGATCCAAGAAATGCCTGATTTTCATCCCTGCTTATCTCCACCCATCCATCGCCCACATTAAGAGTGTCTGCCCCTTGGAGAATCTCCCCGATGGCATTGCTTTCTTTTCTTAGGTCGGCTAACTGGCTGTTAAGTTGATCCACGGCTTTGCGTTTCTTCTTCGATTGCTGCTTTTCATTCGGACCAGATGGTTTCATCTCTTCTTCGGCCCGATCGATTTTAGCACGCAAAGACCTTTGTTTGGCGTCAAAGAAAGAACGGGCAGACCGTTCATTCTTGGCACTGAATGAGTAGCGACGAAGAGCGGGGTCCTTTACAGACTTTTCGGCAATCAATTTCTCCTTAATTTCATCCACTTTGAGGTTAAATTTATCTAACCTCAAATCCTGTAGATACTGCTGGCAAAGCAAAGAGTAATCGATTTCACTGAACTCAGATTCAGATGCTTGGGTCTTGTGATCCAGCAAAAATACAACATGGCCATTCCTGGACTTACGAACTGATCTGGTAAAAAACTTACGCTCGTTGAGGGACTGGACTTCTTCCAAGGGTTCTTTCCCCGTTCTCTGTTCGCTCGCTCTTCTCTCCAAGCCCAACACCATGTTTTGTACATTCATGTCCTTGCTCGAGAAAGAAATCTTTCTTAGTGCGGCACCTGAAGATTTTAAAAGATCCTCAAGCTCAGAAGAATTCCTAAATTTTTGATAATCTGGGAAACTTTTCCTTATTTGGTCCGTTTCACTGTTTAATTGATCAAGAAAGCGGAGGGCAGCATTTTGAGCCAGACGGTCCGCCTCTCTTTTGGCATCCGCAAGGTCTTGGTCCAGTACTTTTTTCCTGACCTCTTCAATCACATCTTGAAATTCGACCTGTTCCACAGAGGAATTATCCTCTCCTGTACCAGAGCTTCCTTCTGAATCTGGCAAAAAATCGATGCGGTTTCTTTCGAAATAGGAACGCAACCTTGCCTCGTCGGGAGAAGGAGGGGTTGTTTCATAGCTTTTACTTTCAAAAACAAGGGCGGTGGCGAAAGTACGAGGTTCTTTCATAAAAACATCCAAGTCCTTATTGCTCTCAAAAAATGAAGACAAAGAAGATTCCAGCTCACCCACAATGCTTATGGATTTGGATGGGGATGAAATGCGGGGTGCTTTACGGGGCAACTTCTCATTGTTTAAGAAGAGCCGAACACGGGATTGGGCAGGTTGAGCACTTAGCATAGACATGCTTTTCTTGTTGATAAGTTTGGACAAGTTTTGAGCAGAGGATTTTACATCAGTGCCCAGAGGAACGCGGACAGATGAGTCATTCTTGTCAGCCTGATCATTCCCAAAAACAAACCTTACCTTTTCGTTGCCTAAAGTAACGAGTAGTTCTTCCCCTTTCTGGGGCATCGCATTGAGTTGAATTTCTCCCCATTTAAGTTTTTCCTCAGGAAGATCATTTGCTGAAATCACTGCAACTTCACCGTCCCAAGCAAAGGCATTTTGTTGGCTGAGTATTTTCACCTCTTGGGGGAGAGCAAAACCCCGTTCTGTGTAGATCCGGTCTACCTGCAGATCACGAAAATTTCCATAAAGAACAGATTCAAGCTCAGTGCCTGACATTCCAAACCTTCCACCGACCATGGAAAGGACGGCGGTACGGTTCTCCTCCGATACCAGCGAGGGGTCCAAACTGCTTAAAAAACGAACAAATTGAGCATTGATCCCAGGATGGTTGATATTCTTGGGCATAAAACCCCACTGATCGGCCTGCCCCTGGATGAAAACATGAGACTTGATCGACTCCTCAAGAAATTCACTGTCATAAGCTCCGGATCGGGCAATCTCGCGGACCTTAAAATCGCGGGAAAAATTGGGCCAGGACTGCATGTACTGAAACATTCTTTGCATCGCATCCTGGTCCACTTCACCAGGGTTCGCCCGAAAAGCAGCCTGCATTTGCTGTTGGAGGTTTTGCATGTAGTCCTGATCTGCATTCCCCACCACATCCTGGGTAGGACTTACCCAGGCACCCATTGCCCCTGCCGCCCGCGTAGTCACATTTAAGAATCGTCTTTGGTCAGGGTCATTCCAGTCATAACCAAAAAATTCTTTTTTCTCACGTCCGCCGTCAGACATTAGATCAAAAACGGAAGACCCTTGGGAGAGGTATAAAACGAAGGAAACCACCACCAATAAGAGGAGGAGTATAAAAACAAACTTTCCTTTTTTGGAGATGAAGTTCTGAAGAGCTGTAATCATGTGCTAACTAATTAATTTAAAAACTTTCCATGATGAAGACGGCGTGGGGAACGTCAAATCTTTGCAAAGTGCAGACTTTAAGGTTTGGCAACCAGCAAAGGGCGGTCAGAAAAAATCAAGGAACTCATCCAGCTTTGCCTTTTGGATCCGTCATCCTTTACAAAAGGCCTCATCACCACCATTTTTTCAAGCACGAGCGTATCCTCTGCATGGGAATGCCAATTCATGAAATATTTGTAGTTTTCCTCGGGCTGTCCGGTCTCGTTTTCTGGAGTCGTTTTGGGCAGCCGGACACTTACTGTAATGCGCTCGCCTACTCGGCCCCACTCCCCCTTACGCTTATCCTGGATACCTGCACCCGAAACCAAAGCGCTTCCATTTGAGCCGAAGTCTATCTCTATCGGATAGGAAGATTTTCTCGATTTGCCGATGTTTCGTACGAGCAATAAGGGTGACCCATCATCGTTGGCCAAGCCTTCCTTGGATTGGAATGCGTACCTGACTCCTCTTTTGATCAAATAAAACTCAGACGGTTCCTTTTCATCACTCAACCGAATCATTCTTTCCCCATCCCCAACCTCCCAGGTTCCTTTTCTGACCACAGGTTTCATCTTCGGGTGAACAAAGCGCAACTCTGCAAGCATCTCACCAACTCCCTGGGAGAGAGATAGCTCCACGACACACTCCTTGCCGTCCGCAATCAAATTGCCCTCAAAAAATTCGTAGACCCAGTCCTTAATTTCCCCCGCATACACCCCCTGTGGATCCGGGGATGTGCAAGAACTCGTCCAGAGAGTCACCCCACTGAGCACATAAAAAATTGGATTAAACAGACCAAACTTTGGCATGGTTTAGATCGTGCAAAAAAGCCGGAAGAAACTCAAACCTTTCCAACCTCAGTAGCCTCTAAATTTATTTTCAGAAGCATTCGATGGTACATCATACTGGCGATCAAAAAGCCAATGCTAATAAAGATCGACCAACTTCTTCCCTCTTGCTGCATTTGAGTAAATAACAATTCAGTTCTTTTGATGTTTCCCCCACTCCTTCGAATTCGTATGTCCGGAAAAAGCCTGGGAGATTCTCCTGTTTTTTGCCCGGGTATATAAACCTCTCCATCATGAACTCTCTTGATGAACCTTAGCTGCCTTTGGGAACTGTCGTATTTTAAGTAGTCAGACCATACATAATAATCGTCATCACTGGTTGCCCCTTTGCCTATGAATTGCCAGAGTTTCTTACCTGATTCTTCCTCATTCGCTTTTTTAAACTTACGAAAATCAAGACGGAACAAACCATCCTCCCGTTTCCACTCCCCAGCTACATCCTGACCACCCTTCCCTCTTTCGTCATAAGAAGCAGGTAAAATTCCCCAAGCTTTCCCAGACCAAATACCAAACCCCAGCTGGTAACGGTCCAACGCTCCTTCAAAAGAATATTCAATCCATGGCGAGGGGTTGAGAAAAAGATAAACCTTGGAAAATAGAAAAATAAGTAAACAGGCACATCCGATTAAAGCAGTTATATTTCTCCTGAAAGTGGCGGAGGAAACTTTCTGCTCTCTTTCCCACTCGATCGCTCTTTTTTTTCTGATCTCTTCGGTATCCTGAGCTGCATCAGCCCATGATGCATCCCCTTTTATACCATAAGCCGATAAGTCCTCTGCCCCGGGAATTGCCTCCATCGATTGAGATATACTTTTAAACTCAAGGTTACCTGCCTGAGTTGCCCAGCCTTCCCAATCTGCCCACTCTGTACCCTTCCGCTCCACCGCATCCAAAATAAATTGAACCACTCCACCGAGGGCAAAAATATCTCCACTTTCTTCGATTACCCCTTCCGTGCTTTCTCCAGAAGGGCGGAAAGACTCACTCTCCTTAAGCGATTGCTGGAATTGTAAATTTTGTGAGACAAATTCAGAATAATCCTTTGCATTCTCAGAGGATTTGCCAAAGAGAGAGATTTTGGACAGGGCAAACTCCGTTAACCAGGCTGAAAATGTCCCATCATCCTTTTGCTTAATCAATACATTGGAAGGTTTCACATTTCCATGAATCACTCCGGAGGCATGGGCATGGTGCAATCCACAATGTAAATCGATCATAATCTCCTTCAGAGATTCCGGCTTTAACTGATTTGGGCAGTGCTCAATAAAATCACTCAATGTCCGCAGCTCCAGCACCTGCGGTTCGGCCCCCTCCTCTGTCGCGGGCAATTCCAATTTACTTCCCTCAAACCAGGGGTAAACCACCCAGTGCTTCCACTTCATTGCCCCAGAAGAAAGCAGAGGCCAGATGCCCCTCCCCTCAAGTTGTTGAATGGGTTGACACTGCTGCGAAAAGAAATCGGAAAACCCGGCACTCTCTGAAATTACCCGATGAAACAACTTCACATACCGGCTTTTGCCACTATCGTCTCCCTCGTTCCCTTCCGCGAGGTAACTTTGACCGCAAGAACCCTCCTTGATCCAGCTTTTTACGCGATAGTGACCAATTCGTGTTCCTGCAGACAACATTACAACTATACTTACCCTTGAGTCATCATCCCCACTTGAGTTTATTTCGTAATACCCGGAAATGTGAATGACCAGCCGCTTCGATCAGGGGGAAGGTTTTCTCGGAAACAAAAATTTCCAAGGGGAAGTGAGGGCACTCAGCAAAGGCATCCCTTCCGTCAGCCGAAACATGGGGGTTAGGCGAATCCCCATCAATCTCAATGCGCAAACCTATACCCGAAGGGAAAACCAAGGGTCTGCTGGTTAATGTGTGCGGGGAGATTGGAGTCATTAAAATCACCTCCGTTTCAGGATGCACAATGGGCCCACCTGCCGCCAGGTTGTAAGCAGTGGATCCAGTGGGGGTGGAAAAAACGATCCCATCCGAGGAATAATCGGCGACCCGTTCACTTCCACAAAAAACCGAAAAATGCCCCAAACGACCGGTTATTCCACTTTTTACAACGAGATCATTTAAGGCCACTTTTTCCTCACCCGTGCGATCATGAAAGCCAATCAAACCTCGGCGACGGACCAAAAAATTTCCCTGAAGCAAGGGGGGTAAGGCATGGTCCAAATCGTCCGGGGAAAGGGTCGCCAAAAAACCAAGTTTGCCCAGCCCTACCCCGGCAACCGGTACTTTGTGAGCAATCGCTTCATCCAAAAGGTTGAGCAAAGTTCCATCCCCTCCCACGGAAAAACAGGCATCCATCCCTTTGAGAAAATTGGGGGGGCAGGGAAATTGCTCCGTTAGATAAACTTCCACATGGTTTTCTAGGCAAATTTTTTGCAACAACTGGGCCACCTCATGCGTACCTGATTTGGTCAGGTTTGCTACAATTGCCACTTTTCTTAATGGTTCCATGGGGGAAGTTCTGCAATCAGGTTAATTCGATCCGGCGGTTCGGTCAAGTACCCGTACCCAAGGGAGGACATCATCAGTCACTGGTGTCGAATCACTCAAAGTAATATGTGAATCGGGCGGGAAATGTTTTCGAAACCATTTTCTTTGTTTCGCAACCAACTGTCTGGTCGACCGGGTTATCGAATCAACCAAACCAGAGGATGATATTTTGGGCCTGTTCTTGATACATTCAATCGCTTCCCTGTAGCCGACCGAAACTGATAAGCTTGGGTGCGTCTCTATTCCCTGACGCAGTGCAACCTCAGCCTCTTCCAGAATCCCTCCCTTCACCATTTTCTGCGTCCTCGCATGGATTCGCTCCATCAGTTCATCCTCCTGGCGGTCCAACCACAAAGCGTGCTTGCACAAGCCCGCATAGGGCACGGGCAATCTTTCAAACTCCTGCTGCAAAACCACCAAGGATTTGCCCGTCTGGATACACCTCTCCAACGCCCGAATTACCCGTACTGGGTTTTGGACATCGATCCCCACCCCATCCGGGTTCAATTTATTTAAGTCCTCGAGCAAAGAGCCCAACCCTTTTGATTGGTATTGATCCTCGATCGACTGGCGCACCTCTGCAGAAATTTCTATTCCGTCCGTGATCGGTCTTAAAAACCCGTTCAAAAAGAAACCACTTCCCCCAACGACCAATATTTTTTTTCCCCTCCCGGCAATATCCTGCACCACATTCTTTGCGTAGTCATGAAACCGAACCACATCAAAAACTTCATGCACATCGGCCAAGTCCAATCCATGATGTGGTACCCTTTCCTGCTCCTCTTGGGTGGGCTTTGCCGAACCCAGGTCAAGTCCACGATAGAAAGCTACAGAGTCGCACGATATAATTTCCGCGTTATTATTTTCCGCCCATGATAAAGCCAGATCCGTTTTGCCCGAAGCAGTTACCCCGCCCAACAACCAAATTTCTCCGACCATGGAAACCATGGAATAATAAAAAACGTGCCTAACGAGCGGTCAGCCCACCGACCAAACTCTGGGATTTCGCCTGGATCGCTGAGAGCATATTGGCATGGTTATCAATATTTTGAGGGATACAATTCACTAAGGCGCTTCCGACCACCACACCATCTGCCACCTGTGCGACCTCCGATACCTGCTCCGGCGTAGAAATACCAAAACCAACCACCAAAGGAAGGTCCGTTTTTTCACGAATCGAAGCCACCCTCTCGGCCAAGTCGCCCGCCAAGTCATCCCTCTCTCCTGTTACTCCTTCACGGGATACATAGTAAAGAAAACCTGAGGCCTTGCTGGCTATTTTTTCGATTCTTTCTTCAGGAGTGGTTGGTGCGATGATAAAAACATTGGACATTCCCAACTTTTCACACGCAACCAGCAGCTCGTCTGCCTCCTCCGGTGGTAAATCAAGCGTCAATAAGCCATCGACTCCAGCATCTTTCGATTTTTGCACATACTGCTCCACGCCCTGGGAAAAGATCAGGTTATAATAGGTGTAAAAAACAATGGGAATCTGGGAAAATTTTCGAATCTCACCAACTAACCGGAAAACATCCTCCTGAGAGCACCCGGACTCCAATGCCCGCTGCGCCGCTAGTTGGTTGGTCAGTCCATCTGCCAATGGATCCGAAAAGGGAACCCCAAGTTCGAGCAAATCAACCCCCTGATCAATCAAGGTTTTGCAGACATCCAGGGAACGGTTAAAATCGGGATCACAAGCGCATACATAGGCAACAAATGCTGCCCGGTCATCGGACTTGCAATCTGAGAAAAGTTTCGCGATTCGGTCAGAAGTACTCATAAAAGAATTAGCCTTGAATAATTTCTTATCCAATCATTACTGGCAACGGTAAATCAGTTCCTCCGTTCTGTGATTTTTTTGTATCGAATTCTTTTTCCCTTCGTAGCCTTATTAAGTGCTCCCTATTTCGTTTACCGAATGTTCAGACGGGGTGGTTACGGTTTTAAATTCCATTATCGGTTCGGTTTTTTCCCTCGTCTCAGTAAAAAGAATCACAAATCCTTCCGCATCTGGATTCAGGCGGTGAGCGTAGGTGAACTTTCTTCACTTTCAAAAGTCCTCGATAGTTTGGTGAAGGATGAAAACATTGAGGTGGTACTGACGGGCACGACCAGCACCGGTTTACGAATGGCGGCTGAAAGATATGCTCAGAAAGTTTCCGCACAAGGCCCGTTCCCCTTGGACTGGTGGTTATTTACCCGATTGGCATGGGCAAAAATCCAGCCCGATCTCATCATTACGGTGGATAGCGAACTTTGGCCGGAACACTTTTATCAGGCAAGCCAACGGGGCATTCCTGCCCTGGTCATAAATGCCCGGTTGTCTGATCGCACTTTTCAACGCTTATCCGGGTCATCCTTTGCCCGTAAGCTTCTTTTGCCCAAAGGGTTGGAAATTCTCACTACCTCAGAAAGGCAGAGCACCCGCTGGTTGCAAATTGGTATCGAGCAAAAACACGTTCAAGTTGTCGGAAACTTAAAAGTCGATGCGGTGGGTGCCAATATCGGGGAAGACACGCCAACGGAAGAATTAAGAAACTGCCTTGGTTTCGAGCCAGGCTCGTTGGTAATTGCCGGCATTTCAACCTGGCCAGGCGAGGAAGAGCTCCTCGTTGATGCAGTTAAGCAAATAAGAGAGCACCAAGTCGATGCCCGCCTTCTCTTGATCCCCAGGCATGCAGAAAGAAGAAGGTCTGTTTGCTCGATGCTGGATCAAACCAAGCTCCCTTATCATGTGCGCACTCAGGGACATCAGGCACCCAGTGGCACCCTGGTATACCTTGCCGACACCACCGGTGAACTTTTTCAACTGATCCGCTGTGCCGATCTTGCCCTGGGCGGGAAAACTTTACCCCCTAATCATGGGGGTCAAAACCCCATCGAACCTATTGCACTGGGGATCCCGCTGGTTCTTGGTCCAAACTACCAAAATTTTAGCCAAACATGCACCGACTTATTGGTTCATGATGCCATCCGCACAGCCGAAGATGCTCAGCAAACAACTACCGCCTTGGTCGATCTCGCACTCGATCAGGATGGGCGCAACCAACTACGTGCATCCTCCCTGGAATGGATGAAATCACAAGGCTCTCCCTCGGAGCAAACGCTCGAAAACATCTACCGACTGCTTGGGTAAGGTAAAGCCCTGGCAATCGACTCACTCGTTGACTTGAAGTCCACACCTGCTAATGGTATTGAGACTCAGTCTCAACTAATTCTCTCCTTTCAACTATGAAGTCTTTGATACACCCAATGATTCTTGTAAGAGCATCCGCAGGTTTACTTGCCAGTGTTTTTCTATTCTCCTGTTCACCATCAGATCAAGGGGAAGTGGGTACGCTTGATGGAAAAGCACAGGAGTTGTCGTTGAAAAAAGTGGTTGTAGCCCTTAAGGCAAATAAAAACCCAGAAAAGATGCTTACCGAGAAAGCATCTCTCGAAGCCTACCTAAGCACTAAGCTGAAAAGACCCGTCGAGGTTCTTATCCCCACCGATTCTTCCGTGGTGGTTGAATCTTTTCGCAACGGAACATTGGATCTTGGCTACCTAAGTTCCACCGATGCTGCGAGAAACTTAGACCAAGAAACTGCTTCGATCCTGCTCATCCACTTAAAAAATGGGAAACCAAGCTACCAAAGTGTTTGGCTGAGCCTCCGAGATAAAAAATACAATTCCATTGAAGAACTCCAAAACCAACCAGTTGCCTTTGCCAGCCGCTCCAGCACATCGGGTTACCTCATCCCCGTTTGGGATCTTGCGAGCCGTAGTTTGGTGGGTCCCCAAACCTCGCTGACTGATTTCTTTTCCCTTACTATTTATGGGACTGGATATGTCTCTGCCGTGGAAAAAGTTCTCAGCGGAGAGGTGGAAGCTGCTGCCGTGAGCGATTATGTGTTTAAGGGGGACAACAAATATCTCAGCGATGCCCAAAAGTCGCGCCTACGAATCATCCAGGAGCAGGGCCCCGTTCCCTCTCATACTATTTGTGCCCGTGCTTCCTTATCTAAAAACGACCGCCGTATTCTTCGCGAAGCCTTGCTGGAGATGAATGTGGAAAACCCAACCCTGCGAGACCAGGTGTTCAACGGAGAACTAAGGGAGGTAAACCAAGACGAGCACTTGAAAGTTACCCGCGAAGCGATCGCGGTTCAAAAAACTCTCAAACCCTAAGCCTTCCCCTCTTCCCCACTTCTGGCAACCATGGAGATGAGCAAAGATCTACTTCAATCCAAAGACTTGGGTCTTCGGCTGTCAGGCAGGTGGCTTTTTCAAAAGCTCAATTTCTCTGTACCCAGCTCATCTTTTGTCGCCATCACCGGACCATCCGGTGTTGGAAAAACCAGCCTTTTACGATTGTTAAGCGGAGAGGTCAGCCCAACCGAGGGACATGTGGGTTCCATGCTCTCCACCGGGGAAAAGATTTCGATGATTTTTCAGGATCTCCAGCTGGCAAATGGAGCAAGTACCCTTACCAATGCCCTGAGCGGTTGCCTTGGCAGGCACTCCTCCACCCGTACCCTCTTTGGTTTCCCTAAAGAAGAAAAGGACATTGCCCAGGATTGGTTGTCCAAGTTTGGACTCGGAGATAAACCCCGCCAATGGGCATCCACCCTTTCCCGGGGTGAGCGTCAGCGACTCGCGATCTGCCGAACTTTGATCTCTCGTCCCAAGTTGCTTCTTGCGGATGAACCTGTCGCCAGTCTAGACACGGAATGGGCGGACCGCACCCTCCAAATCCTTACAACCACCCAAACCCAAGCAGGCGGAAGCTTGGTTTGTTCCCTGCACGACGAAGAACAGGTACAAAAATATGCTGATTTTGTTCTTCGCCTGCATCCGACAAAGAGCAGTTCTTGGAGCTGGGAAAGGCTATCATCTTAAACCTATGAGCAAGCAAGTTATGCCATGGCACAGCCGATTTGATCTGCTTGGGGTAACCTTCATCCTTTTTTTAGCTGCCTCCCTGGGTGCCATTCCATCTATTGAAGGGTCCGGTCGTAACCTTGATTACTTGGGCAACCTATCGCGTTTTGCTGCTCAATTCTTCCCTCCGGACTGGTCCATCTTGGAAAGAACCCTTATCGGTCTGCTCGAAACCGTTCAAATAGCACTGGTTTCCACCCTCCTCGCCATTGTTCTTTCTTTTGTTATCTCTCTGGGTGCATCCCAAAATGTGGCACCAGCATGGGTGCTTTGGCCTACCCGCATGCTGCTCAACCTCATCCGCACGATCCCCAGTTTGCTGTGGGCCCTTCTCGCAGTTGTTATTGTGGGTTCCAATTCTTTGGCCGGAGTCATCGCCCTCACCCTGTACAGTGTTGGCTACCTTGCCAAATTTTTCAGCGAAACCTTTGAATCAACCGATCTTAGCTCGCAGAAAGCAATTAAATCTTTGGGAGCTGGCCCAATTCAGGCCTTTCAATATGGTCTCTGGCCCAATGCACGCCCCATCATCTGGAGCCACTGCTTGTGGATGCTGGAATACAATGTTCGTTCGGCCAGTATTATCGGCTATGTCGGAGCTGGGGGCATTGGCCTGCATCTAAAACTTTATGCTGAATCTGCCGATAGCTGGAACAAGTTTTCATTGGTATTACTATGTATCTTAGCCATCGTCACCCTGCTTGACTTTGCCGGTGAGAAAATCCGTAAATCCATCCGGGATAAACTCGATGGAATCAGCCAATAAGTTTCCAAGCAATACAGACCGGTTAATTTAGGTTTGAGTCTTTGTAGTCGGCGATAAATTCATCGACCACCTCATCAACCACTTCGAGGACATAAGACTTATCCCTTCGGGCATTTCCAAACATTCCGTATTTCCCCTGTGGCAAGGTAACAACTTTCCCGACCTCACCGGGATCATACCCATACGCCTGTGCCATTTTCTTGAGCGATACCTCCACAGTAAAAGCGGTGCCGCCCGAAAGAATAACAAAATCAACCTCCAAAAAGTGAGTCTTATAATGAGGGCGTTCGGGCTTGATTCCCGACTGCCATAATTTTTGCCTCACCCGTTCCAACACATCCGCCCGAGTCACCCCGGAACGGTTTTTGGGTATCTCCGAAACAATTGGTTCCAGGGTCCGGTAGTCCCCATGTACTTTAAGCCCACCAAATTTTCTGGCATCGACCGACTGCACTGCAAAAACAAGGTAGGAAAAAACGGCAAAAAAAAGGACGAGATTGGCAAACCTTAAAAACCCTATTAAACGATCAAACGAAAAATTTCTCATGACATACCTCCATTGGTTGCATTAACTTTACAGCACTTGGTTTTTGTTTCCATTTCTTGGCGAAGCAACCCCCTAACAAAAATGCTGATAAAATAAGTAGCGGATATATTCTCATATTTACACTAGATATTTATTTTATGTAAATTGCAAATTTTTA
>JAYOTQ010000029.1:0-19348 GCA_038150505.1 Opitutales bacterium | reverse complement strand
AGCTGGAAATATGAGGATTGGTTTGGTTGGTTTACCGACGAAGCGTTTCCATGGATTTATCATACGGATTTAGGCTGGCTTTACTCGCAAAGTAATTCACAAAATAACATTTGGTTCTTTTCAGAACAATTGGGCTGGTTTTGGACGAGCGAAGAAATCTTCAAAACCCCTTCCAGCCTTGCCGAGGATCAAAGGTTTATTTTTCGTGTGCGAGCGGGCAACCATGGCGGCTGGGAGGGATCTTGGTCGCTAGTAACTTTACCTTCGGAGGCAAATGATCGTGATTCAATTTATCTCTTTGATTACGGGTATAGTCCCTTATAGCCGGAATATTTAAACAATTATTAATGACCCCTTCATTCGCAGTAGAATGGGGCGTAGTTCATCTCGTTCATTCTTTGGATCCGCAAACGGGTGGGGTATGCTCTGCGGTTGAGTTGTTACATGATGCGATGGTACAGGCTGGTATACAGTCTCGTATATCGGATGATCCAAAGGTAGCTGTAAAAAGTTCTAAGGAGTGGGTCATCGCACATGGGCTTTGGCAATGGCCAGGCAGGGTAGCAAGAAGTTTGGGAAACCCTTATCTGGTTTACCCCCATGGTATGCTCGATCCCTGGTTTAAAAGAACCTATCCATTCAAACACTTTAAAAAACTGCTCTACTGGTGGGCAGTGCAGGGAAAAATTCTAAGGGAAGCACATGCGGTTTGCTTTACCACCCAGGAAGAACAGATGCTGGCTCAAAACACCTTTTTTCCTTACCATGCAAAAGAGGTGGTTACTGGTCTTGGGGTGCAAGCACCTCCGGCAGAGACAGATCTAAAAAAAGAAACCTACGATCAGAAATTTCCCCAACTTAAGGGCCGAAAAATTTTATTATACTTGGGTAGGTTTCATCCGAAAAAAGGTGTGGATGAGTTGATCCGATCGTGGAAGAAGAGAAAGAACAAGGGGGATGAAATGCTTGTACTGGCTGGCCCTATGGAAAAACAGGACTCATGGGTCCAATCTCTGCTGAACCTGGCTGGTGAAGATTCCTCCATCGTTTGGACAGGGATGCTTCAAGGAAGTGAAAAGTGGTGTGCCCTAAGATCAGCTGATGCGATGATCTTACCATCTCACCAGGAAAATTATGGCATGGTGGTGGCAGAGGCATGTTCGGTCGGGCTACCCGTTTACTTAACCAACAAGGTAAACTTGTGGCGCGAAGTAGTGGATGCAGGTGCGGGCGTGGTTGAAAAGGACGATCCTAATGGGATACAGCAATTGGTAGATCAATGGATGGTTTCCAGGGATCGTTCACAGCAAAGCAAGGCAGCCAAACAATGCTTTGAGGAACGGTTGCATATGGATCGCACCGTGCAGAAGCTGTGCAAAATATTTAAGCAAGCAAGCGGTTGAAAATTACTATCTTACAGGGAGCCTTTTTACCGGTTCCACCCTTGCGGGGTGGAGCGATTGAAAAGGCGTGGCAGGGGCTCGGAGAGGCTTTTGTAAAGGCTGGGCATGAAGTCACTCATATTTCTAGGCTTTGCGATGGTTTGCCTGCCAAGGAAACGATTCGAGGGGTATGTCATCTTCGTATCGGTGGAGCTAATGCCACCCAGAACCCCATCCTTTTAAAACTATTAGAATTTTTTTATGTGTGGAAAGCACGCAAAGTGTTACCCAAGGGGGATATCTTGGTGACCCATGCATTTTGGGCACCCCTCCTTTTGCCCAAAGAAAAATTTGGTAAACTCTATGTGCATGTGGGCAGGTACCCGAAGGGGCAGATGGGTTGGTATAAAAAAGCGGCTCGTTTGCAGGTGCCAACCGAGGCGGTGGCCGGTGCGGTTTCTGCGGAGTTAAAACAGGGGGATGACCGGGTACGAACCATTCCTTATCCTTTGCCTTTTCCACAACCCCCAAAAGTATCGGTGACTGACCGGCCAAAGAGAGTGCTCTTTATGGGTCGGATCCATCCAGAAAAAGGGGTGTTGGCACTCGTACAGGCATGGCAAAGTTTACCCCACCATCTTACCAATGAATGGACCTTAAGGTTGGTGGGTCCCTGGATGGAAGAGCAGGGCGGGGGAGGACAAGCTTTCTTGGAAAAAGTGAAAAATTTCGGTGGGCAATCGATTGAAATTAGGGAACCCGTTTTTGCTGAAAGTGAATTGATCAAGCAGTACCAAAGTGCCCGGATTTTTGTATACCCCTCTTTGGCGAAGAGGGGGGAAACTTTTGGTCTGGCTGTGTTGGAGGCAATGAGCTGTGGGTGTGTGCCCTTGGTATCTTCTCTTCCTTGCTTTGGGGATTTTATCGAGAATGATAAAAATGGATACACCTTGGATGTGGGGCAAGCCGATGGAGTGGAGAGGTTGTCAGGGGCACTTGCTGAAAGATTAAACCAACCATCTTTGGAGGAGCAAAGTATCCAGGCAATGCAAACGGCAGGGGCTTACGAAACCAATGAAGTAGCCAAACAATTTTTAGATGATTTTAACCAATTGATCAGAAGGTAGGAAAAACTGATCCCCCAAAAATACTCTTGGTTTTATCCCCCAAATTCCATATTTTAATAGGCTTATGCAAAGAAGCAAAGCCCTTGGTTTCTTACTCGTTTTGTTGGTTGGATCGGCAGTCGTTTATACCTTGTCTTCCGAAAACCTTTTCGTCCCTGAAAAGGATGCACCAAAACCAGCAGGCCTCATCCCTTCCACCTTATTGGATCAAGCAGGGAAAAAGGTGTCTTCGGACATAGTGGGTGGAAAATATGTTGGCCTTTATTTTTCTGCAAGTTGGTGCGGTCCCTGCCGATCTTTTACCCCGGAATTGATTCAGTTTCGAAACCAGCACCAAGAACAGTTTGAAGTGATCTTAGTGGGAGGGGATGGCACCCCAAAAGACCAGGCAAAATATGTAAAGAAGTACAAGATGCCCTGGCTTTCGATGGTGAACCAGTCGGAGGCAGCAAAAGAGGCGAGCAAATCTTTGGAGGTACAATATATCCCTTACCTGGTGATCCTTGATCCCGCTGGCAATGTCGTCAGCAAAGATGGAGTGAAGCAAATCCGCTCTTTAAAGGATGCCGCATTGGAAAACTGGAAGGCCGCCGCACCCAAGGGTGCTTAATTTAGGCCTTATCCGAAACTCCTAAACTGGAGTTACAGCCTTACCGGTATACCGGCATCCCTCATCACCTGTTTGGTTTCTGGGATGGTGTACTCACCAAAGTGAAAGATACTGGCAACAAGCACGGCACTGGCTTTGCCTTTCAATACACCGTCTGCCATATGAGAAGGATTGCCCACACCACCCGATGCGATGACTGGCACTTCAACCGCTTCACTCACAGCACGGGTAAGCTCAAGGTCGTAACCTTGCTTGGTCCCGTCGCGATCCATACTGGTCAGTAAAATTTCTCCGGCTCCACGACGCACAACTTCCTGGGCCCATGCTATGGCATCCAATTCCGTGGGCTTGCGTCCACCATGGGTGTAGACCAGCCAACCGTCTCCATTTTCCCGTCGCTTGGCATCGATTGCCACAACGATGCATTGGTTCCCAAAGGTGGAAGTGGCATCATTAATCAGGCTGGGGTTGAGAATGGCTGCGGTATTCATGCTCACTTTATCCGCACCGGCAAGCAGCATGGATCGAATATCTTCAAGCTTGCGAATGCCCCCACCCACAGTCACAGGCATAAAGCAGGTGGCAACTGTTCGCTCAACCACATCGCGCATCGTTTCCCGTTCGTCGCTGGATGCGGTGATATCGAGAAAGACCAGTTCATCTGCCCCCTGTTGCTCATAGGCCTGGGCAACCTGTACGGGGTCTCCGGCATCCCGTAATTCCTTAAACTTTACCCCTTTGACCACCCGGCCATCATCCACATCCAAGCAGGGTATGATACGGGCGGATAACATAATAAGGAAAAAGATTTTTCTCCGCTAATAAGGTAGCGGTACAGGAACGCTTGGAGGGAAAAACTTATTCGTCCGCAAATGCGACATCAGGTTCGTATGACAGGATAAGTTTATACTGCTGCCCCGGTCTCATAATCAATGCATGGTCGCGGGCAAGATACTGGATGTAGTGAACATTTCCGGAATACCCTCTGTATTCGGGGTTATCAGAAACTGTTTCAAAAGCAGACCAACTGGCATGGAAATCATCCACGACCACATTGGCCCGTAAGCCTTCTGCCCCCTGACGCAAGGTGGTGCCCAGGCGGTGTGAAGAGTGAGGAGCACCGATAACCAAGGCGAGGCGCATTTTGTCCATCGAGATCGGGTTCTTTACCTGAAACACAAACTCGGAGGTTACTTTACCGTTTCCAAATGTCCATTGGACCTGGCAGTTGCCAATGCCATTGGCAAAAGATCCATCCGTTCGTACAAGTTCGGGCTGGTTGAACCTCAGGTAGAGAGATCTCTTAAGCCCGATACCAGTGACACAATTTTTACCATAAAAGGATGGGATGATCACATCCTTTCCAAAGGTAAGCTCAGGGATCATGACCGGGAGGTATTGGTTTACCGTCCAATCAAATATCCCTGGGCAATGAGGAAAAGCAAGGTTGTCTGAGGTGGTTTTTGGGCCGGGACCAATTAAAGGTAACTGGTATTGAACACCCAAATTTTCGTCGCGGTAAAGAAAAAGCCCGTGTTCTTTACGGTGGGATTTATCAAATGCAACAAAGCGCCCACCCGTGGAAGAGCGCTGAGGAGCAGCCACTGCCATGGAACCGCCAATTACTTTGGCAAGGCGGGACCACTGACAAAGGTAACGGGCGGCATCAAAATTTGCCATACGGGTGGTGTGATTCGGCACGGTGTTACGCTCGTCATCACGGATAACTAATTCACCCTTTTCCTGATCCAAGTAGGTGACAAAGAAGTACTGGAAAAGCCGGCGAAGGGTATCTAAGTAAAGGGCATGCTTTTCCGGAGATATCCAATGGTCACGCATCGCCTGTAAAATCAAACTAATGCAGTGCAACTGTCCATAGGCACCAACCGATCGTCCGTAGGACCAACCCAGCCCGTCCTGCCGGGTCATATCGGGAAGAAGTTTGAGGTAGCGCTCTGCAAAGGTGCGAAGCTTGGGCAGCTTACGATCTTTTAAGTGCACATTGGCATGGAGCTGCAGGGCCTGACGGATGAAGATAAAAGAAAGCAGGCCGTAAAGATCATATACCCCATGGGTGCTCTGAGGGTCGTCATTGCAAAAGCCCCCAGTGCCATGGGCTTCGATGCGCTCAACAAAACGGTCGATCACCTTGCCGGTATCGTCCTTCTTGGTTAGTCCAAAGCTGAAACGGGCAACTGATTTTGCCACATTGAAAACCTGGAAATGGTCATCATGGTCGCTTTTGGACAATAGGCATTGATCGAGTTGCTCACGGGTAGGGTCGGTCAGCCTTTCCCAAACTGCATTTCGCTCCTTGGAAGCACCAAAGGAAAGCAGGCCGAGAGCTGCATAGGCCAAACCATTCTCATGAGAATCTTCATTGAATGCCTGTTGGGTGATGCAACGGGCGGAGAGATCAAAAAGATCGTGACCCTCCAGCTCGACTTCCCCGGATGCACGAAAGAACTCACCGATGGCTAAGGCTGCATGGCCTGGCTCGTCGGCACGAGGAGATTCCCCAGGTGCAGGAGTGACCGTGCCGTCTGGATTTAAATGCTTAAGATTATTGCCAAGTAAGGACCTCGCCAGGTCCAGGCATTGGTTCGAGAAATTCTGCATGAAGTTACCGGTGCGTGGAATTGGATATAAAAGGGTTAAAAATGCTGTTTTTCGAGAAGGTTGTCAACGCGTTATCCCGTCTTGATCAGGTCCAGAAACTCTTGGTTGTTTTTGGTCTTGGTCATCCGCTCAAGCAGGGTCTCGGTGGCATCAATTACTTTCATCGGAGACATGGCACGACGGAGAAAAGAGGTCTTCTCCAAAACCTTTGGATCGAGCAAATCTTCTTCCTTGCGGGTACCAGAGGATGCAAGGTTGAGAGCGGGCCAGAGCCGGAGTTCGGCAATTTTACGATCGAGTATAATTTCACTGTTTCCAGTGCCTTTAAATTCCTGAAAGATTAATTCGTCCATCTTGGAACCTGTTTCCACCAAGGCTGTGGCTACAATCGTCAGAGAGCCAGCTTCCTCAGAATTACGGGCAGATGAAAAAATCTGTCTCGGTTTTTCCAGGGCCCGCACATCCAAACCACCAGTCATGGTCCGCCCACTTTTTCCGGAGGCTGCATTGTAGGCACGGGAAAGTCGGGTGATAGAATCCATCAGTAAAATAACATCCTTTTTATTTTCCACCAACCGTTTCGCCCGTTCGATGGCGAGCTCGGCCATACGAAGGTGGCTTTTTACTTCCTCATCATTGGAGGAGGCAAAAATCTCCGCAGGCACGGTGCGCCTGAAATCGGTGACCTCTTCCGGGCGCTCATCCACGAGCAGCACCATGAGGTGGCAGTCGGGGTGGTTTTCTTCGATGCCCTTGGCAATGTCGTGCAAAATGGTGGTCTTTCCCGCACGGGGTGGAGCAACAATTAAGCTACGCTGACCTTTTCCCAGGGGGCAGAACAGATCAATCACGCGGGTGGTCATCCGGCCATCCTTACACTCCAGGTTGAGCTTTTCCTTGGGCTGGATAGTGGTTAATTGATCGAAGCGAAAGAGGGCTTTTCTATCGGCCAAAGACAAGCCATCAACCGAATGAATGAAGCGCACCTTTGGGTTGGGGCGGTTGGGGTGCTTGATCCCGTCCGCCTTGATGTAAGATCCTTTTTTTAATTTAAACCGACGGATTAATTCCTTGGGTAGGAAGGGGTCGTTGGGCGTGGTCTTGCCTCCGCGTGCCGGATCCAGCAGTACACCAGACTTATTCTCGATGATGTCCAATATTCCTTCAACCTGAAGGGTATCAGACTCAGTATGTTCATTTTCGCTCATGCTGAGAGAGATTGGTTTGTTCAGTATAATAAAATACCGAAGTAAGGTTGGGTGGGTAGGGAAATGGTTAGTTACCCGGTCAGAACGACTGCGTTCTGATCAATAAAATAAAACGGGCAAGTGCACCCCAAGTCAACCTTGGAAAGCGGGAATAGGTTGGTTCTTTGTTTTATTGGTGATATAGAATACTGAAAAATGAAAAACTTTTATATCACCACTGCGATCGACTATGCCAATGGCTCTCCTCATTTGGGTCATGCCTATGAAAAAATTCTTGCAGATGTAATTGCCCGGGTAAAGAGGCTCGGCGGGACCAAGACAAAATTTGTTACAGGTCTGGATGAGCATGGGCAAAAAGTACAGCAGGGTGCCGAAGCGGAGGGGGTTGAACCACAGCACAGGTGTGATCGTATAGCGGATGAATTCAAGGAGGTGCTCACCCAACTGAATATTTCCCACGATGATTACATCCGTACCACTGAGGATCGTCACAAGCGGGTGGTCTCCGAGCTTTTGCAAAATTTATATGATGCCGGGGATATTTATCAGGCTGAATATGAGGGGTTTTATTCGACCCGTGCCGAGCAATTTCTTCAGGAAAAAGACAAGGTGGATGGAGAATGGCCAGAAATATTTGGCGAAGTATCCCGGATCACCGAGAAAAATTATTTTTTCAAACTGAGCAAATACCAGGACTGGCTGGTTGAGCATATTGAAAGCACGCCCGGTTTTATCCAGCCCGAGTTTAGAAAATCTCAGGTGCTGGAATTTATCAAAGAGCCCCTCAATGATTTGTGTATCTCCCGTCCGCTGGAACGATTATCATGGGGGATACCGCTGCCTTTTGATCCGCAGTATGTTACTTATGTATGGTTTGATGCCCTGGTCAATTACGTCAGTGCAGCAGGGTATGGCGAGGATGACTTTGGGGAGTACTGGCCCGCTGATATCCATGTGATCGGGAAGGATATTCTTGCTCCTCCGCATGCGGTCTACTGGCCGATCATGCTCAAGGCATGCAACCTGGCATTGCCCAAGCAAATTTTGGCTCATGGGTGGTGGACAACATCAGGAGCAAAGATGTCGAAAAGCACGGGGGAAACCGTTAGCCCCCTGGCACTGGCCGACCAATATGGTGCGGATGCTTTTCGGTTTTTTGTAATGCGGGAAATGACTGTTGGCCAGGATGCAGAGTTTTCGCTGGAACGGTTTTCATCCCGCTACAAGGGAGAACTGGGAAATGATCTTGGCAATCTGGTCAGCCGGTTGGTTCATATGTGTCACCAGTATTTTGACGGCCTTGCCCCTGCCCAGGAATTGTCCGAGGATCTGGAGCAGAGGTTGCAAGCAAGGTGGGCAGAAACCTCCGCAAAAGTTTTGCAATTGTATGATACCTGCCAGTTTCATCTGGCCTTGGAGGAGGCAATCGGTTTTGTGCGTGCAATTAATAAGTATGCGGACGAGAGGGCACCCTGGAAATTGGCGAAGTCAGAAGTGGAAGAGGATAGAAAAAAACTGGCCACAAGTTTAGCCACCATGCTGGAGGGTTTGCGCCTGGCCAATGAATTGCTTGCCCCAGTCATGCCGGGAGTGCATGCGAAAATTGCTGAATGTATGGGGCAGGAACCTGCAACTGAATGGGCTGACCGTCTCGAATGGGGTGCCCGGATGGAGGGTGTTTCCCTGGGACAAAAAATGATTCTTTTCCCAAGGGATTAGCGGACTCGTATCTCTTTAAGAGTCGGCCGGACTGGTTGATTCCTGGGAGGTTCGAAGCAACCGCACCTCTGCCAGGCCGATACTGGTATCATCGGCCTCAAGGATGGTGACAGCAAGGTTACGAAGTGTAAGTGTTTCATTCGCTTCAGGAATTTTTCCAAATTCCTGGGTAATTAAACCACCAAAACTGGTTACCTCCTCATCCTCCTCATCGATACCAAGCTCTTCAGGGAGTTCATGCAGGGGGGTAAGGCCGGCAATTTTCCAGTGGTCCTTATTGACTTGTTCGATGTCTTTTTCATCCGCATCAAACTCATCCTGAATTTCTCCCACAACTTCTTCGAGAATATCTTCCAGGGTAATGACCCCATCGATTCCTCCGAACTCATCCCCGACCAAAGCCATGTGCACCTTCCACTTCATCATCTTGCGAAGGGCGAGGGGAAGGGGGTCCTCTGCGGATACACGTGCAGGGGCACGGGTAAGGCTGCGGAGAGAAATCTTTTGTGGATCATTCCCGAGCAAACGAAAGGCATATTTTACATGAATGATACCCAGGCAATGATCGAGGTCGCCCTCGCAAAGGGGCAACCTTGTGTGCCCGCAAGACCGAGCGATTTCGAGGTTTTTTTCCATCCCATCGTTCACATCCAGGATTTGTACCTGTTTGCGAGAAACCATAACATCCTGAACCTTTAACTGCCCCATCTCCAGGGTATTGCCAACAATTTCAGCAATGTCAGGATCTAAGTTGGAGCCCTCCCGGGAGAGGGTGCGGATATGATCGGCCACTTCATTCTCCTCGGTACTCCCTTCCTCGCCATATTGGTTGTTGTCAGAAAACCGGGCTTCTACCCATAAAAGAAAAAAGGAAAAGGGCCAGGAAAGCACCCGGGCTATCAGGGTGAATGAATAACCTACAGCCAAATGGAAGGGGGATTTTGGGGAGGATGCGAGAAATCTTGGAATGGCTCCGGAAAACAAACGTTCCACCAGAAAAGACAGGGCAAAACAACCCAGCACCAGCGGTAGACTGAAAGAAGGCACCCATACAGAGCAGAGATAAAAGAAACCAAAAAACAACTGCATCCCCGAGAAGAGGGCAGATTCAACATGCAGGGGGCGTGCATGGTTGGGTTCCCGCAAGATGAAATCCAAAAATTTGCCAGATTTAGAATTTTCTCCTGGGGGTGTCGAAATCCCTGCACGTATACGATCGATCATCGAGCGGAAGACACCAAGGTACAGGCCGGTAAGCAGACAAAATACCCAAAGGATCAGGAGCGTGGAAGAGAGTGTGGGGGAAATGTGCAGAGCGTTCATAATTTCGCCCCGTATACCGAACATGCTTTTTCAAGTGCGGTAAGGAGGCGGGTATTTTCTTCCTCAGTTCCAACAGATATTCTTAAATAGTCGGAAAGGAGAGGGCCAAGAGCCCGGGTAATTATTCCCTGTTTTTGAAGTTCGAGAAATAAGGATCTGCCATTTCCCGGTTTCGACAGAATAAAGTTTGCCTGACTGGGAATATACTCAATGCCCAGAGAGTTTAATCCTTGGGCCAGTTGTTCGAGGCCATCACGGTTTCTTTTTTTGCACTGGGTAACCCAGGCAGAATCTTTAAGTGCCCCGATCGCTGCAGCCTGAGCCACCGCGTTTACATTGAATGGCTGGCGTGCTCTTTGTAGGAGGGCAATCATTTCCGGAGAACTGTATCCGTAACCAATCCGTAAAGCAGCCAACCCATGAATTTTGGAAAAGGTGCGCAAACAGATAACCTTTCTGCCCTCCTCAATCAGGGGGCGTAGGTCGGGCGGGTGATCCAAGTATTCAGCGTACGCTTCATCGAAACAAAAGATAACATGCTCGGGGAGAGAACGGACAAATTGAAAAATTTCCTCTTCGGTATTTGCGGTACCGGTTGGGTTGTTGGGGCTGGGAAGAAAGACCAGCTTGGTTCGATCTGTAATCGCCTCCCTCATGAGATCAAGACAGTGTGCTAGCCCAGGCATAGGGGCTTCGACAGGCTTTGCCCCCATCAGCAGGGCAACCAGTTTGTAGACAACAAAAGCAAATTCTCCACACACCAGTTCATCCCCAGGCTCGAGAAAAACATGCCCGAGCAGTTCGATAATCTCGTTTGAGCCATTGCCAAGAACGAACTGTTGCTCATCCAGGGAATGGAGATGGGCAAGGCGATGGGTCAATGCATGGGCCGATCCGTCGGGGTAGAGGTGTACTTTTTCCAAGGCTTGGATTGCTTCTTTTTTGGCCAATTCAGAGGAACCCCAGGGATTTTCGTTGGAGGCAAGTTTACAGATTTCATCCAATTGCAGGCCATACTCTCTGGCCACCTCTTCGATTGGTTTTCCTGGTTCGTAGACTGGTTGGTCTAGGATGCGAGCATTCGCAAGTTGGGATAAATTCATTAAGGGTTTTTATATTATCTTCCGCAAACTAGAGGTGCAAGCAAGGAAACGAAGCAATTCTTTACCGATATTTTTCTTCGTGTATGGTGTGTTTTACTGAATGAATGATCCCGCACATAAATGAAGATTGCAGTTATGGGAGCAACGGGCCTGTTGGGCTTCTCTGTTTGCCAGGAGGTGTTAGCCCGGGGGCACAAATTGTTGGCTTATTCGAACCAACCCTGGACTGATCCTAAGGGGCGGTTTGAGGTATGCCCCTTATCCCTGAGTGAGTTTGATCCAGTGATGCGCGAGCTTTTTGATCAATGGCCTGATGCATTGATCAATTGCGCTGCGGTTTCCTCGCCCGACCAGGTTGACCAAGACCCAGAGTTTGCTCATTTGATTAATGTGGAAGCTGGTAGAAGGCTGGCAGAAGTGTCTTCCCACCTTGGTGCCAGGCATATTCATCTATCCACAGATATGGTCTTTGATGGCACTGCATCTCCCTATCGGTCGACCGATAAAACCAATCCATTAAGCGAGTATGGCAGGCAAAAGCTGGAGGCTGAAAAGCAGGTGCTGCAAGTGTGTGACCAGAACCTTGTTGTCTTGCGCATCACTTTACTAAATGGAAACAGCCCGCGCGGAAACCGTAGTCCGCACGAACGTATTTTGCATGCATTGGCCAAGGGCCAGAAGCCGAATCTTTTCACCGATGAATACCGGCAGACCAGTTCCGCAGAAAATGTCGCCCAATTGCTGGTCGAATTAATGGAGCGACCAAATTTAAATGGTCTTTTTCACTGGTGCGGGTCTGAAGTGGTTACCCGCTATGAATTAGGAAAACGAATTTTGCAAAGGTTTGGATTTAATGAGAACAGGCTAAATGCATCCTCGCTTGAGGAAGCATCGGAAACATCAGGGGAGAGGCCCGCCCGCTTAACTTTTGAACTGGCGCCTTTGCTCAGCAAGGTGAAAACGCAGCCTTACAGCTTGGATCAACAATTGGAAGAGATGCACTTGCCTGCTGATCTTTATAGCTGGTATCGAGAAAATGTGGATGACCCTCATTGCTACACCCCAAAGTTTTAAATGAGTCTTCACCACTTAGCTTTCCGAAAAGAATCAGGTGCGGAAAATATGGCCACGGATATGTGGCTGTTGCAAAATGTCTCCCATTGGAAGGGGCCCATCTTTCGCCGTTATGGGTGGTCGGTGCCCCAGGTTACTTTCGGATATGGGCAGAAAGCAGCATGGGTTGAGCAAGAAACCAACCTGCCTATAAAGTCCCTTACCCGCCGGCCCACCGGGGGCGGGATTGTCCGTCATGGCAGAGACCTTACTTATTGCCTGGTTGTTCCCCGGGGGAGCAAGGGTGCAGAGATGGCACCGATGGATTTTTATGCCCAGGTACACAGAAGATGGGGAGACGCATTAACTGAGCAGGGCATCGCCAATTGTTTGATGCCGTGTCCTCAAAAAACAAAGGGCGGAATTCCTGGGGATTGTTTTAACGAGCCAGTGGGTAGAGACTTGATGAATGAACCGGGCACCCAAAAACTTGGGGGTGCGGCAATGAAACGGACCAGGCAGGGTGTTCTGCTCCAGGGAACCTTAGACCTGAGTGCTTGGCCCGCTTTGGATCACCGAAAAATTGAGAATCGGTTTGTAGAGCTCATTGCTTCCGACCTCGATGAAGAAGCCATTGTACAAGAATGGTCCGGTAATTTGGAAGGAGAGAGGAAAGAATTGGTTGAGATTTACTCTTCGCTCAGCTGGAATCGTGATCGCAAAGTTATTGAACCGGTCTAACGAACCAGGGTAAGGACATTTTCCACATGCCTGGTCTGGGGGAAAAGATCGAAGGGTTGGGCTGCAATTGCACGGTACCCCGCTTCCAAAAGGGCCTGGGCATCTCTTGCCTGGGTGGCAGGTTCGCACGATACATAGACAATGGTGGAAGGTGAAAAAGCGATCGCTTGTTTGAGAAAGTCTGGGTCACACCCACGCCGAGGAGGGTCGATAATCAAAGCGGAAGATCCAGAAAATTCATTCACTTCCTGAAAGATCGAGGACGCCTCTCCGAGAAAGAACTGGGCATTTTTAATCCGGTTGATCTGTGCATTGGTGCGGGCACCTTCAAACCCTTCGCGGCTAATTTCAATTCCCACAACCTGCTGAAAACGGGAAGCGGCACTGAGCCCAAAAAGACCGCCTCCACAATAGGCATCGACAAGCAGGTTGTTCTCTTCTGCGTTTGCCTGGGATACAACATACTCAACAAGTTGGGGAAGAATGTAGGGATTATTTTGAAAGAATTCACCCGCTTTGAAATGAAAGATCAACTCGCCCACTTTTTCACTTACCAGTTGTTTGGGGTCTGTGACCACCCCTTCTAGCACATCGCGCAGAAGGAGGGTTCCTCCTTTTTTCCTTTTCGGTGCCTGGCGAAGGTCTTCCCGTGCTCCAGGCAAGGCATCGTTGATTGCATCGGTGGCGATGGGACAGTGGGAGACATCGACCAGGGCTCTTCTCGAACCATTCCTTAAAAAACCAATGGTCAGGTCATCTCCCTGCCTGCCCCCCTGATAATGAGGGGTGAGCTTGGAGCGATAGCCAAAAGGTTTGGGGGAAGGAACAACGGGGCTGACGGGCACGGATACCTTACCTAGCCGAACCAAGGAATTTTCCACCTGCTGGCGCTTCCATAAAAGTTGGGATTCGTACCGTGCCCCCTGGTATTGGCAACCTCCGCATGTGCCGTGTAATTTACAAACCGGCTCAATTCGGTCGCTCGAGGGAGTGATGACTTCGACCAAGTCTGCCTGGGAATAGTTGCTGTGATTACGAAAGATTCTCACTCGCACCTTTTCCCCGGGCCAGCAAAAGGGCACTTGAATAACCCAGTCCCCATCTCTGCCAATCCCCACACCCAGGTTGGTGATATCGGAAATGAGCAGTTCCAGTTCGTGGTGGTAAGGATAGGGTTCGGCAATAAAGCCTTTGGGTATGCGATTCATATGCTCATGGTTCGTAACGGGCTCGCCCTCGATCGGCAAAACCCTTTTTTTAAATAGAAGATGAATTTTTCCATTGATAGTGCAGCCAACCCAAGGATTAAGGAATTGGTAAAGCTCAGGGAATCTCCCAGAAGGAGAAAAGAGCTCGGATTGTTTTTTGTGGAAGGCAGCAGCGAGCTGATGCACTTGGTAAAATCAGGAAGAACGATAAAGGAAATTTATTATTCTTTCAGGGACATCGATAATCCGGAGGAAAACGCAGCACTCGAAGAATTTAAAAACCTGGGAATACAAACAGTCGAGGTTTCACCAGCGGCTTTGGCAAAAGCATCCTACCGCTCTGCTGAATATGGATGGATTGGTATGGTCAGCACATGGGAGCTCGGGCTTGGTAGCGTTCCTATTCCACAAGCTGGGCCCGTTATTGTATTGGATGAGGTGGAAAAGCCCGGAAACTTAGGGGCGATCTTACGCAGTGCGGAGGCTTTTGGCAGTGCAGGCGTGGTTTTATCGGATCCGGCAGTGGATTTTTTTAACCCCAATGTGGTTCGTTCCTCTCGTGGATTAATGGGATCTATACCAGTGGCAAAGGGCACCAAAGAAGAGGTGTTTCATTGGCTAAAAAATGAGAAGAGACCGATCTGGGCAACCAGTTCGCACACGACCCATGAATTAGGAAACGAAAAAATGCCCTCCTCTGTGGCAATTCTTTTCGGGAGTGAAAAATTTGGGCTGGGTCCCTTTTGGCAAAGCCCAGAACTGGAGTGGGTTAAGGTTCCAATGAAAGGCACAGCCAGTTCCCTTAACTTAAATGTTAGTGTGGCCTGTCTGTTGTATGAATACAACCGTTCCCAGCAAAGCTAACGAGTTACAGGCTTTGTAACCAGGGCAAGGTTTTTTCCATTGCCTGGTCCATCGAAAGGATGGGCCGGTAATTTAAATCATTGCGGGCAGCACGGGATGAAAACCAATGGTCCTGTGCAAGCTGGCAGGCAACAAAACGGGTCATCGGCGGGTCACTTTTTAGATGCAAGGTGCTCCATACTTTTTCGATGAGCGAACCTAGCTGATAAGCGGTTTTGAATGCCACGTTTTTTTCCAGGGCGGGTAACCCAATTTTTGCAAAAATCAGGTTTAACCACTCCCAAAGACAAACAGGTTCCTCCTGTCCGATGAAGTAGGCCTTGCCACCCAGCGAGGGCTCCGAAACCATCGCTTGCAGTGCACAAAGGTGGGCGTGAACCACATTGTCCACATGGGTGAGATCGACCTGGTTTTTTCCATCCCCAACAACCTTAAATTTGCCTGCTTTGTGACGGGCAATCACCCTCGGGAGCAAGTGCGGATCGCCAGCACCCCAGACCAGGTGTGGGCGCAGGGCAACCGTTTGCATCCCTGATCGGTCATTCGCAGAGAGCACAGCTTTCTCCGCCCAGGCTTTGGTTGTGGCATAGGGGGAAAAGTTTTCCGAGGAGTAGGGGAGGGATTCGTCCCCGTTGCAGATGGGAAATTTTGAAAAAACTACGCTCGGTGTGCTCGTATAAATCAACCTTTTCACTTGAGCTTGTTTTGCGGCTGCAAGGAGTTTTTCTGTGGAGGTAAGGTTGGCGTGTAAATATTCCTGGAACCGCCCCCCAACCCCTGCCTTGGCCGCCACATGAAAAACAGTTTCGGTTCCCTGAAACCATCCCTTGGATAAAACCGAATCGGATAAATCATGGCAGTGGTAATGCAGCCCATCTATGCGTTTTTCTGGGGGGGGAACAGATGTTCTGCCCAAGGCATGGACTTCGTGTCCTTGCTCAATTAATTTTTCTACAATTCGAAACCCGATAAAACCGAGCCCGCCGGTAACCAAAATTTTCATTTTATCTTTCCAAGATCTGGTTTCCGGCGGATGTGATGAGTCCACTTTTTAGCCAGGGAAAGCCGGTGAATTTTGGCGTTATGACGAGCATCCACCGGCAGATGTTTCTCAAACAAGACCCGTTGAATATTAAACTTAGCAAACCGGTTTTTACATTCATCCAAAACCTCTTTTCGAAGAGCCACCTCTCCAACTTTTCTCATTTGTTCACGCACTGGTTCAATTACCAAACAGGGTTGCTGGTCGGGTGGGGCGCCCAGGCCGATGAGGGCACATTTTTGAACAAAGGGTAATTGGTTGATCGATGGTTCACACCTCTCTGTTTCGATCGGGCCATCTTTTGTTACAATGCATTCCACTTTTCTGCCGAGAAAGCGCAAGTGCCCAGCGGAATCAAAGTAGCCCAGGTCCCCCATCCGGTGAAACGGGTCGTTCCCGATCTTAAACCTCGCATCACATGTTGCTCCGGGCATACGGTCGTACCCGGCCGAAACCATGCCACCAGACACACAAATTTCGCCGACCTGACCCGGGTTGAGGCCAGAAAAACCCTCTTCATAATCGGGCAATGGAGAAGGGACCGATGGAATAATACACACCTTTGCTCCTGGAACTGGGGTACCGATGAGCGATCCTTCGCCAGCTAAAATGGATGTTTTGTTTTGCAAGATTTCCGCGGCATGGGTGGAGGAAACAGGGAGGGCTTCGGTGGCACCATAAGGCACGATTACTTTTCCGTGGGGAAGGCATTGCTGCAGACCCTCAGCTAAGCTCGGTGGTACTGGTGCCCCTGCCAAAAAAAAGCGATTCATCGCCGGAAAAAGAAGTTTCTTCGCGTTGGATGCAGAAACAATTTTTTTACCAATAATAGGAGAAGCAAAAGCAGTGGTTATTTTGTGGTGAATAAGTGCGTGGACCAGTTTGGACGGATCTGCGGAAGCGGGCTTTCTTGGGTTGATCTCCGGGAGAACCGAGGTAATCCCAAGGGCGGGATTAAAAAGGCCAAAGATGGGCAGGGTGGTAAGATCAATTTCTCCGGGCATCATCCCAAATACATTTTTCAATGCTTGAATCTGGGTGTCGAAAGTGCGGTGCAAATACCGCACACCTTTCGGGGTCCCGGTTGAACCGGAAGTAAAAACGATCGCAGCCAGTTGGTTGGGATCGACATGATGATTGGCTGGGAAGGTTTTCTTTTCTGCAGGGCGTCCGAAGTTTCCCGGGCGAACCAGGTATCTCTTGCTTACGGACTTAAAAGGACCCGGTAAAATCCGGCTCATCCAAAAAGCACGGGAAATACCCACCATTGCATCGGGCTGGGTTCTGTGAATGCACTTAAGGAATGATTTCATTCCCATACCCGGATCAATAACTACAGGGACCGCTCCAATTCGGAAAAGCGCGAATGCCCAGATAATCAAGCCAGGGCCAGGGTTTACAAAAAGAAGTGCTTTATCCCCCTTTTGGATGCCCGCATCGAATAATTCTACAACTGCCTGATCAACTGTTTGATCGAGTTGGGAAAAGGAAAGAGGGCGAAAGGTGGGTACATTCGCACCACATACAAGAGCGGGTGTTTCCGGGTATTTTTCGGCTGAAAGAGTCAGGTAAGTCGCAACACTTGACCCCTGCTCAATCATACAAAACTGGCTTGCTTAAAAATTTAAACTAATCGATTTCGGCTAACCAACGCTCCGCCTCGATGGCTGACTGACAACCCATACCGGCTGCGGTGATGGCCTGCCTGTACACATGGTCAGCACAATCTCCGGCCACAAAAACTCCGGGAACTTTTGTTTTTACCATACTTCCATCCGCGGGCACCAGGTAGCCATTGTTATCCAGATCAAGAATGCCTTCAAAAGGTTGGGTATTAGGCAGGTGGCCAATGGCAATGAAAACACCTTTGCAATTTATTTCACTGATCTCACCAGTTTTGAGGTTTTTGGTTTGAACCGCACGAACCTTACCATCCTCACCCGGCAAAATTTCCTCTACACCAGAATCCCAGACCGCATGAATTTTTTCATGTGCCAAAGTACGCTCAGCCATAATTTTGGAAGCCCGCAGCTCATCTCTTCTGTGGACCAATGTGACCTTTGAACAAAAGCGGGTAAGAAAAAGAGCCTCCTCGCAGGCGGAGTCTCCTCCACCGATAACGACGACATCCATATTCCTGTAAAAGGCACCATCACAGGTGGCACAGGTGGTGACTCCTTTGCCTCCATACATTTCCTGCTCACCTGGCACTCCAAGCAACCGGGGGGCAGCTCCGGTTGCAATAATAATGACCTTGGCCTGGTATGATTTATCGCCGGAATAAAGAGTTTTAACATCGCCAGAAAAATCAACCCGATCGATGAATGCATTTTCTACACGGGCCCCAAATTTAGTCGCCTGTTTGCGCAGGTTGGCCATCAAATCATAACCGTCCACACCTTCAGGAAAGCCAGGAAAGTTTTCCACTTCCGAGGTGGTGGTCAATTGCCCTCCCGGTTGTTTCCCTTCGAGAATGAGGGGATTTAGGTTTGCCCGTGCTGTGTAGATACCAGCTGTAAAACCAGCACACCCAGTTCCTAAAATAATAACATTTTCCATGGTTCGATAAGTTTTAGAAGTAAAAGAGTTAAATAAAAAGGTTTTAAGTCGCGATCATGGCAGAACTTTTTGTATTGGTCGAGTAGATGTCTTGGTTTGATACACATTGTCACTTACAAAGCTTTCTTAGAAATCACGAACTTGAGAGTGTTTTGGAGCGTGCACAAGAACGCGGGGTTGAAAAAATGGTCACCGTGGGAACCAGCCCTGAGGATTGGGCCGACTACCAACAGCTTGCCCAAAGTTACCCAAACCAAATCTATTACTCAGCAGGCTTGCATCCAGGCTATGTCGATGAAAATTGGTCCAATCAAGTGGAAGGATTAGAAAATTTTTGGAAGGGCATGACCATGCCCGTTGCATTGGGAGAGATTGGTCTCGATTATTTTCGTTTACCGAAATGCAAATCCGATGCAGAAAAAATTATCTTTTGGCAAAAGGAAGCTTTCCGGCACCAATTAAAAATTGCCCGGCAATTGGATTGTCCCATTATTATCCATTCCCGATCCGCTTTCGATGATTGCGTAAAGGAAATCGACCAGGCTGGGGTGGACTGGGAAAAAGTGGTTTTTCACTGTTTTACTGAAGGGATCAAAGAAATCTCGGTGCTCATGGAACGCGGCGGCCGGGCTTCTTTCACTGGTATTTTAACCTTTCCTAAAAATGAGAAATTATGGAAAGCAGTCCAACATCAAGGTGTGAATAAATTGATGCTGGAAACAGATAGCCCTTATTTAGCCCCTGTCCCTTATCGCGGGAAAAAAAACCAGCCTGCTTACCTTCCAGAAAT
>JAYOTQ010000028.1:0-20608 GCA_038150505.1 Opitutales bacterium | reverse complement strand
AAGACTACCTCGATCAGTTCTCGATCGGTGGTGCACCCTTAGGGTTTTGGATGGCACAGCAGGGTTCGATTATATGCTTCGTTGTCTTGCTGGTCGTCTATGCAAGATGGATGAACAAGCTGGATGAAAAGTACGGCTTTGGAGAGGAGGACGAGAACTAATGGACCAAACCATCTGGAACTTCATCTTTATCGGAATCACATTTGCCGTTTATATAGGGATTGCGATTAGGTCCCGAGCAGGATCCACCAAAGAATATTACACCGCGAGTGGTGGGGTGTCCCCTTTTGCCAACGGTATGGCCACGGCTGCAGACTGGATGTCAGCTGCCACTTTTATTTCCATGGCGGGCGGAATTGCCGCCGCCGGGTATGGTGCGTCCAAGTTTTTGATGGGTTGGACAGGTGGTTTTGTTCTCCTTACCACCTTGATGGTTCCTTACTTACGAAAATTTGGAAAAGCAACTGTGCCCGACTTCATCGGGGACCGATTCTACTCCAATGGTGCCCGCTTGGTAGCTGTTATTTGTGCGATTTTCATCTGCATGACTTACATCATGGGCCAGATGCGTGGGGTGGGCATCGTCTTTTCCCGTCTGTTTGACATCGAAATTTGGATGGGTGTGCTTATTGGTGGAAGCATCGTATTTTTCTATGCGGGCTTAGGAGGGATGAAAGGAATCACTTACACTCAGGTTGCCCAGTACTGTGTGATGGTATTCTCCTACACCATACCAGTCGTGTTCATATCGATCATTATTACCGGAAGTGCCCTACCCCAGCTCGGTTTGATTGGAAATTATATTAAAGATGGAGCAGAAGAATCGGTTCCCCTGATCGTAAAAATCAACCAAATATCCACCGACCTAGGATTTGCGGAATACACGGCCAGTTCAAGCAACACCTTGGATATGTTTTGTATTACCGCAGCCTTGATGATTGGTACCGCCGGATTGCCCCATGTAATTGTCCGTTTCTTTACGGTTAAAAATGTGAAAGCGGTTCGAAAATCTGCTTACTGGACCCTTGGTTTTATCGCTATCATTTACCTGACTGCCCCTGCCCTTGGTATGTTTGCCCGCACCAATTTTGTGGAGGAAATTAACCAGAAAAAATATGCGGAAGCACCGCAGTGGTTTAAAAATTGGGAAAACCAGGGGATGATTGCCTGGGTCGATAAGAACCAAGATGGGATCATGCAGTACAAAGCAGGATCTGTATTTAATGGAAAACCAGTTTACGCAGACGAAGGTAGAATCGAAGGTGGTCCAAGACCCGTTTCCAACACCCTGGTTGATTCTGAAAACGAAGTTTACTACGACCGGGACATCATCGTTCTGGCTAACCCGGAAATGGCAGGTTTGCCCAAGTGGGTGATTGCTTTGGTTATGGCAGGTTGTGTGGCTGCGGCTCTTTCCACTGCTGCCGGTTTGCTCCTTGTTCTTTCCACTTCTGTGTCCCATGACTTGATGAAAAAAATCCTCAAGCCTGATATTTCCGACAAGCAGGAAATCCGCTATGCCCGCATTGCTTCTTTCGGTGCCCTTGCGATCGCGGCCTATTTTGGGATTAATCCACCTTCCAGCTTTGTGGCAAAGACAGTTGCTTTTGCATTTGGATTGGCAGCATCCTCTTTTTTCCCGACCCTGATTATGGGTATTTTTTCCAAAAAAATAAACAAGCAAGGTGCAATTGCGGGGATGATTTGCGGAATCGGATTTACACTGGGTTATATTATCCATTTCCAGTTTCTCACCGAGAGCAAGGACTACTGGTTTGGTATATCACCAGAAGGGATAGGGTTTTTGGGCATGTTGATTAATTTTGCCGTTGCCTTCGTGGTAAGCTCCCTCACCCCACCGCCTCCCCCAGAAGTACAGGAGCTCGTGGAGAAGATCCGTGTGCCCACGGGTGCAGGACAGGCAATAGACCATTGAGACTTTTTCTTTCTGGGCTTTCGCTCCTTGCTTTTTCCTTTGGCTTATCTGCCAAACTGCAAAGAATCTCTTTGTTTGATGGGCAAACTCTGCTCGGGTGGGAAGGAAACCCCGAGTATTTTCGGGTAGAAAACAGCTGCATTGTTGCGGGCAGGTTAGATCAGCCCATACATGGGAACCACTTTCTCGTATCCAACCAAGATTACCGGAACTTTGACCTCATTTTTGAATGTAAGCTGGTTGGGAGAGGTCACAATGCAGGTGTACAATTTTGGAGCCAAAGATTGCCCAACTCACATGAAATGGTAGGTTTCCAATGCGACCTTGGCTCGTTTAAGGATGGATACCTTTGGGGGTGGCTCTATGATGAATCGAGAAGAAACCGTTTTCTCGCAAGCACTTCTCAGGACGAACTTTGCAAATGGGTAAAACCAAAGGGAAGCTGGAACCATTTACGGGTTTTGGCTAGCGATCAAAAAATATCAATTTGGCTGAATGACAACCGTACGATCACCTATCGGGAAAAAGATCCAGACATCCCAACTTCAGGAAAATTTGGCCTTCAAGTACATGGAGGGCCACCCCTGGAAGCATGGTATAAAAACTTAGCAGTTAAAGAGTTAGATTAGTTCTAAGCTGTCTAATTATTTTTAATCGTTGCTGACGAGCTTTGGCTCGTGATCCCAAAGTAAGTATACAGGGAACTTTATGGTTTCTGAAAAATAAGCCAAAATCCCACGGTCCGACTTCCACCAATCATACACAGAAAACACTTCATTGGGGGCACCAGCTACCTGTACAACTATGCCACTGCCTTTAAAAACTTTTTCAAAGGCAAGCAAGGACCGGCGGGTATGAAATTCATCCGTCACTATAATTATTCTTTGCCAACCTTGAGCCCGAGCCAGGGCAAGGGCATCCTCTGCCTCATCAAAGGTGGAGGTGGCTCCATCACTTAAAGAGGGCAAGAGCTCCCATTTTGCATCCAATCGCATTCGCTGGGTGACGGCCCGGGCAAACTCTAAGTGGCTAAGCTCCAGTTGGTTAAATTCTTTGTTCTTAGGTTTTTCCTGAGTAACCAATAGCCTTGGAGCGAACTGGTTGTTCCATAACCTTAGGCATTCGGGTGTCCGCGTCTGCCGGTCCCCGGACAGGCAAATGATTGCATCTGCACCTGGCTGGGCATTTTGCACGGTGAACCATCTGGCATACAAGGTAAGGAACTGTGGGTGAAAAAGAAATACCAAGACAAGGGCAACCAACAGGATTGCGAGGATGGACAGGATTTTCTTTTTTACGCTCACTCCTTGATCTCAAAAATTCCTTCCACTTCGATGATGGCACCACCGGGCAGACCGGACACTCCGAAAGCACTTCTCGCACCCACTCCCACATCGTCTCCAAAAACTTCTTTCAGTAATTCACTGCACCCATTGACGACCAGAGGGTGCTGGGTGAAGCTTTCGGGTGCATGGACTAGGCCCAGCAGTTTCACGACCTGTGTGATCCGATCGAGAGAACCGAGACCTGACTTTAAAGTAGCAAGCATATTGAGCCCAACCTGGCGGGCGGCTGCACTTCCCTCTTCCACTGAGCAATCCACACCCACTTGCCCGACAAGCATCGTTCCGTCTGCCAGAATTGGTAAATGGCCGGATAAATATGCGAGGTTACCGCTGATTACCATCGGTTTGTACATGCCTGCAGCCTTGGGTGCAGAGGGTAAAGTTATGCCTTGGCTGATGAGTGTTTGTTCTGGATTCATTTGCGGTAAAATGAATGTCTCTACCCCTCCTCTGCAAGCGCCAAAATCGGTTGAATTACCCATTGCCACAGAAGAGGGAAATTTGTTTGATCACATCATGATTAATATACCCACTTTTTCGAGAAGGAAGCTGCTTGGAGGATTTGCTCTCTCTGGGATCGCTGCAAGCTTATCCCCGACTGCCCATGCTCAAAAAAAAGAAGCATCTAAAAAGATTCGATTGGAGAAAGGGATGACCATCCTTTTTCAGGGAGACTCCATTACAGACGCCCGCCGCCAAAACCGGCAATCTCCCAAAGCAAATGATCAAAAATCCATGGGCAATGGATATGCGAGCATGGCAGCCTCTTCCCTGCTTACCAGTCAGCCAGAATTGGAACTTTCGATATATAATCGTGGCATTTCGGGTAATAAAGTACATCAGCTAGACGCGAGGTGGCAGAGGGAATGCCTAGATTATCAACCCGACATCCTCAGTATTTTAATAGGGGTTAACGACATCTGGCATGGTTTGCAGGGAAAGTATGATGGAACCGTACAAAGATATGAGAATGACTACATGGCCCTGATTGAAAAAACGCTCAAAGCCATTCCCGATGTACAAATCATCATTTGCGAACCATTTGTATTGAAATGTGGCGCGGTAAAAGAAAGCTGGTTCCCTGAATTTGACCATTACCGTGCATCCGCACGCAAGGTTGCAGAAAAGTTCTCTACGGCTTTTGTCCCCTTTCATCAGATGTTTACTGAGGCGATTAAATATGCACCTGCTCAACACTGGGCTGGAGATGGCGTGCACCCCACCCCACACGGCTCCGCCCTGATGGCAGATTTTTGGTTGCAAACCGTGCGTGGCAAATCCCTCTTAACCAATTCGTAGAAAATCGAAGATGGAACAAAAAGTCATAACCTTTTACAGGTTTGCTGAGTTCCCAGAGCATAAGGAATGGAAACCGAAACTGGAGCAACTCGGTGAAAAAGAAAAAGTTAGCGGCACTTTGATTTTAGCGAATGAAGGAATCAATGCCACCCTTTCTGGCAGCCCTGAGGCATTGGACCGTATCCTTAGTTTCATTTGCAAGGATGACAGGTTTACTAACCTTCCGATTCGCTCCATGACGACTCCACGCCCCACCTTTTATCGTCTGCGGATTATTACCAGGCCAGAGATTGTCACTTTGGGAGACCCGTCCATTCTTCCCTCCAATGGGTCCGGGAAATATGTGGAACCCGAGGAGTGGAATGATCTCATTTCCCAGCCTGACATTGAGGTGATTGATGTGCGAAATAACTATGAGGTAGAGATCGGTAGTTTTGATGGGGCGATCAACCCCAATACCCAAACCTTTGGCCAATGGACCGATTTTGTTGAAAAACGATGGGGAGAATCGAGAAAGAAAAAAGTGGCAATGTTTTGCACCGGTGGGATCCGTTGCGAAAAAGCATCCGCCCACCTTGTTCAAAACGGGTTTGATGAGGTCTATCACCTTAAAGGTGGCATTCTCAACTACCTCGAAAAAATGAACCCGGAGGAGAGTAAGTGGCAGGGGGAATGTTTCGTTTTTGATCACCGGGTATCTGTTGTCCACGGGCTGGCAGAGGGAAAGACCGAGCTTTGCTTTTCATGTAGATGGCCTCTAGCTGCGGAGGATTACAATTCACCAGAGTACGAGGCCGGGGTGTCCTGCCCCAGGTGTGCATCAAAACTCTCGGCCGAAAGAAAGGAAGGGCTTAGGGAAAGACAAAAACAAATGGCCCTTGCCCGTAAAAGAAAGACCAAGCATATCGGAAAAAAAATGCCAAAGCGTCCGTAAAGGTTCGGCACTTCTTGCACCCCACCCAAAACTCTAGTAATGTGAAACCAAGCTAAGTATCGTGATCAAGAAAGAGGAGCAAAACCATCAACTTAATCAGGAGAAAACCGATGAGGTACTTCCTCGGGCATGGAAAAGTGGTTCATTAAAATATGATGAATTAAAACCCCTCAGCGAAGGAGGAACAGCCAAGCTCTACCTTACGGAAGATGTGAACCTCCACCGGATGGTAGCCTATAAAACTCTTCACCAAGACCTCCAGGACTCTGACATTGAAACGCAGCGCTTTGTTCGAGAAGCCCGGGTAACCGCCAACATTCAACACCCCGGAACAGTACCGGTGTATGAGATTGGACGAGACCGAGCGGGCCAGTTGTTTTTCACGATGAAACGGGTGGTTGGGCAGGACCTGCGGCAAATCCTTCTCGATTTAAAACATGAAGTGCCCGAAGCTGTTGATAAATTCCCCCTTCCCCGTTTGCTTGATATCCTCATTCAGGTCAGCCAAACGATCGCATATGCTCACGAGATCGGAGTGGTTCACCGAGACTTAAAACCAGCCAACATTATTATCGGTAAATTTGGTGAAGTTTATGTGCTCGATTGGGGATTAGCCAAAGTGCTTGGAGGAAAAAGCCTGGCCAAAGAACTGGGGGAAGAAGGTGCTTCGACAGACCTTAGCTTAACCCGCAGTGGCATGCACTACGGCACCCCCATGTACATGACTCCAGAGATTGCCCGTGGTTTAAGCGACCTCGACGAAAAATCTGATGTTTTTGCTCTGGGCATCCTGCTTTTTGAAATGCTTACATTAGAGCCGTTTCTGCAGGGGGAAGATATCACCGAAATCAAACAGAAGTTGTTGGAGGAAACGTATCGATTGCCCAGGGAAGTTGCTCCGGAAAGAAAAATTCCTAGAGACTTACAGGCCATTTGCATGAAAGCTTTGCACCGCTCGCGCGGCCATCGTTTCTCCAATGCCACAGCTTTTCTCGAAGATCTGCAAAGGTACCGTCTCGGGGAAGAAGTGTCTGTTTATTGGTATTCGGGTTGGGAAAGGTTTACCCGTTGGAACAACCAAAATGCCTACCTCATTATTTCTGTATTCTCTGCAATCATTGGAGCAGGCATCTATGCCCTGTTTTCCCCCCTTTAAAAATTATTCGGGAAACAAACTGCCTTTACCAATCTTTTTTGCCCGGCAATCTTTGCACACACATCCCGTTCCATGATCGTTTTGAGAATCAGAGATCGTGCCCGGTGCTGTAGCCTTTAAAAAGTCTTCTCCCTTTTGTGGCATCAATGGCTTGCTCTGGATCAAGCGAGCAGAGGAAGCAGGTTGCAGAGTACTTGAACCCTTAGGACTAGGGGTGCTTACTGGTGACTTTTTAATGGCTTCACCAAGTGGCTTAAAGGAACCCGAAAAGTTATCTAGAGTTTTTTTTTCGTAAGGGTTACGCACCGAGTTTCCCATTGAGTTCATATGCTTGGTGTACTTCGGTGCGAGGGATTCGATAAAGCTTGTGTTGTCTACTTTTACAGTGGCAAGCAGTTTGTCGCTGTTTAACTGGGCAACGACCAAATAGCCCTTGGCGGATGGATGAAAACGGGTAGCTCTTAGCTTCCCTCCAGGAGAAACGGGAACCTGCACCTGCTGCGAACGATCGGTCAGGGTCACAGGTTGGCTCAAAACACTGATTTCTGTTGGAAAGGCCAAGGTAGAATATTTATGAGCCCACTTAAGGACGGAATCGACAAAGGTTTGGCTAATGACAGGTTTACCAGAATCCACTGGTTTTACTTCCACTGGACGGGCTCTTTGTGCCCGGACGATGTCGTCTTTGGCCCTGCTTAGGTCTCGCTCCAGGCTTCGTACCTCGTCCTTGAGCTCAGCCACTTTCTCTTCAGATTCTGCAACTTCCTCTTTGAGGTTCTCCTTCTCTTGTCTTAGAGAATTGGTCTCTTCGACCATCTCCGCATTCTCCCCCTCCAGCTGCTTTTTTAACTGGAGGTAAAAAGCCTCATTTTTCTCAAGCTTTTCTACCTCCTTGGCCAAAGTATCTGCCCGATCTGCAACCGAGTCATCAATGGAAAGAAAGAGTCCGACCATTCCCATTGTACTCAAGCCAGCGAGAGCAAAAGCAACCAAAGTAAATGGGCTTAATCCGGATTTTTTTACCGCACTGCCCTTAAATGCATTTTGCATGTTCGAGACCTTGCTCTGCATTTGCTTCAGTGCCTCGGACTTCTTTTGATCTGCATCCGAAGCGGACTGCAAATGCAACAGGGACTCCTGCAACTCCCTTCCCATATCCAAAACCTTACGGTTTCCATCAACCAGTCTGCCCGATAAAATACTGGCTACATTTAAACATAATTGCCCGCCGGCAAAGCCATGCTCGCCAATAAATTCAAGTAGCCGCTCATGGTTCATTCTCCAGAGGATACACTCCCCTACCGCTTGCACAGTGGCAGAGGCGACTCCACCACTGAGAAAGGCCATCTCTCCAAATGCAGCCCCGACACCCAAGGAAGCGATTTCCTGGTTGCGCCCCTGCTCATCGGCTTTGTAAATCCCCACCTGGCCTTGAACCACCATGTATAAAAACTGTTGCTCATGCCCATCAGAAACCAGGACTTCATCCCGAGCCAGCACCCACTCACCACCAAATTTAAGAGCCGCCATTTCCTGCTCTCCAATATTGGCACACAAACCTTCTGCCGGGAGATCGTAACCGGCTTCCTCAACATCTTCTCGGTAGAGCAGTTTCATTTACTTAGCGAATCTAGTTAGAATCCACAGGTTAGGGCAAGTATAGAAAAAGGAATGAGGTTTCCAGATTCGGGATTACCCATGGCAACAGCGCCCATGTATTTTTAAGCGCCAGTAATTGTATGGCCAAGCAGCTAGAAATCCTGCCCCTAGAGTAACGGGCAGAATGCTTAAGGTAATTGCAGGAGCCCCCATCATTCCATAATCAGCAAGGTTCATTGCTGCTTCCATTAATACCATCGAAACCATACTCATTCCCACAGCTGTTTTAAATGCCTCCCGTGGCCCCAGCTGCTTCCAAAGGATGATTGTTTCAAGAATAACACTAGTGCAAATACCTGCACACATTGCTAATCCCCAAACCGTCATCCACCAATCCCGAGGAATAGCGTCTGGCGAATAGTACCACTGAAAGCCGGCAATTGTACCCAAGTCTCCTATCGCACAACCCAAAAGGCACCAGAGTGTATTTTTTGCAGAACGGCGGGCAAACATAGTTCCTGTATTCAGGCAGCGATAAGCTTATCCTCAGCCAAGGTATTTTCAATTTTTTCGATAATTGCGGAAACCACGGGGACCACTACTGAGTTACCAAATTGCTTGTATGCAATATTGAAGTTTTCGTGCGAAATAAAATTATCGGGGAAGCCCATAATTTTTTGGCACTCCAAGGGGTGAAGCCGCCGGATCCTCTCCCCGACAAGATACATCCCCGTCTTTGCACCAATTCCACCCCCAAAGGCTGAAAGGGTAATCGCATGTCCTTTGGTGCTGTACACCCGCTCCCCTTGCCCCCCCTTGCCTACAGTACCCACACGCAGAGGCTTATTGGCTCGATCCGTCGGCAATGAGTCCCGGAGCCTTAAATCATCCCGTTTGATCCAAAGAGAACTCAACCTGGGATCCGCTTCTGGCAATAAACAGTCCTCCAAAGCAACATCTTGGTCCAGTGGGCATGGAAAGGTAAATTGATCCACCCCCGCATCTTTTCGAAAACAGACAAAAAACAGCCTTTCCCGTTTTTGAGGAACTCCGAAGTTCGAAGAATTAAGTACCTGAAAAAAGACCTGGTAACCGGCAACATCAAGGAGTTTCAAGGTCGCTTCCATCGTTCTCCCCCCCTGGTGTGTCAGATAATTTTTCACATTTTCAAGCAGAACAACTTTAGGCCTGGTATTTTCCACTACCCGGAGAATTTGATGAAGCAGTGTGCCCCTGCTGTCAGCAAAGCCAAGCTGGTTACCGGATATGCTAAATGGTTGGCAAGGGAACCCACCGCAAAGCAGGTCATGCTCCGGAACATCTGTTGCCTCTATTTTCGTAACATCACCCTGCGGTTTTTCTCCGTAGTTTTTTTCGTAAATCAATTGGGCATGAGGGTCCCAGTCCGAAGAAAGCACACAGCCGTGCCCCCTCTTTTCCATGGCCTGGCGAAACCCGCCTACCCCACAAAATAAATCTACAAAGCGAAGAGGCTCCTTCACCGGCAAGAGTGCAAGGTCTCAAAATGAGACCGTTTAGACATCACAAATTTCCACTGCCTGTTTCAAACTTTCCAGTGGGTTTCCCGTAGGAATAAATTCCTGACCGACAAAGCCACGATAATTTATATCGAGCAAGGTTTTCATAATGGGGGCATAGTTGAGCTCCTGCGACTCATTCAGTTCTCCTCTCCCCGGATTCCCGGCAGTATGAATGTGGCCAATCCTATCCCCACACTCCCTGATTCTTTGGATAACATCCCCATCCATTACCTGAACATGGTAGACATCAAAAAGTAATTTAATTCGGGGTGAGCCCACAGCATCTAAAATATCCATGCAGTAATCGATATGATCTCCCTGATAACCAGGGTGGCCCTTATCCGGATGGTGCCCGACCCGACTATTGAGCATTTCGAGACAAACGGTAACGCCTTTTTTCTCTGCATAGCTGGCAAGCTGCTTGAAGCCATTGATACAGTTTTTGGCTCCATCTTCTGCAGAAAATTCTTCTTTAAAACCGGTAAAGGCAATGACATTGGGACATCCAAAATCAGCAGAGTCATCGATTGCTTTCTTGGTTATATCAATGAGCCATGGGTGATATTCTGGATTATTAAATCCTTTCACAAATGGTTTCCCCTCCACTGCGATGGGGGCAATGGCACAGGTAAGGCCGTATTTTTTTAGCGTTGGCCAATCTTGGGGGCCAATAAGCTCGATACTTTCACAACCCAATTTGACCGCATGCTGGCAGGTCTCTTCCACCGTCCAATGCTTCGCATAACACCAGTATACGACCGATTGTCGAATGTTCCCAAGTCTCTTTTTAGAATTTCCTGCTTCCCTGGAACATCCGGAGGAGAGTCCTGAAACCAAAGCCCCAGCACCTGCTATCCCAGCAAGACCACTTTTAATAAGTCCCCGGCGCGATAAGGGGGCCATGCCATCTTTTTTTTCTATTTTCATTGATTACTGAATTTTTAAATCTCTTCTGAATGTATTATCGGTAAGGCAAATCACCGCTTCCAAAAAACCATGGATAATAACAAACCGGCAAAGGCACCTATTGCATCCACTGCCACATCCCAGACATCTGCAGTTCGGGAACGGCCAAGCCAGTCCTGAAAACATTCATCTGCAATCCCAAAACAGCAACAAAAAGCAAAGATTGCCCAGGGGAAGCCTGCACTTCCACGACCGAAGGCTGCCCACCCTAAAACTCCCATCAATGCATACTCGATGAAGTGCAATGCTTCATCGGGCACAGAGAAAACCGGATCCGGAATTTCCTTTGGGGAAAGGGAAGAAAGATAAAGGACCAGCCCGCAATAAATAAAAAACCCAATTTTCCACTTCATCATACGCCTATCTTTTTCGAATCGATTGAAAATGATCAAGTCTGGAAATCAATTCCATCCATCAATCTCAAAGAAGAATTTACCAAAAGATGGCATAAAACCCAGCAGTCTTGACAACACTCTTTGCCCAAACCACTTTAATCATCAGTGGAATCTATTATTTATCTGTTGGCAGGGTTAGCCCTGGGATTGGTTTTCTTTTTGGTATACTTTATCAGGCAGCGCCGGAGCGGGCAGGAAGAACTCACCCAATTGACAGAAAAGCTCCAGCTCCTGGAACAGGAAAATCACTCCCTGGCCAAAGAAATCGAACTGCTCAGGCAGGGCACGCTCAAATCCAGCGAACTGGAAATGGAACTTCGTGAAAAACTGCTCCAATCCGAAACGGAGGGTGCCCGCATCAGCACCCAAAACAAGGAACTGGAAAGGAGGCTAAAAGAGCAAGCATCTGAACAGGTTGAAACTGCCCGGCAAATGCAGGAAAAATTTGAAAACCTGGCCAACCGAATTTTCGAACAAAAATCAGCGAAGTTTTCTGAACTCAACCAGGAAAAGATCAAAACTGTTCTCCAACCTTTGGATAAAGACATTCGGGAATTTCGTAAAAAAGTTGAAGATCTTCACGAAAAAGATGCCCACCGCCATGTAGCCCTGCGGGAATTTGTCTCTGGCTTGCAACAAGCCCAAAACCAACTTAGCGAGGATGCCCGCAACCTCACCCGCGCCCTCAAGGGAGACTCTAAAAAACAGGGAGACTGGGGAGAATTTATTTTAGAAAGAGCGCTGGAAGCCTCTGGGCTCACTAAAAACCAGGAGTTCTCCATGCAATCGAGCTTTGATGGGAAAAGGCCGGACGCCATTATTTTTCTACCTGGAGAACGCCAGTTAATCATAGATGCCAAAGTATCCCTCACTGCTTACGAACGATCTATTTCCGCCGAATCGGAAGAAGAGAGAAAAAAAGCCCTCAAAGAGCATTTGGTTTCAGTGCGCAAGCATATCGATGAATTATCAGCCAAAGATTATTCAGCCATAGAAGAACTCACCTGCCCAGACTTCACTTTGCTTTTCATTCCTATTGAACCTGCATTCGGTGCAGCCTTGGCGGAAGACCCGGAACTCTATCAATATGCGTTTGATCGCAAGATTGCTCTGATTACTGCCTCCACTTTAATGGCTACTATCAAGACTGTTTCTAACCTTTGGAAACTTGAAAAACAAAACAAGCATGCCCAGGACATTGCCAAGCGAGCCGGTTTACTCTTCGATAAATTTACCGGCTTTCTGGGAAATTTGGAAGAGGTGGGAAAATCCCTAAACAAAGCGGTAGGTGCACATGAGCGTGCTGTTGGGCAGCTGTCCACTGGTCCTGGAAATCTCATCGGACAGGCAGAAAAGCTAAAAGCCATGGGTGTGCGAACGAAAAAGGACATTCCTTCTTCTTATGTGGATGCCAATACGAATGATTTGGAGGAGGAAGAACAGTCCGAGCTTACTTTCTCCAAGGACGGGACAGATGAAGAAAACCAGCTATCTGCCTGAGCCCACGGTCTTCTTGTACTCGCTTAAAAATTGCAGGCTTGGCTTGCGGGAAAGTGTTTCTTTCTCATGGATGCTTGCTGTGACCCATAAGATTCATTTGCTCCTCACTTTTACCTTATTGAGCACTTTGCTTCTTCCTCTGGGGGCGGATGAATTAGAGAAGGACCCTTTTGCTGAGCTCGCCTTGCAAGTAAAGCCTTCGGTGGTCACCATCTCAAGCGTCAACCGTGGGGGCGGCCCCTGGGGAATAGGTACTGGGTTTGCCGTGGCACCAAATGGAGTGATCGCGACCAACTTCCATGTCATTGGTGAACATCGCGAATTTACAGTCGAACTGGAAGATGGCACGCTTTGCCACCCTACCGAGATTCTTGCGATTGACCGCAGTCGGGACCTGGCCATCTTTCGAATCGATCAAACGGATCTCCCTGTTCTCCCCTTGGGTGATTCTTCTTTGGTTCTTCCCGGGCAATCTGTTCTATCTGTGGGCAACCCCTTGGGATTTGGATTAAGTGTGAGCCGGGGGGTGGTTGCTGCGGTTCGTGAGTTGGAGTTTGGGGACGGACGCCCCATGGTGCAGGTAGCCATTCCGATTGAAGCTGGTAGCAGTGGAAGCCCGGTGATCAACCGTTCGGGAGAGGTCATTGCCGTGCTCACGATCAAATCAGGAGGGGCCATGGGATTTGGTGTTCCTTCCCACTCTTTATCTTCCTTAATGAACGACTCCAACCCCATACCCATTGAGGAATGGCTTCGAATTGGAACACTGGAAGATGATGAATGGGCCCGCCCGATGGGGGGAGAGTGGAAACAAATTGCTGGGGTTATTAAAGCATCAGGGATGGGGAAAGGATTTGGTGGCCGAATGATATGCCTGAACCAGAATTCGATCATCCAACCCCCGTTTGACCTCGAGGTTGAAGTAAAGTTAGAAGATGAAAGCGGGGCGGCAGGAATTGTATTTTGCTCGGATGGTATGCATAGAAATTTTGGTTTTTATCCAACCAACCGATCGCTCCGACTCACATGTTTTAACGGACCGAAAGTTTTTGACTGGGACATCATTGAGACCACCCCCTCCCCTGCATACCGGCCCGGGGAGTGGAACCATCTTTCGGTGCGGGTTGAACAAGGGGGGCAGATCATTTGTAAAATTAACGGCGAAGGTTGCATCCAAACGGTAAACTTAACCCTCAAAGAAGGTTGGGTGGGCTTTTGTAAATTTCGTGAACCTGGAGCCGAATTCCGAAATTTTAGAGTTACCAGAAGGCTTTCCCCAGGGTCAATTTCACCCCAGGTTCGGGAGCGGGCCTTCGAACTTTCTCAAACCTTTGCTTTTGAGGAAAGTTTATCCAGGGATGAACTTCTTGAGCTTGCAGGTATGGGAAGTTCGGTACAGCAAGCCTTAATTGACCAAGCCATTGAGCTGGAAAAAGCCAGCGAAAGGCTCCGCCAGTCCGCAGAGCAGGTCAGGGTCACCCAAGTTCTCAATGAACTCGTAGACCTGCTTGAAAAGGAGTCCGAGAACGATTATATTTTAGCGAAATCTGCCCTGCTTGTTGCCCAGTTGGACAACCCGCACTTCCAACGATCCCAATACCTCAAAAGATTGGATCAAATGGCAGAGCGTATTGCCGAAAATATTCCACCCGCTGCAACTCAAATAGAGAAACTGCATATTTTGATGGATCAAATGTTTGTTCACTACGGATACCATGGCAGTAACCTCGATTTTTATCACCGGGCCAACAGCTACCTGAATGATGTCATTGATGACCGCACAGGCATCCCTATCACTCTCTCTGTTTTGCTTATGGAATTAGGAAAGAAAATTGATCTTCCTATCCATGGCTTGGCCACACCTGGCCATTTTCTGGCTTTTTACAAAGAAGAAAACCAACCCAATGATGATGCCATCTTGATCGACGCATTTGCGGGTCAGAAGATTTCCCGTACCCAAGCCAGTGAGTTGACCAATTCGGATGTAGGGAACGAAGACTTGTTGCCAGCTACAACTACCGAAATTATTTCTAGAATCTTACACAACTTGTTGTCATCTGCAGATTGGGAAAGAGACACCACCTCATCTTTGCGCTACCTCAACGCCCTGGTTGCCATCAATCCACGGGATCGCTATTATCGGACCTTAAGGGCCATGAATTATTATGGGGCAGGCAGGCTGGATGATTCTCTCCACGATATTACCTACCTTCTGACAGAATTTCCTGATTACCCTTCAAATGGAGCATTACTGGAGCTTAAAAAACGGCTCACCACCCCCCATTGAATCCGTAGCATCTCTTTAGGCCACGACATCTCCCCAGCCCATTTGCCTGAGGGCATCACGAACATCCTTCAAATCCTCGTCCTCCATTGCCATTACCTTAAAGCGTTCATCCCTTTTGACCGCTTCCTTGAGAAAGTCCATACATTCTCCCAGGCTCCCCAACTGACAGGCATAGCATGCCAAATTAAACCGAATGGTCGCATCCTCATAGTGGCAAACCAACCCCTCCAATAAAATCTCTCTCGCCTGCTCGATCGACTGACTTCTCCGCGTAGCAAAAGCATCAGCAATCCACCATTGCACATCTTCGGGAAACTCCATGCGTAAACCATGGGCAACCTCGGCCATCTCCTGCCAATTCTTTTGTTGCTGAAAAATTTCGAGCCGCATTGCCCGCTTCTTTTTGCCCCACTGGTCATCGTCCGGAAGCATAGCCAGCTCGATCAAAGCCTCCTCAATGATTCCCAGTTGCATATAACCAGTAACCCGTGACCAGTGAACTTTTGGCTCCAATTGGTGGGGTCGTTTTTTGCTAACTGGATCCATCGTCAGGTGTATTTAATTTATCATTATCCCTTGCCCATTTGGATGCCAAAATACTGCCAATCAAGCAGTGCAATATCGCACTCATTGCACAGGGTGCGGGAGCCAAAGGCATCATCGGAAAATGCTTGGTTGCCAAGGCAGCACCAAGGCCCGAGTTTTGCATACCCACTTCAATGGAAAGCGTCTGTCTCTCCTGAAAACTTCGCCCCAAAAATGAGGATGCTATGTATCCCAGAAAAAAACCACCCAAGTGAAGCAGCCCCGTAGCCACAAGAAGAATCCAGCCATTTTCTAAAATTGTATCCCTTTTCGATGCCAGGATGAAGCCAACGATTAAAAGGATAAAAAGAACGGAAACCACCGGAGAGAACCCTGATACTTTTGCCACGGTTTTTGGAAACCATCCTTTGAGGATAATACCCAGGGCTAAGGGAAACAGAACAATCCAGAGAATACTTTTTAACAACGCCCATGGCTCAATGGGCAAATAATGACCAGCATATAGGTAGGTGAGCCAGGGGGTTAAAACTACCGCGATTAATGTGGAACAAAGGGTAAGGCTTACTGAAAGAGCAACTTTTGCCCTAGCGAGAAAAACAACCACATTGGATGCGGTTCCTCCCGGGCAGCAGGCAACAAGGATTAGCCCCACTGCCAGCTCAGGGCGCAACCCAAGCACCCATGCAAGAAGAGCGCTCCAGGCGGGCATGATAAGAAACTGAAGGGCCACCCCTAACACTATGACCTTGGGCGCTTTTAATACCTGGCTGAAATCTTTAGGTTCAAGCGTGATCCCCATTCCCAGCATGATCAGCCCAAGACCCCAAGCGATCGCTTCGGTGCCATACCAAAGAAACGCAGCTGGTACTTGGAGGGCAACTAAGGAGACCATGAGAGACCAAGCCGGAAAGCCGGCGGTCAAAAACAAAGAGAGCTTACTTAGATTCAAAAGCTCCTACTCTGCGAGTTCCCAAAACTCCACCTCTCCCCACTGGTGCCCCCACCCCTGAAATTGCGGGCTCAGTTTAAAATACCTCGCCCGGACCGCACGCAAATCCATCTCCACCCAAGTTCCTCGTTCCGTAACCGCTACAATCTCTCCATATTCATTAAAGGGATGGTAAGACGAACCATTCAAGCTTACCGAAACTCCGATGCTTTTGAGTTCATCATCCCTCGCCCAAGTCTGGAAATATATACGAATCGCCCCAATTCTCTTTGGCTCCCCAAGATCAAACTCAATGGTTGGATCTTTTTGGTACCAAACAGTCCAAGTGGACCTCCATCCATCCTTCGGCAGTTTCCCATCCAGCAACCGGCTGAGCCCATAACGGGCCGAGTCCATCGTTGGTTGAGTATCAGCCGAAACGCCCTTTACCCTGGTCAGCTTTAAGGACCGGGATGGATCAGGCATCGGTGATACTTGGGCATAAACAAAGACCGAAACCAAAAAGAAAACCGTAGAAAATAGACACCGCATGAACCTCTTTTCTTAACTCTTTGGAAAACAGGCAAGTGTTATGAAAAACTTCTTGGTAAAATTATTCGCTTATAACTAAGGAAAAAGGACGACCAACCATCCACCTGCACACGATTTCTTCAACACCTAAGATCAATCTCTTTGCTTCTTTTTTTGTTTGCACGAAAAAACAAACACCAAGCACGGATTCAACATTTTGGCCCAAAGAGCACAGGTGCAAGCTTCTCTATCAATCCCTGCTCCGGCAGGAATCAAAGCATATTTTGGGTTTTTGAAGAAGGGGTTCTTCTTTTTACACAGCAAACAGATTCCTAAATTGCTTGTAGCCAAAAATAAATTAAGTACTTTCCAAAAAGATGCACCGTTTATTTCCATGCCTGCTAGTTGTCCTCTCTGGCTTGATTTCTTTCTCCCAGGCAAATGCTCAAATCCACCCCAAAGAAGTACTTGGACGCAGGATTTTTGATTCTTTCAGGCTCAATAAATTCAGTGATTTTTACCTGCGCTCTATTTTTGCACTCGAGGAAGATCAGTTTCGCGAATTTCTTTTTGGAATCGAAAACTATGAGCTCAGGCAAAACCTCTTTCATTTTTACACCCTCGATTACCCCGCTTCTGCTCAAACAGAATTAGCCAAGTGGCGGGTTGCTTTTGCTCATACCTGGAGAGACCAATGGCGTCATATCGCTCAGCATTCCCCCCGAATGGTCCAGCGGGACACTTTTGACCCCATCCTACAGGAAGCCAAAGAGTTTGGCATTCAATGGGAAACCACCCGGCTTCTCGCCATTGAAGTGCTTTTGGATGTTAAATGGGAAAACAATCGCTTTGAAGTAAAACGGGACACCATGAACGACCATAATGCAACGCCCCCAAACACTTTATTTTTCGACCGAAAACTATCCTACCGCTTACAGCTTGATAACTCGACCTATGGAAATGCATTCATGATAGGATACGCACCCGAAGATTCTGAAAAATTATATTCCCAAAATATTTTAGGTAACGGCTCAGGACAGGCAGATGTACTGTTCCGTTTCAATACGCCCTTCCCTGACCGCTTGCATTATTTTTGCCCAGATGAATCTGGAGCAGGCGGTCCGATTGTTATCTGCGACTCAGATCAGAAAAATAAACCAAACCAGCGCACCGACATCCTGCTCACCTTTTCCTACGGCCAACCCGAAAAGGCTTATCAAATTTTGGTCAAAGAAGTACTTACTACTCCATGGGGAGAAATTTTTTGCGAACGTCCTGAATGGATCGGGGAAGTTCCCCTTCCACGGGGTTTGAATTTTTCGAGGTAATCCTTACTGCCGAAGGACCTCTATGAGGTCGCCATTTTTATACCGAACCGCTTTGGACAATTTCCCATTTTCCTCCCAGGAACGCATCAATCCATTGGCACGGTTATTAAACCACTGCCCCTCCTCCTTCAACTGACCATTGGGATACCAAAATCTTTCCATGCCATCTTTTTGCCCGTCCAGAAAGTAAGCCTCTGCCTGGGGATTGCCATCGGCATACAGTTCGACCGCTCGGCCAGTAAAAGGAGTGCGTTCCACATCATAGTGCCAAAGGTTCGTTCTTTTATCTCTTACCAACGAACTTCCGTTAACTTTTCTAAGCTTTAAGCTGAGGCGGGCATTTTCCCATTCGGCAATTTCCAAATCTGCCTCAAGCTCTTTTATTTTTTCCATTCGGGTAAGTGCAGACTCACCATCCGCTTTAGCTCCCCCCACAACATTTTCTTCTTCACAACCCAAAAGGAAGGCTAGCCCAGAGAATAAGAAAAGGATTACTTTAGAATACATACTCACTTCGATAACTTTCATTTCTGCTCTTAGCAAGATGGTATCAATTTTTCACCACATCCATACACATTTATAAAGATTCTGTATAATTGTATAAGATGGCAGATTAAGGAGAGCCGGGAATCGGATTTGAACCGACGACCCACGCATTACGAATGCGTTGCTCTACCAACTGAGCTATCCCGGCGTATCAAGTTAAGAACTCCTTATAGCCAAAGCTTTCTTAGTTGGGCAAATCTGAAATATCGGACACAAAAAAATTCATCTAGATTTCAGTCTGCTTGGTGGGGGTATTTCCTACTCTTTTCTCCACTCAAATTGTTAACTACCCAAGCTACACCCACCATTATGCATGCTCCCAAAGCTACCGGGCAAAGAACATACCAGTAGCCAAGGTCATGAATGGTACTTCCCCCAATCACCGCGATAAGAGCGGTGGCCCCACCGGGCGGATGAACGGTGTCTGTAAGTTGCATCGCAAAAATTGACAAGCAAACGGCAAGGGGACAGGCAACCATTCCCTGATCGCCCAACAAAAAAAGATAGTCATTCCAATTAGGGCAGAGATACAATGGCCTCCAATTAAGTTGCGAGGTTGAGAAAAGGATGCCTGTGGCACCCCATAGACAAGCACAGCAGAAGCCCCAAAGGAACCTATCAAAAAGAGAGATGCCTTTGTTTCCACGCCCACCAACCTTCCCGTTTGATCGATCAAAAAGATACCAAGAAACCCACCGATAAAAGAAACTATCATCCACTTAAAAGATGGACGGCTCTGTCCGAATAAGATTTGAATTCCCCCTTTTTGTGCCATTTTAAGAATATCCCATTGGGCATTTTTTAAAATCGGGCAATCGCAATGTTCTAGCTACATTTGATTGCCCTAACCTGAATCTGGTCTTGCTGAACCTCAGAGTGCTGTTCAAATTTGCACTGCACTGCGAATGAAAGAGTACAACTACGAAGAAATTGCCGGGATGATCGATCATGCCTTGCTTCACCCGACCTTAACCAATGAGGAACTTAACTCTGGGTGTGATCTTGCAGATCTCTACAATGTGGCAACGGTCTGTGTAAAGCCGTATCATGTTGGACTGGCGGTAAATAGATTGAAATCTTCCAAAGTGGCGGTGTGTACGGTCATTGGGTTTCCTCATGGAGCCAACTTAATTGAAATAAAAAAGTTGGAAACGCAAAGAGCCTGTGAGCAGGGTGCCAGAGAGGTGGATATGGTCATCAACCTGGGAAAAGCAAAAGATGGAGACTGGGAATATATAGAAACTGAAATTTCTGAGGTTTGTAATACTGCCCGAGAAGGAAATGCAAAAACTAAAGTCATCCTCGAAAATGATTATTGGAATACCTTTTCCCAGAAAATGAATGGAGATAGAATAAAGGAAAAACTTTGCAAGATTTGTGAAACCGCAGGGGCAAACTGGGTTAAGACATCGACGGGGTTTGGTTATGTCCAACAAGAAGATGGAAGCATGGCCACACGAGGGGCAACCGAGCTAGATATTGCTCTGATGGTAAGGTCATGCTCAGACAATGTTGGAATAAAAGCAGCCGGAGGAATCAAAGATTTGGGCACCCTTTTAAAAATGAAACATCTCGGAGTGTCCCGAATTGGGACATCATCAACCCAAGCAATTCTGGAGGAATGCCGGTCAGTTCTTCATCTTGCTCCTCTGAACAATAGAGAAACCGAAGCTAACCAAGGCTATTAAATTGATTTTTTATTTATGATTGCACCTCTCAAACCAAACCACCCGAAAAATGTTCTTGGAAACAACCTCGTTCCCTGTTGCC
>JAYOTQ010000027.1:0-20814 GCA_038150505.1 Opitutales bacterium | reverse complement strand
TGGGGCAGTTAGTTTCCCAAATATGATTAATAATGTGAGATTTTGGTCAAGTCTGAAATGTTTGAGCTACTTATCCAGAAAAGCTTTCTACAAGGCACAAATTTAGCACATTTCCCCTACCTTTGGTCTGGGGTTTAATGGATTAGGTTTTTGTGAGATACTAGTTTAATCCCGAGGGATCTGCCCGCTATCCTGCATCGCCCGCAAGCGTTCTCTTACCCTTTTAGGTAGTTTTTTCAAATCCTCTTTCGAAGATATAGGCCCTTCAAAAACGACTTTTCCTTGCAAATCAGTCGCCCGTAAAAAGCGCAGGCCATCCTTTTCCGTCCATTGCAAACTGCCCTGCTCATCATTCACGGTGATTTGCTGGGTGGATGAAGAATAAGAATAACTCTGCACATCGGCCCCTCCCCCATGAAGGGGATTATCGAATGGGCTGGTAGATGGATTGGTTGGGGTACCAGGATTAGAGAAGAGGGGACGGTTGTAAAAGTCTTCAAGATCAGGAAAATCAAAAGAGTGACGGCGAAAAAAATCGCGCAATCGATCATTGGGCCCAAAAAAACGGTCCCACCCGGTGCCCTCCCGGTCCCCAAACCATCCGGAGTCATGAGAATTCCTTACCTCCTCGGGTGCTTCCATAAGTTCAACCGAAAGGCTGAGAGGCTCAGATTGGCGAAGCAAAGAAAGGGTAACCCTTTCCCCCGGGTTGCGTAACCGAACGAGGGTCTTCAACTGCTCAGGGTTGACCAGCAATTGATCATCAAATTTGAGCAGTATGTCGTGCAGTTTTAATCCGGCATTTTCTGCGGGGCTACCAGATGCCACACTCTCCACCTGAAGGTGAAGTCCCTTAGGCAAGTTAAGTTGGTGGCTAACCGCCCGATCCAAACGGGAAGTATGGACCCCCAAGTAGGCGTAGTCCATATCTGGCTGGCTGTGTAAATGGATCGTAAGAAAAAAGAAGATGCTTGTTGTGCAACCAAACCAGGCATGCCTTTTCATCGAATCAATATGTATCAAGCTCGATAATGATTACCTCTTCGCGCGGAGTGGTGGAGAGGATACGGGTGTCCGACGCCGGGTGGCTCCATAGGGTTTCATCCATGAAATAATGACGAACCTGACGGGCGGGCAACCCGCCGGGTTGTTGGAAAATTCCTTCGTCCACCACCCGCAAAAACCTTTCGTTCGTTTGTGGGTCCAACCAACCACTCACTGGCATGACTGATACATCTTGTAATTGATCGAGGGATAAACCATTCAGGGGGCTGTCTGGGTCATCATTAAATACATCAATGGATTTAACTGGTTCCTTCTCAGCAAGAAGTGATGCTTCTTTTCCCACATTTTCAGGAGTGCTGGGAGCCAGGTTGCTACTCACATAAAAAATGATTGCCCAAACAGCAGCCAACCCCGCACCCGCAAAGCCGGCAAAGGCAAGCAAACGGGAAAAAGAAATGAGGTTCCCATCTTTGTTGCTGGAGGGCACTGCTTGCGGACTATCCGAATGCTCTTCCCCATCTGGCAGGCAGCACATGGCCACATTGCCGGCATCTCCCAAGGCTTCTTCTAAGCGTGCGGTAAATTCCTTGCTTGGTTCCACCGGACGAAGTTCTTTGAGCTCGGCCTCTAATTTTTCAAATTCGTTCATCCTGCAGTGTGGGAATCTTTGGTTTTTCCTTCCATTTCTTGAGGCACCCACTGCTTTAATTTTTCGAGGGCGTAACGGTAACGGGAAGCGACCGTATTTAAAGACTCATCAAGGGTACGGGCTATTTCATCAAAAGTAAGCTCGCCCCATATTTTAAGAGTAACCACTTCTTTTTGCTGAGCAGGCAAACGCTCCACTGCACGAAGGAGTGCCTGTTTGCGCTCGTCCTGCTCCAAAGTGCGGTCAAAAGAAAAAGACATGGGAGCATCGAGTGCGACCCGGTTCTCACGGGCTTGCCTACGATCGATACTGCGTGCCCAGTCGATAGCAAGCCGGCGGATCGCACGGTACACCAATCCGGGAGCAACCTCACCGGTATGGCCGTATAACCTCCAGATACGAACGAAGGCTTCCTGCAATAAATCCTCTGCTTCGTCCGGGCGTCGAGATTGCTGGCGGGCAAACAACAGAAGCTTTGCCCCGTGCCGGGCAAACCAGGATTTCCAAATGGGTTCTGTGTTCATAATTTCTTGTTTCATGGATGGAAGCGATGAACATGTATTATTTTGTCTACCTCTGATCAAAAATCAACCAACTCTTATAAATTCTACATTTCGGTGATCATTTTCGATCTTTTCTGTCGAAATTTGAAAATTGGCACGCCCTATGCAAACTTCTCTTTTCATAGGGCAAAATCCTAGATTACTAGGTAAAACACAAAGTAGCGGGCGACCTGGGCTGGGTCGCCCGCTTTTTTTTATTAAGCGGAGTATCCTTGTCTTCTGGGTGGAGGTCAGCTACACCGAAGTTTTCTTCTCCCATACTCCTAACCTAGACGGAAATGAAATTATCTCAGGGTCACCATCTTGCTTATTGTACTAATGTGCACCGGGGCAACAATTGGTCGGAAACTTTTTCCTCGCTGCAAAAGGAGGTGATGGATGTGCGCCGGGCGACCTCGCCGGAGGCACCCTATGCGATCGGGCTGCGCCTCGGCGCCGATGCGGCACGGGAACTTGCCCAACCTCAAACACTGGAAAACTTCAAGGAGTGGCTCGAAAAAGAAAATTCATACATTTTTACAATCAATGGGTTTCCCCATGGAAACTTTCATGGGCAAAGGGTGAAAGAAAAGGTGTACCTGCCCGACTGGACCGATCCAGAAAGGCTGAATTATACATTGCGCCTTTTTCAAATTCTCAGCTTTCTGCTTCCGGAAGGGAGCGAAGGAAGCGTGAGCACGCTTCCCGGATCGTTCAAAGAGTTTCATCCGCCCCCAAGGATGCCCGAAATTGCCTACCAGCATTTGCTCCAATGTGCCGAGGAGATAGAGAAACTCTCCCTTGAGAAAAACCAGGACCTCCACTTGGGCATGGAACCGGAACCTCTTGGCTGGTTTGAAACCATTCCAGAAACGATTCAATTTATGAATCAATTGTTTGACCGGGCCGAAACTCCCGAACTGGTGAGGCGCCGGGTGGGTGTAAATTATGACTGTTGCCATCTTGCGATTGAGTATGAGGATGCCCAGCAGGGGCTCGACCTGCTCCAAGGATCAAACATTCGTTTGAGCAAACTGCACTTAAGCTCAGCCCTGCGTGCTCAACCCACGGAAGAGAATTTAGCCACCCTGCAAAGCTTTGTTGAAGAGGTCTACCTGCACCAGGTGGTACGGGCAAAGGATGGGCGGGTGATCGACCGAATCAAAGACCTCGACCTTGCCCTGTCCATGGCAAAGCGTGGCAAAGACCGTTCCGATGAGTGGCGGGTACATTTTCATGTCCCTTTACACTGCTCACCCGGAAATGGGCTGGGAGATACCCAGGACCATGTGTTGCATACCCTGGACTGGTTGCAAAAAAATCCGGATGCCTGCCATCACTTAGAAATGGAGACCTACACCTGGGAGGTCTTGCCCAAGGCTCTTAAATCACTCAGCGTGGTTGAACAGGTAACCAAGGAGTATCAGTGGACGCTTGCTGCCCTTAAGCAACGCGGACTGGCAGAATGAAATTTTCCTTTGCCCATTGGATGAGTATGGCCCGCGGGGCCAACCTGCCCACGGTTTGGACCAATGTCATTGCCGCATGGGCGATCAATGCCGGGACCGGACCATCCGTGCGATGGATGCCAGAATGGACAGACCTGTCCTTTTTCAATCCCACCACCCTTTTGTATCTTTTAATTGGATCGAGCCTGATCTACGCTGGCGGATGTTTTATCAACGATGCATGTGACCATGCATTTGATCAGAAGCACAGGCCAGAAAGACCGATACCCAGAGGGGCCCTTTCCCTTGGCCAAGCTTGGGTGCTCGGGCTTGCCCAGCTAGGAGTCGGTGCTTGGGCGATGATCGTAGGAGCAGGGTGCCACTGGCAGTGGACCCTTGCCCTCCTTCTTTGTATCCTTGCCTATGACTGGGCTCATAAAAAATCCGCATGGAGTATATTATTGATGGGCGGTTGCCGGAGCCTCTTATGGATCACCGCAGCAACGGCTGCCTCCGGGATGAGCCCGGCCCCCCTCCTCTACCTATGGTCCGGTGCAGTCGGGCTTTATGTGGTGGGCATATCCTGGTATGCCCGCAATGAATCGATCCAGCAAAAAAATCCGCACAGGGACAGCTGGATCGACCGGCTCCCCATCCTCCTCCTTTTTGCTGCCCCCCTGCTTGCCCTAGCTTATTTGGTTTTGTGGAACAACCTTGATCCTATCCGCACCTTTTTGGTTAATCTGGCAGGTTTATTAGCGGGCGGAGTTGCTTTTTTTGCCATTTTGGAAATGAGAAAGGCGGAAGAGGGGTCCATTGGGAAGGGAGTTTCCCTGCTTTTGGCAGGGATCTGTGCGGTGGATGCCACCCTGCTTTCTTTTCATGCACCCTTACTGGTTGGACCCTGCGTCCTCCTCGGATCATTTGCTCTGATTTTGCAAAAGAAGTTTGCGGCAACCTAGGGCTCATTTAGATTGGTATTTTGTTATGCCCAATACCTATTCATCCATACGCCGTAATGTCCGGCTGGACTACACCCATGAAGTCTTTTTTACACGGGATGCTTTTGATATGGGCAATACCACCCTTTATGAACTGCTAAAGAGTGAGCAAAAAGGAAAGAGAACCAAAGTGCTTGTTTATCTGGATGAAGGAATGCTTGATGGAAATCCCAACCTTCCTTCCCTGATCAATTCTTATTTCGCTGAACATACCAACTCTCTTAACCTTGTCTGCCCGCCCAAATTTATCCGGGGGGGAGAGGAAGCAAAAAATGACTGGAGCCTGGTGGAATCCATTTGGTCGGACATCAACCAGCACAGCATGTGCCGGCACTCCTACATATTGGTAATTGGAGGAGGAGCCGCCCTCGACCTCGTCGGCTTTGCCGCTTCCACCGCCCACCGCGGTGTACGGCTTGTACGCTTCCCCACCACCACTTTAAGCCAGGGAGATGGTGGGGTGGGTGTCAAAAATGGAATCAATTTTTTTGGGAAGAAAAATTGGGTAGGTACATTCGCCGTACCCGATGCAGTGATCAATGATTTTTCCTTCTTGCGCACCCTGCCCGACAGCCAGAAGCGGGCAGGATATGTTGAGGCAATCAAGGTGGCATTGATTCGGGACCGTGCTTTTTTTGAATGGATCGAAGAAAAATCCGATGCCCTTTCCCGTTTTGAACAGAAGGCGATGGAACAATTGATCCGCCGAAGTGCAGCCCTCCACCTCGATCACATTGCCGGCTCCGGAGACCCTTTTGAGCGTGGTTCTGCCAGGCCTTTGGACTTTGGGCATTGGATCGCCCATAAGCTGGAACCCATGTCGCATTTTCGGGTGGGCCATGGAGATGCGGTGGCTATTGGTCTGGCTGCCGATGTTTTGTACTGTGCCCAAGTGGGGCTGCTCAAAGAACAGGCCGCTGAGCGGGTAATTTCCCTGCTCCAATCGCTAAATTTTGAACTGTATCACCCTTTGCTCCATGCCAAAAACGATGCGGGAGGTTCAATCATTTTGGATGGCTTGGAAGAATTTCGGGAACACCTGGGAGGCAAGCTCACGATAACCCTCATTCAGGCACTGGGACAGGGCGTGGAAGTGCACCAAATGGACAGCAAGCAGGTCCTCTGTGCTCTGGACGAGTTGCGCACACGCTCGCTCGCCCACATCCAGGCCTGATCGATCGAGATGTCGGGTTCGAAACAAGAGCCCCGTTTGGCGGTGCTCAACTTGGTAGGCCTGTGCCATCGCCTGTTGGGAGAAAATACACCCAACCTCAACAAATTTATTGAAAGAACATCGGGGGAGCCTCAGGTCATTGAGCCTGTAACTCCTGCCGTCACCTGCTCTGCTCAAGCTACCTACCTCACCGGCACCCTACCCACCGAACATGGCATTGTCGGAAACGGATGGTATGACCGTACCCTTAATGAGCACCACTTCTGGAAACAGTCCAACCGCTTGGTTGGTGGAGAAAAAGTGTGGGAAACAATGCGGAAACAACGACCCAATTTTCGCTGCGCCAACCTTTTTTGGTGGTTCAATATGTACAGCAGTGCTGATTTCTCCATCACCCCCCGCCCGCTCTACCGGTCGGACGGATTAAAAACATTTGATGTACACAGCCATCCTCTCTCAGTTCGGGATGAGATTAAACAGGAACTTGGAGAATTCCCCTTCCCTTCTTTCTGGGGTCCCCGGGCTGGGTTGCCCTCGAGTGAATGGATTGCCCAATCTGCCAAGTGGATGGAGAAGAAAGAATCTCCCGGGCTTTCACTGGTCTACCTGCCCCACCTTGATTATGACCTGCAAAGGTATGGACCAGGGTCGCCTGAGGCAGACAAGGCAGTAGCGGAACTCGACTCCTTGGTGGGAGATTTACTCACCTTTTATAAGGATCGAGATGTACGGGTACTTATTCTTTCGGAATATGGAATCACCCCGGCGAAAAAAGTGATCTACCCCAACCGTGCCCTGCGCGAGCTGGGATTGCTCAATATTAAAAAAGAACTCGGGTTGGAATATTTAGACTGCGGAGGATCAGCTGCTTTTGCCTTAACCGACCACCAAGTGGCACATATTTACCTCAACCATGAGGAGGAAGGGCTAAGGGAACGGATATGCAAGGAAATGGAAACCCTGGAAGGGGTGGCCCAAGTTGTGTCTGGAAAAGAGCGTGCAAAGTACGGCCTCGATCATGAACGGGCAGGAGACCTCATCGCAATCGCCGAAGAGGATTGCTGGTTTGCCTACTACCACTGGCTCGATGATGCACTCGCTCCTGATTTTGCCAGGTGTGTGGATGTGCACCGGAAATATGGTTATGACCCAGCGGAATTATTTGTCGATCCTGCCCTGCCTTTCCCTTTGCTTAAGGCGGCAGGGAAACTATTGGCCAAAAAATTGGGCTTCCGAATCTTTATGGACTTAATTCCGCTTCAACCGGAATTAGTCCAGGGCACCCATGGAGCAATGCCCAAGGAGAAGCTCGATTGGCCGGTGATTTTTGGTCACTCCATAACCCCTCATGGCCCGTCCATGCATCCGACAAAAGTAAGGGATTGCATTCTCGATGCTTTAGATTTTCGCAGGGAGTAGAACACCTGCTTGGGTAATTTTTACCTTCTGCGCTTGCTCAATGGGACCCTGCGTGTAGAGAGGTCGCGCAACAACCCCGGCCAGCCCAGCTTTTGTAACTGCTTGCTCATCTCCCGAAAGCCACGGCCGTAGACATGGTCATCGCTCATTTGTAGATTTTTTCGCAAAACATCTGCCAGTTTGCTGGTATCTTTTTGTAAGGCATGCATCGAAAGCAGGTTACAAAACCCTTCCACCGCAGGGGGCGAGGCATCGATATAATTCTCGTTCAACCAGACATGCCCAAACTCATGAGCGAGCACTGAAACACATTCAACCACCGGAAGCCCGGACAATAACCAGACCTCATGGGAAAAGGTGGTGCCCGCATTCGGACCACCTGAGACCGTGCGAAATGTGGTCAGGGTTAAACCACGCAAACTTCCACGACCATGGGCACGCTGGATTTCCCGGTTTAGAGTATCCTGGCTGACCATCTTCATCGAGAGAGGTCCCGTGGGTCTAGGAAGGCCCAGTTCAGACATGCCTAAACGAACGCGCTTCGCCACCGCTTCAAGTTGGGTGACATCGATCACTGCTTCCCGTAGGCAAGCCTGGCAACTCACACGCTTATCGGGAAAGATCTGTTCCGGCTGGATGGTTTTCGGAGAAATCATCCGGCCACAACTGCCACAGGAATGAGCCTGCCGAAAGTGTTCGCTATGCACCATCCCACCCCATTCATCCCTGCGTATTGCCTGCCTGTCCATAAAAGGACGCTGGCACACCAGGCAGGTAAAACAGCCAGGATGAAAAAGATCACCTCCTGCCTGCATTTGGTCTCCTTGAACCGCTTGTAAACAAACACTGCACCGTTTCTCTTTTTGCCACTTGAGCAGGAAGGCACGGTCCACATCCGAAAACCGGGTAATGGGAAAGAGATATTCCCGCCCATCAATTCGTAGAGTTACCTGGTTTTCTATCACCGAAAGCAGTTCACCCTCGCTTTGGCTCCCTTCCACGGTCGTCCATATTCTGCCCCAAAGGTGAGATCCGATCAGAAGCAGCCCGATTAGGAAAATACCCAGATACTGGGCAATCCGGATTTTCAAGAGTTGAGAATTCCTTCCCAAAATGCAATCCGTCCAGAAATTTGGTTGGGTCCTGGCATGCCCGGTTTTTCACGCTTGGAAAATGCCCGGGACAGATCAAAGACCTCCCTCCATTGCGAACCAATTTCCGGACAGATGGATTGAGCATCCGCATCGGACAGTTCAGGCAAAGGAATTTGTAACTCTTCACAACGGGCAACCAAAGAACCCACCACATGGTGAGCCTGGCGGAAAGGAATCCCAAGCTCGACGAGGTAATCTGCAAGGTCGGTTGCCAGAAGCAGGGGGTCAGATGCCGCAGAAATACACTTCTCCTCATTGATTTCCGCACCATCCAAAGCACCCGCGGTTACGGCAAGACAAATGGCAAGCTGATCGAATGAATCAAACACAGGAGGTTTATCCTCCTGCAGGTCACGGTTATAAGTTAAGGGAAGACCTTTGATCGTGACTAATAAATTGGAAAGGTTTCCAATGACCCGGCCAGTTTTCCCCCGGATCAGTTCAAAACAATCCGGGTTTTTCTTTTGGGGCATAAGCGAGGAACCGGTGGTGAAAGCATCCGGCAAACGGAGGTATCCAAACTCGGAAGAATTCCAAAGAATCAGGTCCTCTGCCAAGCGGGAAAGGTGCAGCGAGCAAAGGGAGCAAGCGGAAGCAAATTCGACAAAAAGGTCCCGGTCAGCCACCGCATCCATGCCATTGGGGGTAAGCCTGGGCTCGCCTTGTTCGTCAACAAAACCAAGGGCTTTGGCAACAAGGGCACGATCGAGAGGAAGGGTGGAACCGGCAATGGCACCGGATCCCAATGGACAAACATTGGCATGATTGGCCACGCTGGAAAAACGCTCATGATCCCGCCCAAGCATCTCCACATAAGCGAGCAAATGGTGCCCCACCGTGACGGGTTGTGCCCGCTGCAAATGAGTGTATCCGGGGATGGGGGTGGTGGCATGTTTTTTTGCCAATGCCAAAAGGGAAGACATCGCCTGTTCAATTCCCCCGCGCAACTGAGAACAGGCATCTTTAAAAAACAACCTTACATCAGTGGCCACCTGGTCGTTGCGACTGCGCCCAGTGTGCAACTTGTCCGCGGCTTTGGTTTTGGAGCGAAGGGCCTGTTCCAAATTCATGTGTACATCTTCCAGTTCCATTTTCCACTGGAAGTCACCTGCTTTTACTTCTTCTGCAAGCTCCTGCAGCCCGATTTGAATTTCTTTGAATTCATCCTCATTGATGATCCCCACCGCTAGGAGCATGGAAGCATGACCCAGGCTACCTTGGAGATCGTAGGGTGCGAGCCGTTGATCAAAGGAAACGGACTCACCAAAAGCGAGCATTAGGGTATCGGGCCCGTCTTTAAAACGACCCCCCCAGGTGACTTGTTTCCCGTTATCTGCCATGGGCAATATAATCCCAAAGCAAGAATGATCCCGCAACCCTATTTGCTCAGGGTATAGAAACTGAAAGAGAAGACCTTAAGAAAATACTTTTTTGATCTTCGCCTTGGCGTAATCGCGGTTGAGCTTGGCGATATAATCCAGGGAAATATCTTTGGGGCAGGCAGCGGAACATTCCCCATAATTGCGACAGTTACCAAACCCAGCTTCATCCATGGCCGCAACCATATTGAGCACCCGTGAGTCCTTCTCTGCCTGTCCCTGTGGAAGCATGTTTAGGTGCCCAGCTTTGGCAGAGGTAAAAAGCATCGCAGATGCATTTTTGCAGGAGGCCACACAGGCCCCGCACCCGATGCACTGAGCCGCATCCATGGCCAAATCTGCATCATCCTTGGGTACAGGAAGAGCGTTCCCATCTGGGGCACTACCGGTACGAACCGTGATGTACCCACCAGCTTGTATAATTTTATCAAATGCAGAACGGTCGACCACAAGGTCACGAATGACAGGAAACGCTTTCGCACGGAAAGGCTCGATCGTAATCGTATCCCCATCCTCAAACTTGCGCATGTGCAATTGGCAAGTGGTGGTGGAATTTTCAGGACCATGTGCAAATCCATTGATGTTGAGCGAACAGGTGCCACAAATGCCTTCCCGGCAGTCATGGTCAAATGCGACGGGTTCATTCCCTTGTTCCAACAATTGTTCGTTTAATTGATCGAGCATTTCAAGGAATGAAGAGTCTTCAGACACTCCATCAAGCACATGAGATTCGAAACGGCCCTCATCCTGGGGACCATCCTGCTTCCAAACTTTAAGAAATAATTTCATGGCAATCTTTCCTTATTTGTAACTGCGTACCGCGAGTTTGACTTCTTCGAATTTTAAATCCTCCTCATGTCGGGCAGGGGTCTCCCCTTCCCCTTTGTATTCCCAAACTGCAGCATGAGCAAAATCATCATCGTTACGGGTGGCTTCCCCATCCTCTGTTTGATACTCCTCGCGAAAGTGCCCGCCACATGATTCATTCCGGTCCAAAGCATCACGGCATAGAAGTTCACCAAAGTCGATAAAGTCACGCACCCGTCCGGACCTTTCCAGTTCCATGTTGTACTCTTCTCCGGTTCCGGTAACGAGCAGGTTTTTGTTAAAATCTTCGCGCAAGTCTTGAATCTGCCCAATGGCCTTATTCAAACCCGTTTCATTTCGAGCCATGCCCGCATATTCCCACATGATCTGACCGAGCTCTTTGTGGTAAGAACGGGAAGAGCGTTTTCCTTTGGCAGAGACCAACTGGCTCACCCGCTCTTTGACAGATTCCATCGTTTCACGGGCAGCTTCCCCTTCTGGGTCTATACCACCGGGACTGATCGTAGTTAAGTAATTTCCTATGGTATATGGGACAACAAAATACCCATCACTAAGACCCTGCATCAAGGCACTCGCACCGAGACGGTTGGCTCCGTGGTCTGAAAAATTCGCTTCACCAAGAACAAAACATCCTGGGATGGTGCTCATTAAATTGTAATCCACCCAAAGACCACCCATGGTGTAGTGGATTGCAGGGTAGATACGCATGGGGCGCTGGTAAGCATTTTCCCCGGTGATCCGCTCGTACATTTCGAAAAGATTTCCGTACCGTTCACGAATCACATTTTCTCCAAGACGGTTGATCGAGTCCTCAAAGTCGAGGTAAACCCCACGGCCACCTGGGCCAACGCCTCGTCCTTCATCACAAGCTTCTTTGGCGGAGCGACTGGAAATATCACGGGGTGCAAGGTTTCCAAAGCTTGGGTACTTTCTCTCCAAGTAGTAATCCCTGGCATCCTCCGGAATCTCGGAAGGTGCTTTGCCACAATCTTCTGCATTTTTAGGAACCCAGACACGTCCATCGTTACGCAAGGACTCGGACATCAATGTTAATTTGGACTGATGGTCTCCAGATACTGGGATGCAGGTTGGGTGGATTTGGGTAAAGCATGGATTTGCAAACCCAGCTCCTCTGCGGTACGCCCGAAAATTTGCGGTCACATTGCAACCGATCGCGTTTGTGGATTTGTAGTAAACATTGCCATACCCCCCTGTACACAAGAGGACGGCATCAGCTGTCCACACCTTGAGCTCACCCGTGGAAAGGTTGCGGGTGATAATTCCTTTGGCATGACCATCGACCACGATGAGATCGAGCATTTCTTGCCTGACATGCATTTTCACCTGGCCCGATGCGATCTGTCGGCTCAATGCAGAATACGCACCGAGAAGCAATTGTTGGCCCGTTTGCCCACGGGCATAAAAGGTGCGACTTACCTGTGCACCCCCAAAGGAACGGTTCGCCAGCAGACCCCCATATTCACGGGCAAAGGGGACTCCCTGGGCCACGCATTGGTCAATAATATTTACACTGTTTTGAGCAAGACGATGAACATTGGCCTCACGGGAACGGAAATCTCCGCCCTTGATTGTGTCATAGAAAAGACGGTGCACACTATCCCCATCGTTTTGGTAATTCTTGGCACCGTTGATTCCACCCTGAGCGGCGATGGAGTGAGCACGGCGGGGGGTATCCTGGTAACAAAAACAATCCACATTGTATCCAAGCTCACCCAAGGTGGCTGCAGCAGAACCTCCAGCCAAACCAGAACCGACCACAATGATCTTGAATTTTCTCTTATTGGCAGGGTTGACCAGCTTGGAAGAAAAGCGGTGGTTTTCCCACTTGTCAGAAAGAGGACCGTCAGGAATTTTTGAATCGAGGTTCATGGGGCGAAGGTTACAGGTTTACAGAGCAGGAAGTGCCACAACTATCGAGGCAATTGACCAACCCGTACTTCTGGGCGATCACGAGTACAGGAATGATCGAGAATCCTGCAAAAATAACCCACCCATATGCGGCAGCAAAAAAGTCGAGCTTCTTGCGCCAACTGTCCGAACGAAGTCCCAATGTCTGAAACATGCTCGATACCCCGTGGGCAAGGTGGCGGCATAGCAGGAACATACAAACGACATAAAAGATGGAAATGGCATCCACCCGGAATCCCGCAAGGATCATGGTATAAACATCATGAATTTCTGATCCGTCGGGAGAACCGACCGTGGTTTTGAGATCGTTGTACTCTGGAAAAATCGAGCGGATAGTAAAGTGCAGCAGGTGAAAAACTATAAAGGCAAGCATGAGAGAGCCTGTCAGCCCCATACGAAGGGAGGACCACCCCGCCCTCTTGGTGACTTCTATTTCGTTGGAACGGGGACGAGCGGCCCGGTTTTCTTTAATCAGCTGATATGCGGTGACCGCATGAATCACTACACAAACCAGCAAAAATAACCGGGACCCCCAAAGGATGGGTGCTGGTAAATTCTGCAGGGCATGAGCATATGCATTAATTGCTTCCTGACCGAGCAACACCTGGAGGTTGCCAGCCATATGGACAAAAACGAACCCCACCAGCACGATGCCGGTAAGGGCCATTAAATATTTTTTGATCAAGGAAGATTGCATGACTAATCTATTTTATAGAAACATAATCTTTCCACACAAATGCTTGACGAGAGAAAAGGCGGAAAGAATCAAGGTATTAGATATTAGAATCATGAAAATTAATATTAGCGCAAACACAAATACGACGCCCGCTTTGAAGGTGGATTTTCGATGGTGAATAAAACTTGGTTGCCACCCCCTTCTAGCCTACGTCATGGGTAAGTATTGTTTTTAAGAAGATGAAGTATATTTTTATAACTGGTGGTGTGGTATCGTCCTTGGGAAAAGGGCTCACATCAGGAGCCCTGGGAGCTTTGCTTGAACAACGCGGATTGACCACTCGAATCCAAAAGTTTGACCCCTACTTAAATGTTGATCCTGGCACCATGAGCCCCTTTCAGCACGGTGAAGTTTATGTTTTGGATGATGGTGCGGAAACCGATCTCGACCTGGGTCATTACGAACGGTTTACGTCCGGGAAATTGAGCCGGTTTAATAACCTCACCAGTGGCCAAATTTATGAATCAGTCATCCGCAAGGAAAGAAGGGGCGATTACCTGGGAAAGACCGTTCAAGTTATCCCTCATGTGACCAATGAAATAAAAGATCGTATCCATGCGGCGGGGGAAGGAGTCAATGTTCTGATCACTGAAATCGGCGGGACCATTGGTGACATCGAAGGACTCCCCTTTACTGAAGCAATGCGACAATTTGCCAGCGAAGTGGGTAAAGCCAATGTGTTGTTTATTCACATGACCCTCCTGCCCAGTTTGCGGGCAGCTGGAGAGCTCAAAACCAAACCCACCCAACAAAGTGTTGCCAAGCTTAGAGAGATTGGTATCCAGCCAGACATTTTGATCTGCCGGACCGAGCAGCCCATCACCGAAGAAATTCGCGAAAAACTAAGCCTTTTCTGCAGTGTTCCCAAAGAGGCTGTGATCGAAGAGATGGATGTGGCACACTCCATTTATGAACTTCCCCACATGCTCAAACAGGAAGGGCTGGACAGGTTGGTCACCCGCTTCCTCGGTTTGGATGCCCCTGCCCCAAAACTGGACGAATGGGAAGAAGTGGTGCACCGGTTGATCCACCCCAAGCACCGGGTAAAGGTTGGGATGATTGGAAAATATATGGATCTGCAAGATTCCTACCTTTCAGTAAATGAGTCTTTGGTTCATGGAGGTATTCGAAACGATACCGGTGTGGAAGTGGTTCATCTCGATGCTGAGGCAATCGAGAAGGACGGGCCCGAAAAACACCTTCACGGACTGGATGGTATTCTCGTGCCGGGCGGATTTGGTGACCGTGGAACAGAAGGGAAAATACTAGCATCCAAATATGCCCGGGAAGAAAAGATTCCCTACTTTGGACTGTGCCTGGGTATGCAAATCGCTGTGATTGATTTTGCCCGCAATGTATTAGGCAAAGAAACGGCCAACAGCACCGAGTTTGATTCCAACACCGCCGATCCTGTCATCCACATCATGGATGATCAAAAGACGGTGACCGATAAAGGTGCGACCATGCGCCTCGGAGCCTGTCCATGTCGCCTCAAGCCAGGGACTGCATCCCGTCTGGCTTACGATAAGGAAGAAGTTTCTGAAAGGCACCGCCACCGCTTCGAATTTAACAATGCATACCGGGAAGAAATGGAAGCGGCTGGATTGATCGTGGCTGGAGTGAACCCGGAGAGGGATTTGGTGGAAATTGTTGAGGTCAAAGATCACCCATGGTTTGTCGCGGTGCAATTTCATCCCGAATTTCAATCGAAACCAACCAAGGCCCATCCCCTTTTCGCTGCCTTTATCGAAGCTACTTTAACCGGAAAACTTGCGGGAAAAGAAGCGGCGAAAAAATCCTGACCTTGTTAAATTTTTGAGCTTTACCCAAAGCTCAACTATCATCGGAATGTAGGACTGGTATGATTGTCGATGCCCATACTCACCGCTACCCCGATGAGGTAACCGCAAATCCCACTGCTTTCGCACGCCGAACCATGGAACCCATCTGGTTGCAGATGGTTGCTCCCTCCAAGCAACCAAGCTTACAAGGTTGGTCCGACCGTAAAACAATGCTTCAGGATATGGACGATGCAGGCGTACAAAGTTGTCTCTTGCTTGGATGGTACTGGGAAAACGCCAGTACTTGTATCGAGGCGAACCAGTGGCATCAACAATGGATGGGGCAAGACCCCGATCGTTTCATCGCTTTCCTTTCGATAAAACCAGGAATTCCTAATCTTTCAGATTATTTGAAGCAGGCAAAAGAAGATGGGTTTCAAGGGATTGGGGAATCCCACCCCTGGGTACAGAACTTTTCGATGGAAGACCCCCAGTGGATGCAGGCAATGGCATTTGCATGCGAACAGGGGTGGCCGGTAAATTTTCATGTGACCGACCCTCAGGGCAAAGACTACCCCGGTAAAACTCAGACACCCATGCAAGATTTTATCTGGTTGGCCAAGGAACTGCCTGATTTAAAAATCATTCTGGCTCATGCAGGTGCTCTTTGGGCACTGGAGCATGATTTGCCCTCTAATATTTATTTTGATTTGGCTGCCTGTCCATTGCTCTACCCGGCAAGCATCTACCCAAAACTGATCGATGCGGTTGGGGCCGAAAAAATTCTCTGGGGGACCGATTACCCCTTACGAATTTATCCGTCCAAACAGGATAAGCCAGACTTTGCCTCCTTTCTCCACGAATTCAGGGATTCGATCTCAGTAAGTTCTGAAGAACTCGCATGCATGCTGGGCAAAAACCTACTCCACCTGCTCCCATGAGGATCACGCTTCACCAACTGGTTCCCACCCCTCTGCCCGATGCGAGCATTCGATCATCTGAGGTATGGGGAGAATCTGTATCTTTAGAAAATTCTAAATGTATCCGGCTGGTGGCACAATCCGGCAAAGGAAAATCCACCCTATTGCACATTCTTTATGGATTAAGGTTTGATTACAAGGGAAGCTGCGAAATCGAGCAAGAGCAGGTGTCCACTTTTTCAACCGGAAGGTGGCGTGAGTTGTGGACAAATCAGCTCTCCCTTCTCTTCCAGGACCTAAGGTTGTTTCAACATATGACCGCAAGGCAGAACCTGGAGCTTTTGCCCAAGGTTTATCAATCAGGCCCCAGCCTTGAGGAAATGTGCAAAGTGCTGGAAATAGATCACCTCCTCGATCGTGCTGTCAGCACCCTCTCTCTTGGGCAGCAACAAAGATTTGCCTTGGTCAGAACTTTGCTCAAACCCTTTAAATGGTTACTGCTCGATGAACCGTTTAGTCATCTAGATGATGACAATGCGAGGCGGGCTGCCCGGTTGATTGAAACAAGTGCCCAGATAAGAAATGCCAGTGTGCTCTACACCTCCCTCTCCCAAAGCAGCCCACTCCCTTGTGACCTTTGTTTGTCTCTATGAGCACCAAACTGCCAACAATCCTAAGGCTCTGCTTACAAAGCAAGACCACTGGAAAGGAATTGATCTTAGCAGCTTTAGGCTGCCTTCTTGGTTCCTTCCTTTTTCTTTTCGCCGTACAATTTTATACTGATTCCCAAAACATTATCGGTGAAAAGGAACCAGGTGGTAGCTTTTCCACCTTGAACAAAAAAGTTGAGGGTGGGTTACTCCAGAACTTATCCACCAACAATAAGTCATTCTCCCAAAATGAGATCCTAGAAATCCAGCAAATGGAAGGGGTGGAGGACATCGGTTCTTTTTCAAGAAATCATTTCCCCGTAACCGTCCATGTCTGGCCAACGGGCAAAATTGGATTGGGAGCCGCCGCCCGTGCAGACTTGTTCTTTGAATCGATTCCAGATCGTTTTTTGGATCAAATCCCTGAGGAGTGGGCTTGGGAAGAAAATGACCCCATTGTTCCCATTATGGTGCCTAAGTTCTACCTCGACCTTTGGAACTTCGGACTCGCTCCATCCCGGCAGGAGTACCCTGCCCTATCACTGGAAAGCGCCTCTTCTATGCCCGTGGAAATTTTCATAGGAGAAGACCGCTCCCAGCGATTAGTGGGCCGATTTGTTGCCTTCAGTAAACGAATCAACAGTGTGCTTGTGCCTCCCCAATTTTTGCAGTGGGCCAATGCACAATTCGCTGAGGAACGAAGTGAAAAATACTTTTTTGTGTGGGAGGGAGATGAAATAAAAAACCAACCGGTCTCGTTCACCGAACTTAAAAATTTACCTGAATCCACTTTGGATGGACTGGTGGTTTCCCCCCTCGAAGAACCAGCCAATCAAATCGTTTTTAAAAACCTTTCCCTGAATGAATCTGAGCGACAAGAAGCGGCACGATTGATTGTAAAAATCAAAGATTCCTACGCCCAAAGGTTTTCTGAAAAGGTTGACCTGCTTGGATACGAAACCAACCGCGAAATGCCTGAACAGGGCTGGGTCCGGCAAGCCATTGAGATGATGGCCTGGGGAGTAGCCAGTCTCGGCGGACTGCTGTCCATTCTCTCCATCGCAACATTTACCAGCAGTTTTAAATTAATGATTGCTCAGTCCGCCAGCACCTCCCGCAACTTACTTCACCTCGGTTTCTCCCAGAGCCAAATCTGCTGGGTATTTTTTCAAAGGTTTAGTAAATTATTCCTTTGGATCTGGGCCGCTTCTCTCTTGCTCTGTCTTGGTACCCAAAGCTTTGTTCATAAAAAGATATCCTTGTACGGATTGGAAATTACCCAAGGTTTAAGTTGGCAAACCTACACTGTTGCCTCCTTCTACGCTGTTTTATTTATGGCGGTCAATTACTGGGTGATTCATCGATCGGTCCGCCCATTTTGCCTAAGCCAAAATAATTAAGCTATGGACATCTTTAATTGATCATCCTTCACCGTAAACGCGACTTCACTACCCTCATCGATCTCTCCTGCCACCAGAGCGCGGGCCAGCTGGGTTTCCACCTGTTTTTGTAAAAAGCGCTTGAGTGGGCGGGCCCCATATGTTGGATCATAACCTTTCTCCCCGATCCATTTTTTGGCAGCGGGGGTAAAGGTTATCGAGACTTTTCGATCTTTTAACCTTCGGTTTAAACTATTCAAAAGTAGATCCACGATTGATGTAATCTCTTCCAGTGACAAAGGTTTGAACAAGACAATATCATCCACCCGATTGAGGAACTCTGGCCGGAAATGATCCCGTAAATCTGCCATCACTGATTCGCGTGCAGATTCTGAAATCTCCTGGTCAATCAAGTTATCTTGCAGGTAACGACTTCCCACATTGGAGGTCATGATGACCACAACATTCTTGAAATCAACCGTGCGCCCCTGAGCATCGGTCAGGCGGCCATCGTCCATCAACTGAAGCAATACATTAAAAACATCAGGGTGGGCCTTTTCTATTTCATCAAAGAGAATGACGGAGTAAGGCTTTCGGCGCACTGCCTCTGTCAATTGCCCCCCCTCTTCGTAGCCCACATATCCCGGAGGTGCACCAAGCAGGCGGGCAACAGAATGCTTTTCCATGTATTCAGACATATCAATGCGAATGACATTATTCTCACTGTCAAACAGACTCTCCGCCAAGGTCTTGGCTAATTCTGTCTTGCCCACACCAGTGGGTCCAAGAAAGAGAAAAGAGCCTATGGGCCGTTGTGGGTCTTTGATTCCAGCACGGGCACGCAAGATTGCTTCAGAAACTGCATCGACCGCTTCATTTTGCCCAATCACACGGTCATGTAAAATGCTTTGCAAACGCAAAAGTTTTTCACGCTCTCCCTCGATTAATTTGGTCACAGGTACGCCTGTCCACCGGGCAACAATTTCCGCAATTTCTTCGGAAGTGACCTCCTCTTTTAATATCGCATCTTCCTTTCTTTCACTCTGCTCCAACGCCTCAAGCTCCGCTTCAAGTTTTGGGAGTTTGCCGTGCTTTAGTTCGGCAACCAAGTTGAGATCATAGGCCCGTTCGGCCCGTTCCATTTCTGCACGGGTAGACTCGATTTGCTCCCGCAACACCCGCACATCATCAATTCCTTTACGCTCATTTTCCCATTGTCTTTTGATGGTTTCCATTTTGTCTCGGGCATTGCCAAGCTCTTTGCGTAAAGTTTCCAACCGATCCTGGCTGGATTTATCTTTTTCCTGCTTCAGGGCGGTCTCTTCAATTTCCAACTGAAGAACCCGGCGGCTTACCTCATCCAACTCTGCCGGCATACTGTCGAGTTCTGTACGGATCATTGCACACGCTTCATCAACTAAATCGATTGCTTTATCGGGAAGGAAGCGGTCTGACACATAGCGGTTGGAAAGAACTGCGGCTTGGACCATGGCCTCATCCCTGATGTTTACCCCATGGTGAATTTCAAAGCGCTCTCGCAACCCGCGGAGGATTGAGATGGTGTCTTCCACATTGGGTTGGTCTACCAGCACAGTTTGAAAACGGCGCTCCAAAGCCGCATCCTTTTCCACATGTTGGCGATATTCATTTAAAGTCGTCGCACCGATACATCTTAATTCGCCACGGGCAAGCATGGGCTTAAGCATATTACCAGCATCAATGGCTCCTTCAGCTTTTCCTGCACCGACAATCGTGTGCATTTCATCAATAAATAAAACAATCCGCCCGTCCGATTTACTCACTTCGGTTAAAACTGCCTTTAAGCGTTCTTCAAATTCACCACGAAACTTGGCCCCTGCAAGAAGAGAGCCCATTTCCAAAGTGAATATAGTCTTATCTTTGAGCCCTTCTGGTACATCACCACGAACAATTCTTTGGGCAAGACCTTCCACAATCGCAGTCTTTCCCACCCCGGGCTCACCAATGAGCACAGGGTTGTTTTTCGTTTTTCTCGATAAGATACGAATGACCCGGCGGATTTCTGAATCTCTTCCAATCACTGGGTCCAGCTTGCCGGACTTTGCCTGTTCGACTAAATCGATCCCATATTTACGTAGGGCACGAAAAGAATTTTCGGGTGTTTTGGAAGTGACTTTCTGCCCCCCCCGCACTTTGAGAATTGCTTCCTTAATTTTCTTTTCGGAAAGATTAAAGTTCTTAAAAAATTGTTGAAAAGTGGAAGGTTTACCAACTGAAGACAAGCCAAGCAAAAGGTGTTCGGTGCTGACATAGTCATCCTGCATGTCCCGGGATATTTGCTGGCCTTTCTCGACCGCCTCAGTCAGTGCCCCGGACGCATAGGACCGAGCCGTATTGATATTTCCTGCAATCCGGGGAAGGTTTTTTAACTCCCTTTGCAAAGCGAGTTGAATCGGTGCGGTGCCCACCCCCATTTCATCGAGTAAAGCAGGTACAATTCCATTTTCCTGGTTGATCAAGGCAGTAAGTAGGTGCCAAACATCAACTTCCTGCTGCCCATTCCTTTTCGCAACTTCTGCCATTTCCTGAATGGCGGATATTCCAAGTTCAGTAAATCTTTCGGGGTCGACATTCATAACAACCCACCTTGTGCATAATACATACCAAATACTCATACCCGAAAAGTATAGATAAACAGAGGCTAAGGAGTGGGGTGCTTCTTATTAAGCAATGAAATTATGTGACGGATTCACAAAACTTCCGCACAAGGTGTGTCAAGTTGTCCCTCTTTTAACCTCCTGAAATTAATCCGTGACAATTGGGTGCTCATGCCTACAAGAT
>JAYOTQ010000026.1:0-21786 GCA_038150505.1 Opitutales bacterium | reverse complement strand
TGTACGCCCCGAAAACTCCTCAGCGAAGAATCGGTTACTATTTTGGCCCTTTTATTGGACCCGTATTTCCCGATGATAGTGCGGTAAGAACTGGCATTGGAAAGGAAAGTTATCATTCTGACAGTGGGGTAACTGCAGGCCTGCGCATTGGGAATGACTTTGGAGCAACAAGGATCGAGGGCGAATACGGCTTTACTACTCATGGTATTGATGATCCCTCGTCTGGTGGAAGTGGAAAGGTGCAAATACACAACTTGCAAAGCCGTTTCATTCTGGAAAAAACGATTGGGGAGCGGGCTGACCTCCGTGGAGGCATTGGTCTTGGGCTTTCGTTTATTGAGAAAAGCTTTATTGGGAAAAATTATGATGGGGTTGGGTTTAGTTATGATTTTCTTCTCGGTTGGTCTTTCCGGGTTATGGAAAACTGGTCAATTCATATGGACTACCGTCACTATTTAACTGCCGCTCATAAAAACTATGATCGGTTGCAAGGGCATGTGGTGGAACTTTCTGCTGGTTTTGACCTGTAGGCATTTAGCTTAGCAGTCTGCCAAAAGATCTGGGCAAGGGTGATTCCACCTCCCATTTAATTTTTTCACCAGTGCAAGTCTTTATATTGATATTGATTTGGGAAGCATGAAGAAACAACCGGTCCTCTTTGCACAAGCGAGCAATTTTTCTGTTTAAAGAAAAGTTTCCATAGGTACGGTCGCCGATGATGGGCAGTTTCCTTAATGCAGCTTGCACCCTTAATTGATGAGTACGGCCGGTTGTAGGTGTTAAACAAAGCAGGGCTATGGAATAATTAGCCCCTCTCTTTTTTCTGTCTATTTTGGCTTTTGTGATGGCTGGAAGACCGGCACGATTCTTGACGACCCTGATTTTTCCCTGTGAAGATTTTTTAACCAGTGAATCTTTCCAGATTTCGGGAACGGGCTTGCCGTTGTATTCCACTATGGCGTGGTATATTTTATGGATTTCACGGTTGGCAAAAGCAATTTTCAGCACACCTGCCAATTCTTTGGACGAAGCCGCAACCAGGACTCCGGAAGTAGCAGAATCTAGCCTATGCACCAAGTACAAGGTTTGCTGCTGCCCCTGTTCATCAAGCCAGTGGAACCTTTCGTTTTCAAAATCGTATGGGCATTGCAAAACTGAATTCTTGTGGCCTTCTTTTTTGTTGGGATGGGACAAGACTCCGTTTCTTTTATTAATCGCCCAGATTCCGCTCGGGTGATAGGCGAGAACTTCACACTGTCTTTGAAGAGGTAAGGCAAATGGTTGCATAAGAGATATTAAATTACCGATAATTAAAGGTAATGGTGATTTGATCTGAGTTGCCGAATTCAGCAATCATTTCCTTCTCCCATTCACCAAATGGCACCCGGGATGCAATTGCCTGCCTGCATAGTTCAGAAGATAAGTTTAACGGATCACCGATGGATGTTTTTTGTAACCCTCTGATCGAACCGTCATCCATCAGGGTGAAGGTGTAAGTTACTTTAGGTAAAATTTGATCCTGCTGCATAAATCGATGAGAACTTTTTATTAACTCAGCCCACTGATTCTCGATCGATCTTAGCATTTGTTGCATGTACACCCCAAACGGGTTGAGCCTGCATTCTATTGCTATTTTACCATTCCTTGGTGCGCGGGTTTTGCTCCTTAGAAGAGGGCCGCTAAGAACATCCGGTGATAGTTTAGGTCGTGGTTGGTATGTCCTTGCTTTCTGAGAAAGCTGAGTTGGTGAGCCGTTTGTTTGGTTTTCTTGTTTTGTCTGGGATGACAGGTTGATTATTTTGCTACCAGATGCCGAATCTATGGGAGTTACTTGTGTGCCATCTCCGTTTTCAACTTCTACGCTTAATTTTACGGATGTTGTTTTGGGTGTGGGCGGGCTAGCTGTTAGCTCTTTCCTGCTTCCTTTAACCACCTGTTGCGGATAGTTTTTTTGCTGGTTGAGTTGGTGTTCGATAACCTTTTGGTTTTGGGATTCACCCGTTACACTGGGCGTTACATCTTCTTTGATAGAAGGGTCGAGTTTTGGCTGAGCTGCTTGCTGATTCTTGGTGCTTAGTAAATGCGTTTCGTCGGGAAGATTATCAGGGATGGATGGGTTTGCTTCTGCATAAAGTTTGTTCTTGGTTTTGCTTGCTTGCCATTGCAGTTCTAATGGTTTCATTTCTTGTAATTCTGTGCTTGGCCGCCTTGGAAATGGCTGAATGGATGTTAGGCCAAGAACTACAAGAATCGTCAGAATTGCAGCGGTAATATTGCTGTAAAACATGTCTCGGTTGTTTTCTTTGACTAACATGATAGAGACTAGACCTTGCCTAGGTGTGTGAGAATATGTACGCAGGCATCGTGGGCACCATTTATTTTTGCGGCAATGGGCCTGCTTTGTTTTTTGAGCAATTCCGTAATGAGTTCTGACCATGAACCATCAAGAAATTCAGGCAGAGTAATTTCCCTGAACTTCAATTCTTTCTCACAGAACACCCTAAGGATTGCGGATTCTCTGAAGGAATCCCGAAAGACTCCCATAAATGGGATGCCCATACCCCAGCATTCGGAGACAGTTCCATATCCAGCTTTCCCGATCACCATGGTAGACGCGTTGACTAAGTCTGGGAAAGGAATGCATGAGTTCATGGGCAGATGAATGATCGAAGAACCCCGCCTGTTCATCTCTGGGTGCAGTCCGGGGATTACAATTTTGTATTGAGATGTAGAACTTTTGATCTCGTGCCTCATTGATATGCCACCCGTAGTCACCAAAACATAGTTTTCCTTCTCACTAAAACCAAGTTTTTCCAGAACCTCATTTTTGCTCATCGAAGGTGCCCTGAACACCGGGCGTAACTTCTTAGCTTCTGGGATATCTTTGCAGAATGGGTGGCATTGTAATCGGAGGCTGGCTTTTGAGTAGGTATGGGCGAGCTTTTGGATTATGTTTTTGTAAGCATAAAGTTGCTCCTGGAAGGGTTGATAAATCCAATCCCATGTGAAATTTTCCATTAAAATATTAGGGATGCTTAACTTCGACCCAATCTCTACCCCAAGGGGGGAAATATCAGAAAGGATGCATTCGGGTTGGAATGATTCAATTATTTTGAGTGTTTCTTTTTGTTTATACGGGGAAAAGGCCAGGAATTGATGTAGATCTTTGAGAGTTTGGGAAGCATCGTGCTGGAATGGGCCCTTTTGAACGAACCCGATATCCGTTTGCAGATGGTGGAATGCGAGGGAGCAGTTGCTGGGCAAATTGCTCTCCCAAAACCATTTCGGTGTTTCTCCAAAAAGCAGAACATCTACCTTTTTAAAAATTCGTGCAATCTCCTGAAGAATGGCTGCAACGCGTGTTGCATGTCCCAACCCATGGGGGGACACAAAGCATGCGAGTTTGAATTTGGAGGAGGCTTTTTTAATCAAGAAAAATTAACTCTAGATATGTTTCAAGTTGCTCAGATGGGTAAAGTTTCCCCTTTTTTCTGACAATCAACTTCCTGCAAAAATCAGAATCGTACTTTTCGTCATAGCTTACCACCCGGACCGTTTCATTAAAAGTGGAGGCGGATGGTTGCAGTCGGACAGGTAAACCGAATGGACCAAAGGAGCAAACCCAGGAATTGATAGAATCTGGAGAAAGAGTGCTTCCATTAGGCGGGTTTCTCCTCGTTATAAAAGGAGGGTTTTTTCTTCTAACCTGCACTTTAGTGACAACAGGAAGACTTTGGATATAGTCTGAAGGGGACGAAAAGGATTTCTTTTGGTACTCGGAGTAGAACTTAATCGGATCAATGCCCACCAAGTTATAACCATTGAAGTTTTGATGCTTATTACTGGTTTTGAAATTTTGCCTGTTGTACCACTTGTCAAATTTGTCACTTAGTCGAATTCCTATCTCAAAATGCAGGTGTGATCGGTTTAGGGGAATCCGGAAAGAGGCAGTGTTGCCCATCTGTCCAATAGCTTGGGCAACCCCAACTTTTTTGCCTACCGATAAGCTTGGTTCTATTCTTTCCAAATGTGCATAGAGGGTGTAGATCACGGGATAAAATTGCTTGTGCTCCAAGACAATATATTTCCCGTAGGCACTGTCGCTGGCCCTATGACTGAGGTAGGCAACAACCCCATCCATGGCCGCAAATATAGAATCTTCTGCTTTTCCTTGGGATGTGGACTTGATCGGAAATAAATCCAAGCCTTCATGGAATTTAGACCCATTGTTTCTAACACAACCAAATGCACCGGACGAAAAATCTTTATCCGGGCCCGTTTTTTGAAGGAAAGCATGGTAACCGAGTCCTTTGGCGAACGAAGGATTGGGGGTAGGCCAGGAAAGGGAAAATTCAACACCCTGCACCGCAGGTATTCCCGCCCAATAAACCAGAAAAACTACTCCCAATAAACGAGCGATTTTACGAAACCGCATGGCTAGTTTCTTTGGTTTTTTAATTCAAGTTGAATTTGCCGGACAGAACTTTCTAACTTGCTGTAGAAAGCATATACTTCTTCCTCTGACCTGCGATTGGTAAACATAAAAGGGATAAAGCCATTGGTAATGGTTTTTTCAATCGGGTGAAATCCAACTACCATGCCATTGACAACCAAATTTAAGTTTCTTCCTATATGCTTGGATGTTTCTCTTTGGAGGGTCATTCCCGCCCGGCGGTCCAGTCCGATCCATATGCCAAATATACGTTCTTCGCTGTCAGGGTTGAAAATATCAGAAAAACTACCCAGTTGCGTACCTGCGATATCATACTCATCTAGGATTGGGATAGGGGCGCCACCTTCCAAAAAGATTCTTGGTCGATGGGTTATTTTACTTGGATCATATCCATTTCTGGAACAGGAGAAAGAGCATAAAAGAAGAACAATACAAAATATCTGTAAAAAAAATTGATGATTTCCTAGAATTTTTCTGCCAATGCCTTTCATTTTTGGTAATAACTGAAATATAAAAAGTAGATCAAAATATAATTTATGAATGAAAGCAAACTTTCTCCCTTTGAGGTAAATAATTTTGCATCCATTGTAGTGATGGATTTACAGGAGCGATTGGTTCCTTCCATTGCAAACAAAGATGTTTTACTTGAATCAAATGCATTACTTATAAAAGCATCTAAATTACTTAATCTACCTGTAGTGGTTACAGAACAAGTGCCCTCTAAATTAGGTCGGACCATACCTGAGTTACTCGATGGTATAACCAATTTTCATCTGATTGAAAAATCTACCTTTTCCGCATTGGGTACGGCCAGTTTTACTGAAAAATTAAAGCAAACCGGAAGCAAGCATCTCATTCTTAGCGGAATTGAAACCCCTATCTGCATTTACCAAACCGCGCTGGATTCATTGGTGGCAGGGTATTCAGTAACAGTGCTTTGTGATTGTGTGGGGGCAAGAAGGCTCAGTGACCAGGAACAATGCTTATCTCAATTACGCTACCAAGGGGTGGATGTCATTCCGTTAGAGAGCTTCCTTTATCGGCAATTACAGAATGCAGACCATGAGAGTTTCAGGGAAATTTCGGCATTGATTCGAACCCGCAGTGAAACACATCCATCATGTTAGCCAGCACACATTCTGGCAGCCTCATTGGGGTCTGTGCTACCAAAGTATCCGTCGAGGCAAATAGTGGCGAGCGTGGGGACCCACGTGTCGTTCTGGTCGGATTGCCAGATGCTGCGGTTAAAGAGTCGCTCGATCGGGTGCACTCAAGTTTATCAAACAGCGGTTTTTCTCTGCCGAGAACCCGGGTAACCATAAACCTGGCCCCTGCTGACTTAAAGAAGGAGGGGAGCTCTTTTGATTTACCCGTTGCCCTATGCCTGTTGTCATCCACCAAACAACTAAGCCCAACCCCGCTTGAGGACTTTTTGATCGCAGGAGAGCTAGGGTTATCTGGGCAAATACGCCCTATCCGGGGAGGAATATCAATGGCACTGCTTGCCAAACACCAAAAATTAAAGGGAGTTATTTTGCCTCGCGAATCAGCAAAAGAAGCTTCGATCGTGAAGGGGGTAGATGTGTTTGGGGTGGATTCACTTGCTCAGGCAGTCGATTTTTTGGAGGGCAAAGTGCATCTGGAACCGGTTCTTTCATCCCATCAGGTTTTAAAAGATGCGGTAGGTCTGGAGCATGACTTTTCTGATATTAAAGGACAACACAACCTAAGGCGTGCAGTTGAAGTAGCGGTATCAGGGGGGCATAACATCCTTATATCTGGGCCTCCAGGCTCAGGTAAGTCAATGATAGCCAAAAGGATACCAACCATTTTGCCCAAGCCAAGCTTGGATGAATTTATTGAAGTTGCCAGAATCTATTCCGCTGTCGGACAGGGTGGGGCACTCAATGCGGATTCGATGGCCCGACCCTTTCGGTCCCCCCATCATACCATTAGTGATGTTGGGCTGATTGGAGGGGGCACAAACCCTGGGCCGGGCGAGATCTCGTTAGCTCATAATGGGGTCTTGTACTTGGATGAGTTACCCGAATTCAAGCGTTCCGTGCTTGAAGTGCTAAGGCAACCCCTGGAGGACGGAGAGGTCACGATTTCCAGAAGTGCTGGGAAAATTACTTTGCCCAGTCAGTTTATGTTTGTTGCATCCATGAATCCATGCCCATGTGGTTTTCTTGGTGATTCAAACAACTCGTGCAGATGTTCTATCCCTCAAATTCAAAAATACCGCGGAAAAATAAGCGGTCCTTTGCTTGATAGAATTGATATACATATTGATGCCCCAGCCGTGGATATTGCTGAAATACAGGATTCAGAACAGGGCGAAAGTTCAAAAGTAATCAGGCAAAGAGTCGAGCAATGCCGAGATATTCAGTCTAAAAGGTTTTTGCATGAAAAGTTTCAGACGAATGCATCTATGACAGATTCTATGGTGGAGAAAGTATGTAGTTTAAGTACTGAAAATCAGAATATATTATTGCAGGCAATGAAGCATCTTTCTTTATCCGTTCGTGCGTACACAAGGATATTAAAAGTATCGAGAACCATAGCAGATTTAGATGGTTGTAAATCTATCGAAAGAAATCATTTACTAGAAGCAATTCAGTACAGAAACTTGGATCGAAAAATAATTTAAAAGTTTCATCTTTACTTTAATCAATTATGATTAATTATATGGAGTTTACCTTATTTTATTATGAACTTAGATAACATTGAAGACATTAAAGAATTAAAAGCCCTTAAAGCTAAAATTGAGAAAAAAATAAAAAGTCAAAAAGCCAAACCTGATAAGGTTAAGTTATCGACTTTGTACCCATCAATTAAGGACGACCACAAGAGGCATGTCCGGGCAGATGGTAGAAAAGTATTTCGTTCCGTGGTTGATTACCTTGAATGTTATGTGAAAGGAATTCCTCCTATTTCGAGAGCAGAATTTTATAAACGTTTCGGCATCGAGTCTCGTCGGGGAAAGGTCACTCCCGAGGTTGTTGCAAATGTGAAGAGCCTTCTTGCCTCTGGCAAAACCCTCGCTGAAACGGCAGATGAAGTGGGAGTATCCATTGCTTCATGCCAGAAAATTAAAGCTGGTACCTACGATAATTGATAAGCCCAATCACCTAAATTTCAAAAAGCCGTGTATTCCACGGCTTTTTTTTGGCTCAAATGGCACTGAAACTGGATGGTATTTACTATTTGAATCGTAATGAGACGATAGAATATCTCATGCATGCTTACGATTTAAAATGGTGCATCACTAAGTGGGAAAATGGAAAAGTGAAAATAAGCTATGAAAAACAATCCAGCCAAAGGGCTTATTATTATGTTACAGGATACAAAATTAAATCATCTAAAAGGGTGCACTTATCCAAAAGAGAATTGGATGTCGGTATGTGCGCTTCGTGATTTAAAAGTATACGGTTAATCTTCCTCTTCTGGTATATCCAGGCGGTGCATCGTTGTTTCCTCGCCCTTTGAGTCTTTGGTTATGACTTTCATAATCTTACAGTCTTTTCCTTTTGCTTGGAATCTTTTGGGTTCTCCGTCTGAACCGATCAATTGGAGTAATCCTGGTTTTTTATCGATTTCAACACATTCCAGCAGGTCTTTGCCGTTATAACCCTCCTCATGGGAGGTAGAATACAAACCGTCCGGGTGAACAAAGCATACGATTCTTCCATACTTGATGGTTGAACCACGCTTGAGTTGTATGACATCCCCCTTCTCAAATGTTTTCTTGGAGAATAATTGTTTTCTGGGGGTGTAGTGCTTGAGTTTTGATCTTTTCGTTTTAAACATTTGCACGCCATCCGAACCTTTTTCCAGGGGACTAAGGTCATCCGGATTAACTTCCATAAGTTCGCATGTCGGGTCACCAGGGTCGTCCTGTAAGATCATTAATATTTCTCCGCATCTTTTTTTGCTTCCCTTGGATGCAACAACCTCTTTTACATAGTCGCCAATCTCGATGGATTTCTTCTTTTTCTTTTGCATGGGTCTACAGGGGTTAGGGTTCAATACCGAATCCAGTTTTCAGGCTACCAGTCTTGGCCAACCTTTTTTCGCGACAGTCACGGCAAATACAAAACCGCCCGTGGCCAAAATCCAATGGATCTGGGATTATGTCCATTGCTTTTCGGGGCGCGGATTTACTCGGACTTACCTTTATTTGCGACTTTGCAGGTTTTGCGGGATTATCGCGTGCTTCAGCTTTTTTTCTTCGGTTTAATTCAAAACGATAGGCAAGCAACTGCTTGAAGTCAGTTTCATCAATATTTACCTCTCCTTGAAGCTTTGTATTATTGAGGTTTGCAACAATTAGAGTACTACCTTTCACGCCCAGTACCTGAAGTTCGGTACCTGCTGGGCTCAAGGAATTTCCAATTACCTGCCCGGTCGATGTTTTAGCTACCAGATTAACCGCTATTGTGGAAGTCACGGGTTTCGCTGGAAATACGCTTTTGGGTATACGGGTCCAATTTTGAACAGCGGCAAGTAGCTCCTCGGTAAATTTTGGCGGTTCAGGAGTTAAAGCCTCTACTTCTTGAACTGGAGGAACCACTTCTTGGGGTAAATCTTTCTCTGGTTTTGTTATTTTTGGGATTTGAGGCACAGGGGGTACAGCACTTACTGGGGGCAACTCCTCTTGGGGGGCTGTTGTGCTTTGGTTTGTGTCGGTAACTTTTTCCAGCACTTCAGTTGCAAGCGGTATTTTTTCGCATGATGCAACAAACAGTAAGGTGAGAAGAAAGAGAAACAAGTTGGATTTGCTATTCACACCGCCAACATAGGTTCGGCTCTTTCAATAGTCCATTTGTTTTTCATGTTGTTGCAATTTTGTATAACTTTACCTTTTAAATATTCATGCAAATTTGGTGCAAACAGTCAGTTTTCATTTGGAACAGTTTTTTATTTTTAGGAATCCTTCTTTCATTTTACTACCATTCGGGCTTTACCTATTTTTTGTCCTTCGTTGGCTTTTTACTAAATGCTTTTTGTTTTGGTAGAAATTACTTTGCCAAAAACAGACAGAATGGGTCTTCCGATAAAATTCCTTCCGAGCCTGCAATGGAGGAAAAAGTAAAGATCATGGATGATCTCGACCGTGAAGCAGAACGCCGGAGAGGGATCGATCAGCTCAATCGTAACTAAAAGACCAGTGTACAGGCAATCCCCCCAAAACATAACGGGCATGCCTCCTGGCATTCCTTACATTGTGGGGAATGAGCTCGCGGAAAGATTTTCTTTTTATGGGATGCGTTCGATCCTGTTTGCCTACATGACTCTTTATCTCTGCCAACCTCATGGAGAGCCGGATGTATTTTCTGATAAAGAGGCAGAGGCCTGGGTGCATCTATTTGTCGGTTCAGCCTATTTGTTTCCTATTATAGGAGGGGTGCTGTCGGATGCTTTTTTGGGGAAATACAGGACCATTCTGTGGCTTTCACTGGTTTACTGCATAGGGCACGGCATCCTTGCCTGTATGGAGTGGTATGGGGACACCAGGCTTTTATTACTTATGGGGTTGGCTTTTATTGCCTTTGGATCAGGAGGGATCAAGCCCTGTGTTTCTGCCCATGTGGGGGATCAGTTTGGTCCCCAAAACCGTTCCTTATTAGCTAAGGTCTTTGGTTGGTTTTACTTATCGATCAACCTGGGGGCATTTGCTTCTGGTTTACTAACTCCTTTTCTGCTGGAGGCAAAGCGAGAAGCAGGAACTTTTGGGGAAACTATCTATCCCTATTTCACCTGGTTGGTGGGAGCGAAGCAAGAGGGAGAAGTTATTTTTGGCCATCATTTTGCTTTTGGTTTGCCGGGTGTGTTAATGGCCTTGGCGACACTGGTTTTTTGGCTGGGAAGAAAACAGTTTGTACACATCCCTCCAGTGGGTGCCGAATTTTTTAAAGACTTGAAAAGAAAGGAGAACCTATGGTCTCTGATAAAACTTTGGGGAGTATTTTCTTTTGTGGTACTTTTTTGGGCGTTATTTGACCAGATCGGCACCCTTTGGCAGATTCAGGCAAGAGCACTCGACCGCATGATTCCGGAATGGGTTCCCCTGTGGGGAGGTTATGAACTTATACCAGCCCAAGTCTCTGCCGTATTTAATCCACTGTTCATCCTTTTGCTTGTCCCGATATTCAGTAAATTTATATACCCCCGGCTTGAAAAAAGAACCAGGCTAACTCCCCTGAAAAAAATGGGCTATGGGTTTTGGCTGATGGTGCTTGCCTTTTTAATCGTCAGTGTTGTTGAGGAACTGCTTTTTTGGGGGCATGATTTGCATGTTTTTTGGCAGGTTCTGGCGTGCCTCGTACTTACTGCATCCGAAGTCATGGTTTCCATTACCTGCCTAGAGTTTGCCTACACCCAATCTCCCAAGTCGATGAAATCTTTGGTCATGGCACTTTTTCTTTTAACCGTTTCCCTGGGGAATTACCTAACTTCGGCGATTAAGTTTTTCCTGACCGGTGAAGCGGGCCAAAATATACTTAATGGATCCGCTGAGTTTTGGTTTTGGACCGGATTAATGGCAGGGGGAGCGATCCTCTTTTCAATTCTTTCTCCACATTACCGTTTGAAGGAAGTGAACTGACAGTGGATTGAGTTTCGTTTCTTTTTTTTGTTTAGAGGACCCTTACTTGTTGGACTCCTTTACAGCCCTTCAGGGTATTAATTTTCTTCAGTATTTCAGTCTTCTGGAAAGTGAGTTCCTGCTTAATTGTACTACTTGCGGCCCGTATATGAAGGGTTTTCCCGTCTTTGGATAGATTGATTGGTGCACATTTACTTGCCATTTTCCGGCCAACAATTTTGTGCCAGTTTCCGGAGATTATCTTTTCTAAGGTTTCTTCTTCTCCAATTCCCCAGTGCTCCCAGACCTTTTCTACCAAATCCACCATAGGGAGGGGATGTTTGGTTCTTCGCTCCGCCCGATCCTTTGGTAAATTCATGAAGTTGGAGACCAGGTCTGACGATTTGGTAAACCCTCTTTTAAAAAACTTGTTTTTGTATTTTTTCAATGAATTGAGCTTTCGCAGGGGTTGATATGTTGCTAAAGATAATCTTTCGCAATCTTGCGAATGAATTTTTTAGTTAAATCATGATCATAAAGCCAAGAATAAAAGGATTTGTATGCATAACTGCTCACCCTGAGGGTTGCATGGAAAATGTAAAACAACAGGCTGAGAAAGCCTCCCAAATCACCCTTGCCGAAGGGAAAGGGCCGAAAAAGGTTTTGGTAATTGGGGCATCCACAGGATATGGGCTCGCAAGTCGTATATCTGCTGCATTTGCCAGTGGGGCTCAAACCCTTGGCGTTTCTTTTGAACGAGAGCCCAAGGAAGCAAAGCCGGGAAGTGCTGGCTTTTATAACATCCATGCTTTTCAAAAATTGGCCCAAGAGCAAGGCTTGGTTGCAGAAGATGTTTTTGGCGATGCATTCTCCCATGAGTGCAAAGATGAAGTAGTAAACAAAGCCAAAGAAATGGGCGGACAGTTTGACCTGGTGATCTACAGCCTTGCGTCTCCTCGTCGTACCGACCCTGCAGATGGTTCTGTTTATCGAGCCTGCCTAAAACCTGTGGGCATGATTTATAAGAATAAAACATTGGATACAGACCGAGCTGAGGTTAAGGAGATCACCATCGATCCAGCCAATGAGAGTGAGATCGCTGATACCGAAAAGGTGATGGGCGGAGAGGACTGGGAATTATGGACCCGCAGGCTTATGGATGAGGGTTTACTTGCAGATGGCTGCACCAACCTTGCTTATTCTTATGTTGGGCCAGAGGTTACCTGGCCCATTTACAGAAATGGAACGATAGGCAGAGCGAAGGCTCACCTGGAGTCCGTGGGGCACCGTTTGAACGAAAGCATGCAGGAATTATGCGGCGGGCAGGCATTTGTTTCCGTAAACAAAGCAGTGGTCACACAGGCTAGTTCTGCCATTCCGGTAGTCCCGCTCTATGTGTCTATGCTTTTTAAGGTGATGAGAGAGCTGGGCACTCATGAAGGTTGCATTGAGCAAACGAATCGTCTTTTTAAAGATAGGCTCTATGGATCAGATGCTTCCCTGGATCTTGATCAGGCGGGTCGCATCCGGCTCGATGATTGGGAAATGGCAGATAGCGTGCAGCAAAAAATTAAGGAACTCTGGCCCCAGGTTGACTCGGCAAACCTTACTGAATTAACCAACTTCAATGAATACCAGCAGGAATTTCTTAGGCTTTTTGGCTTTGGCCTGGAGGGTGTGGATTACGACAAGGAGGTCGACCCAGTCCATCCTTTTTAGCTTTTTCGGATCAAGACCAAAAGAGGAGAGGTGGGGGTTTCGCTTCCCTGCTCAATCTCGGTATCCCAGTGGTTAGCCTCGCATAGTTGCAAAACTGCATCTGTCTCTTCTATTCCTCCCATGTGGCCGCGGTAGCAAAGGACAGAGATCATCCCTCCTGGGGATGTCATCCTGTAACTCTCACAAATTGCTCTTACAGTGTTATCTGGGGTTGTGGTGACTGTATGATCCCCACCAGGCAGGTATCCTAAGTTAAACATCGTAGCTTTGACCTGCCCATGCACTTTTTTATCCACCAAGCTGGATAAATCGCAATGGGAACCAACCATTCCATGAATGGTGGTCCCTAACCCGTGTTGATGAATTCGATCAAGAGTGATTTGGATCGCTTCTGCTTGGATATCAACACAGAACACAGTGCCATTTGGCTGGACTTGTTTGGCGAGAAACAAGGAGTCGTAGCCATTTCCTGCGGTCGCATCAATGCAACAGTCCCCAGGTTTTAGAACTTCACAGATCTTGCTATGTGCTAAGTCGACTAATCTCATCCTATGACTTAGAAAATCTTGTAAGATTTTTATGATTGGGCAAGGGGGTGCCATCCATGATGAAATCGACAAATTCACGGGCACTCTTGGCAATCGTGGTGCATCCTCTTGATCCAAATCCATTGAAAATATAATAGTTCGCATTTTGCGGATGCCTACCGAGGATTGGATGCCGGTCTCTTGTGCCACTTCGCACCCCAGCATTATGTTCCAAGACTTTCCTTTCATTTAGTTCTGGCAAGAAGGTTAATTTCTTTAAAATTTCCAGCCTTGCATGAATGCTGGGCCCATCTTCTATGTTTTGATGTTTCCAGGTCGATCCTATTTTGGCCGTACCTCTCAAACGGTCCCTTAGGTGCCAGGTTCCATTGCTTATATTATATTTGCAATGAGATTCGATTTTAATGACTTCCCCTTGGGCGGGGGCAAAAGGGAGCGTTTTGAACCACGGGTTCTGAAATGCCCGGAACCCATCACAAAAAACAACAGGATACCCTTCCCAGTGTTCTGGAAAGAAGGCTATTTCTTGGTACGAGTTGTTGGACTGATGGGTATGCCTCGAATATTCAATAAACTTCTCCGAATGCAGAAACCAGGCGGAGGTTTTTCCCAGACCAAAAGGGCAATCAATACCCATTTCCCTGCCGTCCGAATCATTCAATAAGCCGAGCTGGTATGGGCTTGCTAATGATTGCCATCTGTTGAGCTGTGATTTGGATGAAAAAACCCTCAGTAGCTCGATAGGCTCAAGAAATGTTTGCCCCACTTTTTTCTCCAGTTTGTGGAAGAATTTTTGGTTTTCCACCATGCAGTCATGAAAACCAAGGGGTATATTTAATTTTGGCCCAATCAATGGATTAATTAGTCCGGCTGATACCTGGCTTGCTGAATGGGGTAAATTGGCTTCAAGTACCGTGACCTGGGCTCCTTTTTCAAGGAAAGTCTGCGACAACACCGCACCAGCTAATCCATGACCAACAATAACAATTTCCATATTTTTAAAACAATCTGAAGAATCATTGAGTTTGCCGGCAATCCTAATACAAACAAGGTTATCTTTATGCTTACGGTTCGTACCCTCTGTGTTGTTGCTTTGGTAGCTGGTCTATGGTGGGCATACCAGTTGGGTATCAGTGACTCATTCTTCCGTTCAAACGAAGTGGGCTTAATGGACTCACAACTGGGGTTTCCACGCACTGGTTTTAAGGGGGAGGGGGCGATCTTACCCACTCAGGGATATGACCAAGATGCTGGAAGAACTATTGGTGCAGATGAAGTCGAACAAATTTTGGAATCGGTAAACCCGAGCAATGATTGGCTGGTAAGAGTGGACCAAAATATGACAGATTATCTTTTGGTATCTTCGGATAGCACCGGATTAACGGTCACCAATCATAACCCCAAGCTTGGTGTGGTTCGATTTTCCGTAACCAACCCTCTTTTGGCTCTCCCGCTATTGAACCGGTTCCTAAGCGAGGACACAATCTCTCCGAATCATCCTCTTCGCAGCCCCTTGCCCCCAAGAAATTATAGTATGGCAGAAGAGAGCTCTTTTGCAGATTCCTTCATTGATTGGTTGGGTGGAGATCGTACAAGGAGTGGTTTCGGGAAGGGTGTAAAAGTAGCCCTTTTAGACTCGGGTGTAGACCTAAACCACCCCTCGCTTGCAGGCTCATCTGTTGAGCAAATGTACGACCAAGACGGCTTGCTTGTTGCGAGTGAAACCAAAAACTCTCATGGAACTGCCCTTGCCTCAGTAATGGCTGGAAATACAGAAACTTACCAAGGGATTGCTCCAGGTTGTGAAATCCTTTCATACCCAGTCATTGACGAGTCGGGCAGGGCGGATACCTACACCGTTGCCCAAGCAATCCTCCATGCAGTGGAGGATGGGGCAGAGGTGATTAACTTAAGCCTGGGGGCGGAACAGTCGAGCACCGTGCTCAGGGATGCTGTTTCCTATGCTATCAATCAGGATGTGGTGGTGGTTGCTGCCGTGGGCAATGAAGGAATTGGCTTGGTAAACTATCCCGCAGCATACGATGGTGTAATTGGGGTTACCTCAATTGGCACTGGTGGGAAAGTTGCGAGTTTTTCTAATTATGGCAAAGAGGTTGATGTAGCGGCACCGGGAGTTGGGGTGCGAACCGCATGGGAGAGTGGGGAGTTTGCCAACTTTAGTGGGACATCTGTATCAAGTGCGATCGTAAGTGCAGCTATCGCAGTTGAGAGGGCACGATTTCCCCACCTTACCAATTCGCAGATACAAGAGCTTGTTTTTTCCCACACTATGGAAGCTGAAAAGCCGGGTCATGATGAGGTCTCTGGATATGGCGTGGTCAGTTTAGCTAGGTTGGAAAATAAAAATAACCCGGTCTATTCCGATCCTGCACTTGTGGGGTACCATTTTGAGAACAGCCCAAGCCACAGGGGCACGATCCCATTTGAGGTTGTTTTCCAAAACCAAGGAAATACATGGCAAGACAACCTTGAGCTGGAGGTACGTTACCTTGGTACAAACAAAAGATTGCCAATCAATAACTTTGCTCCCGGGGAAGTGCGATCTGAGAAATTCTATGTCCAGGGCAGTTCTGTAAAAAATGCTCTGGAAATAAGTGCGAAACTAATTGTTCCCAAGGATATAGCAGACTCCCGCCCAGAAAACAACGACCGCAAAAGCGTGATTCGGTTTTAAAGAAATTTGGCTTAAGCAGCGTTCCGCTTTTTGGCCGGCAAACGAACAATCTTGGCTTTTGTTTTGCCCCGAATAACACCCGCATTGATTACCACCTCCACTGGTTCATCTATAGCTGGCAGATCATACATTACATCAAGCATGACCGACTCCATGATGGAACGAAGAGCCCGGGCACCAGTTTTCATAGTCAGGGCCTGTTCTGCGATCTCAGTTATGGCTTCGCGGGTAAACCGAAGCTCAGCACCTTCCAGGAGGAACATTTTCCTGTACTGCTTAAGAAGAGAGTTCTTGGTTTGCTCAAGTACGCAAACCAATTGTGGGCGGGTAAGTTCTTTGAGGATCGAAATCACTGGCAAACGACCGATGAATTCTGGAATGAGTCCAAATTTAACCAGATCTTCCGGCATTACATCCGCTAAAATTTCCGAAGATTCTTTTACCTCCTCGGTATTGTAACCAACACTTCTTTTGCCCTTTCTTTGGTCAATAATCCCATCAAGTCCTACAAATGCCCCACCGCAGATAAACAAAATGTTCCCAGTGTCCAGTTGTACATACTCCTGATTGGGGTGTTTTCGTCCTCCCTGGGGCGGAATATTACAAACGGTTCCTTCAAGAATTTTGAGCAAGGCCTGTTGCACGCCTTCGCCGGAAACATCACGGGTAATTGATACATTATCGGTCTTGCGGCCAATCTTATCGATCTCATCCACATAAACGATACCGCACTGTGCCCGCTCGACATCATGGTCAGCAGCTTGCAGCAAGCGGACGACGATATTTTCGACATCGTCTCCCACATAACCCGCTTCCGTAAGAGTGGTTGCATCTGCGATGGCAAAGGGTACATCCAGGAGTTTGGCAAGTGTGCGTGCTAAAAAAGTTTTACCACTCCCCGTTGGACCGATCAAAAGCACATTGCTTTTTTCGATTTCAACATCGTCAAGTTCTGCAGGTAGGAAAGTAGAATCACCTTGGTTGTCTGCTGTGCCGAGCTCGACAGAAAGACGCTTGTAATGGTTGTGTACTGCCACGGAAAGTACCTTCTTGGCATGATCCTGGCCAATCACATGCTCATCAAGGTGATCTTTGATCGCTTTGGGCTTAACCAAATTAAATGCCGGGCGGGTGCCTGTGGTTTTTTTAACCGTTTCTTTTTCTCCCAATTCCCGATCGATAATTGTTTTGCATACCCGCACACAGGAGTCGCAGATAAATACACTGGCTGGGCCGGCGATCATCTTTCGTACTTCCCCCTGTGGTTTTCCGCAGAAGGAGCAAAAGTTAATCTTGGTCGGCTTTGCCATAAGTGTAACCGGTTATTCGTTTGGTTTCTTGGAAATCACCTCGTCCACCAGGCCATATGCCTGGGCTTCATCAGCAGACATATAATAATCCCTGTCAGAGTCCTTTTCAATTTGCTCTGCTGATTTACCACTGTGTTCGGATAACACCTGATTGATCGTACTCCTCCACCTGAGAATTTCTTTGGCGGCAATGGAAATATCAGAAGTCTGCCCACCAGCTCCTCCACTGGGTTGGTGGATCATGACCCGGCTGTTGGGTAGGGCAAATCTCTTGCCCGGGGTGCCTGCTGCAAGAAGCACGGTGCCCATACTGGCGGCCATACCGATGCAATAAGTTACCACATCACACTGCATGAAGTTGAGGGTGTCATAAATGGCCATTCCGTCGGACACGCTGCCACCCGGGGAATTGATGTACAAATGAACATCCTTTTTCGGGTCTTCCATTTGCAGGAAAAGCAACTGGGCGATGATGGAGTTGGCTACATAGTCATCTATAGGTGTCCCAATAAAAACAATACGGTCACGCAGTAAACGACTGTAAATATCCCAAGCACGCTCTTGGCGGCCTTCGCGTTCATAAACATAAGGAAGTGGTAAGTAGGCACCCATGGTATAATCAGTGTGTATGCTCGCCCTCGATGTCGCAAATTTGTTCTTTCGATAATTCGGCGATTTTAACAAGCGTCTTGTCGTAAACGATATCTTCCCGGAGCCGGTTCAATCGGGCACGGTCCTGGGTGAGTTCTTTGATAAATTTAGTCGGGTCTTCCCGTCGCATCATAGCTTCCCGCGTTGCTGCCTGGGCTAAATCCTCTTTTTCGACGGTGATTTTTTCTTCTTCTGCAATTTTGGAAAGCACGAGGGTGAGCTTTACTCTTGCCTGTCCCTGGGTTTGGGACTCTTTCCACCATTCATCGCGGTTTTTTTCGATCTCCTCAGGTTTTGCTCCCTGTTGGGTTGCCTGCTGGATACGGTTTTGGAAAATCGCTTTGGATTCTTCCTCTACCGCTTGTTGGGGAAGGGGGAAGTCATCGGTGTCCAGAATATTCTGGGTGATCTGCTTGCGCTTCAGGTTAACATTCTCCTGCTCCTTGCGGTACTTAATCTGCTCGGTAACTTTTTCTTTCAATTCATCCACACTCTCAATTTTGAGAGATTTAAGAAATTCCTCATCCTCTAATGCAGGAGCCTTTTTTTCGCGCACTTCATGCACCTCAAGCTGATAAGTCACCGACTTGCCCGCCAGTGCTTCCACTTCAAAGTCTTTTGCAAAGTCAGCACTCACTTCTTTTTTGTCTCCCGCAGCCATGCCCAGTACTCCTTCAGCAATCGCATCCACACCCATTCCTGTCTGGTTTCCGGCTTCTTCCCATGTGTTTGCCTGCTTGCCGTACATGGGTTTATCGAGGAGAATTTCTGCAACTGGTTTGCCATCGAGTGTGCCTTCGTAGGAGCACTTTACATAATCTCCTTTTTGGGATGCTCGCTCCACCACATCAAAACTTGCACGCTGCTCCCGGATTGCATCCAATTCTTTGGTAACATCCTCTTCTTTTACATCAGTTGGTTCAACGGTGAGCTCGTACTCTTTGTACTTGGGGAGGTCAAATTCAGGTTCAATGTCCACAGTTACCTCCACAGATGCGGACTGGGAAGGTTCCAATTCGCCAGCGTCCACTTTTAACACCGAATATACTTTGATGTCTTTGTTTTCGAGCACAGCTTCATAGGCAGCAGTGGATACTTTGCGGTTCAACTCGTCCTTTAATTCTTTAGCATACTTCTTGCGAATTACATTTGCCGGAGCTTTTCCTTTACGAAAACCGGGAATGTTTACTAATTTGCCTAGTTCCTGGCAGACTTTGGACTCGTGTTTGCTCACTTCGTCTGAATCGAAGCTTACCGTTGCTATTTTGCGGGCTACCCCCGCGTCCTTGATATCTACATTCACGATGCTAATTTGTACTGTTTGAATTGAGGTTGGGTGAGTGAAATAAAAGGATATATCACCGACCGTTTAAAGAAACTAAACTACCGAAAATTTGCCTGTGGTCAACGAGATAGAAATCGACTAACGCATCGGTGCCCAAGGAACAAGCCTGACAGATTGCACACAGCGGAGAGATTGCAAAAAGTGTTTTGCCTGCATCAGGTCAGAAGGGGAGAAGTTTCTCACTTGTACGATGTATTCAGAGGATGCTGAATTTTGGCCAATAATGAAGAACTTTTCTTCATCGAGCCCATCTTCCAATGATTCGCGCGAGTGAGCTGCATTCAGTTTCACATATACTTCAGAAGCCCTGAAAAACTGAATTTTGGGCAAGTCCCCGTGGTCTACTTCTGCCAAAACGAATAGCCTTTCCGAACGGAAAGAGCCCGATGTTTCGATGACCCATGTGCTGACGATCTTCTCGGGCGATTCCGACAAACTGGTGCGGTTCGCTTCAAAAAAGACGACAATACCATTGGGGACGGCGCTTTTTACTGCCTCGGGCAGGGGAGGAAATGCAACATTGCCCACTGCACTGTGCATGGAGTGGTAGTTCCCTGGACGCTTTGCCGACTGCTCTTCTTTTACATCCAATGCATGTTTTACCAACATCGACGATACACTTACCCCAATGATTAAACCGATAGCTATGGTTATTCTGCGCTCTGTTTTTCCTAGTCCCATGGGTCTAAATCGTGCTTGGCGTATTTAAATACTTCCTAGAAAATATAGAGATGATTTTGGCTGAAGTTGGCATAAGGGTTCGGTATCAGGAAACGGATCAAATGGGTGTGGTATACCATGGGAATTACTTTACTTGGTTTGAAGCCGCAAGAATCGAGTTGCTGGATCAGTTGGGTTGTCCGTACCGGGACCTAGAAAAAGATGGGTACTTACTACCGGTTCTTCACTGCGAAGCAAAATTTCGCAAGCCGGCACACTTTGATGACCGTTTGGTTGTTCGTGTGAGCATAAAGGAGCCACCCAGTGCCAAAATTCAAATCCACTATCAGGTGGTTCGAAACCAGGAGGTTTTGTGCACGGGGAATACCACCCACGCATTCATTGACCAGGATGGTAAGCTTGTCCGCCCGCCCGCCATTTTTTTAAAGAAGATCAAAGAATCGATGGGGCAGGAGTAAGCCAGGCGGGCGTTCACAGGGTATGCTCAATAATTCTTTCGACCACCTGCTCCGGCAAGAGTTCATCGGTATCGATAATGGTGTCTGCCTCGCGGTATCGCCCATCCCTTTCCTGAAGTAGTTTTTCCAGTGCCTGCAAAGGTTGGGCAACTTGCAGAAGGGGTCGGTTGCTGTCTTTTTGAGTTCGTCCGAGGAGGGTGGTCGGATTGGCCAGCAGGCAAATTACATGACCTTTGGATTTGAGGAGTTCCATCATTCCTGCTGGTATGCACAACCCTCCACCGCAAGCGATCACCGCGGGTTGGTCCTGGTTTATCTGGTTGATAAAAGTTCGTTCCATATTGCGGAATGTACTTTCTCCTTGGTCTGAAAAAATCTCAGGTATACTGCAGCCACTTTCTTTCTCAATTTCGCTATCTGAATCGATAAACTTCATCGACAGGCGCTGAGCCAAAATCTTACCGATCGTACTTTTCCCCGTCCCCATCATTCCTACTAAAAAGAGGTTTTTTTGTATTGGTTGTACTTTTGGAGCAGAATTCATCCCTAATAGTTGTAAAAAAAAGTAAAGTTCTTGCGAAGCTAAGAAAGCAACGAGATAATAACACAATGAATCAGGATTCCGCTATCGTCACGATCAAAGGTGTTATGCCTACCTCCAATGGGTGTGCTATTTTTTTGGGCAACGAGGAAAAGACTTTTGTCATTTATGTCGATCCAGCGATTGGGAATGCGATTAATATGACCCTTAACAAGGTAAAGAAGGAGCGTCCCCTCACGCACGACCTGATTGGTCTCATCCTCAAGGGTCTTGAAACTAAGATTGAGCGGGTTGTGATCAACGATGTGGATGAGGGCACTTTTTTTGCCCGAATTATTCTACACATGGAAAATGAGCTGGGTAAGAAAATTATCGAGCTCGATGCACGCCCAAGTGATTCTATCGTGCTTGCCTTGCAGATGGATCAGCCCATTCATGTATCCCGCAAGGTGCTCGATAATGTGGAGGATATGACCGAGATCCTCGAGCGGATCCTTCGCAAGCAGGATTCTTAGGCTGCAATGAGCCTGGCATTGAGTGCCGGTGCTGCGAAGGCTCCGGTCCGGTCTTTTTTTCCAGCCACTGGGTTTCCGACTGCTCTGGCTCCGATGCAGGATGTCACCGGATTGCCCTTCATGAGCCTAATTTCTGAGCATGGTTCCCCCGACTTGTTTTTCACCGAGTATTTTCGGGTGCATGAAAATGCCAGGGTCGATCCTGTTATCCTTTCCTCCATCACCGAAAATAAATCGGGAAAACCAGTGTTTGCTCAGCTGATCGGGGAGGACCTTGTCCATGT
>JAYOTQ010000025.1:0-22133 GCA_038150505.1 Opitutales bacterium | reverse complement strand
TGAACCAAAATATTGCTGTTCTTTTTTTCATTATCATGAACAGCAAAGAAAAAGATACGGGACTTTGAATGGGTTTTAAAAAGAGGATATTCTTTGTCACGAGTTACTCCGCCCACCTTGAACTTCTTGGCGTACAAACGACCGCTCTTTCCGTCGCGGTAGACCATATTGTAAACCTTTTCTTCATCCCTGCGAAAAACATTCACGCGCAGAGGAGATTTACCGACAAACATTTTCTCCGCGATCTTCATCACTTTCATTACCCCATCCTTACCAAAAACAATGATGTCATCTAAATTGGAGCATTTCTCGATCGACTCATCTTTTTTCAAACCATAACCGGCAAACCCATCTTTTCGGTTTAGGAATAGGGTTTCATTAGCCACCACTACCTGTGCGGCATTAATACGGTCAAAAGGTGCAAGCGAACCATCTTCTTCCCGGCAGATTTCGGTTTTTCGCTCCCTGCCTTTCCCATAATTCTTTTTAAGTTCCTTGAGGTAACGGATCGCATACCTGGTGAGTTGAGCAAGATACCCCTCCACCTCTTCAATTTCATCCTCAAACCCTTTGATTACCTCATCGGCACGGAATGAATCGAACTTGGAAATTCGTTTAATGCGTATTTCCAACAAGCGCAAAATGTCGTCCTGAGTGATAGCACGCTGAAAGATTTTGATGTAGGGCTTTAACCCTTTGTCCACCGCAGAAATCACTCCCTCCCAAGTCTCTTCTTTTTCTATGTCCCGGTAGATTCGTTTTTCAATAAATATTTTCTCAAGCGATGCAAAGTGCCACTTTTCACGCAATTCACTCAATCGGATTTCCAATTCTTGCCTGAGCAGTTCACGGGTTTGATCGGCCGAAGATTTAACCAGGTCATTTACCGAAAGAAACTGGGGATGATTATCCTTAATCACACAGGCATTGGGAGCCAAACTCACTTCGCAGTCGGTAAAAGCGTAAAGGGCGGGCAAGGCCTCATTGGCAGAAACTGTGGAAGGCAAATGAATCATGATCTCAACAAATTCTGCGGTATTGTCCTCGATTTTTGAAATCTTGATTTTTCCTTTATCATTTGCAGCAAGCACCGAATCGATCAGGCTTGTGGTGGTGGTACCAAATGGGATTTCCACCACTTTAAGAAGGTGTTTCTTGACGGTTTCAACCCTTGCCCGTACCCGCATGCGCCCTCCCCTCGCACCGCCATTGTAGGAGGTGCAATCTGCAATCCCTCCCTGAGGGAAATCTGGCAGCAAATCAACCGGGTTATTCCGGAGGGCATCGATCATGGAATCTATGATCTCATTAAAATTATGGGGAAGTATTTTGGTGGAAAGACCCACCGCTATTCCTTCTGCTCCCTGGGCAAGAAGCAAAGGAAACTTTGTCGGAAAGGTTATGGGTTCTTTATTACGCCCATCATAGGAGGATGCCCAGGTTGTAACTTTAGGGCTAAAGATGACCTCCAACGCAAATGGAGTCAGGCGGGCTTCAATATACCGAGGAGCGGCCGCCGAATCTCCGGTTAAAACATTTCCCCAGTTTCCCTGCGTATCAATGAGCAGATCTTTTTGGCCAATCTGGATAATCGCATCTCCAATGGAAGCATCCCCATGGGGGTGGTACTTCATGGTGTTGCCAATGACATTGGCTACTTTGTTGTAACGTCCATCCTCCAGTTCCTTCATCGAGTGGAGGATACGTCTCTGCACCGGCTTTAATCCGTCGTCGGCATGGGGCACGGCTCGTTCGAGGATAACATAGGATGCATAGTCGAGAAACCAATCCCCGTACATATCATCGACATAGATGGCATCATCCTCTCCTCGTTTGGGCCCTTCCAGAGCGAGTGCTTCCGGATCAAACCTTTTGTTGGCTGGTGGCTGTGAGCTTACCTGCTCAATCTCCTCTTCTTCCGTATTTTCGGGATCCCCCCCGGAATCTTCGTTGGAGTTGATCTGATTGGCACTCATCGAAAATCGTTAAGCTGCTGCACTTTGAGCTATGCTCTTGTCTGCGTTCTCTGCTGTCTTGGATTTTACGGCCACCGCTGAATTTTCAGTGCTCTGCCCGGATGATTCTTCAGGCTCATCCACCAAATCATGCTCAAAGCGCAAGTTACGAATAATATATTCCTGGCGGGTGGGAGTATTTTTACCCATGAAAAATTTGAGCATCTCTTTGAGGGATTCATTGGCATCGATCTTCACAGGGTCCAACCGTATATCGTCTCCAATAAAATGCTTAAACTCATCAGGTGAAATTTCTCCCAGGCCTTTAAAACGGGTAATTTCGGGGTTACGCCCCAGCGTCTTGATGGCTGCATCTTTCTCAGTATCATCGTAGCAGTACAAGGTGGACTTTTTATTGCGCACCCTAAAAAGCGGTGTCTGGAGGACAAAGAGATGGCCCTGGCGGATCAACTCGGGAAAGAACTGCAGGAAAAAGGTAATCAACAGCAAGCGAATGTGCATCCCATCGACATCGGCATCGGTGGCAATGACCACTTGGTTGTAGCGCAAGTCCTCAAGGTCCTCCTCAATGCCTAAAGCGGCCTGTATGAGATTGAATTCCTCATTCTCATAAACAACCTTGCGGGTTAACCCAAATGTATTGAGAGGTTTTCCTTTTAAGCTGAAGACCCCCTGGAATTGAACATCCCTTGCCTTGGTAATCGATCCACTGGCGGAATCGCCCTCGGTTATGAAAAGAGTACTTTTAAACTTTTCTTTGTTTTTGGTGTTAAGGTGTATCCTGCAGTCGCGCAACTTCCGGTTGTGAACCTTGCTCTTTTTGGCACGCTCCCGGGCAATTTTTTGAATTCCCTTTAATTCTTTGCGCTCGCGCTCACTCCGTTGAATCTTTTCCTGTAATGCATCCGCAGTTTCAGGATGTTTATGGAGGAAGTTGTCCAGTTTTTCCTTGAGAAAGTTCCCCACAAATGTGCGGATGGTTTCCCCGTCTGGTGAAACCGTGAGCGAACCTAGCTTAGTCTTGGTTTGCGACTCAAATACGGGCTCCTGGACCTTTATGCTAATCGCGGCAACTATCCCTCCACGGATATCCCCGGCTTCAAAATTTTTCTTACAAAAATCACGGATTGTTTTAACGACAGCTTCGCGAAAGGCAGCCTGATGGGTCCCTCCCTGGGTCGTGTGCTGCCCATTGACAAATGAGAAATAATCCTCCCCGTACTGATCCAAATGGGTGAAAGCCACTTCAATATCGTCTCCCTCGATATGAATAAGCGGATAAAGAGGAGTTTCTGAAATATTTTCTTCGAGCAAGTCCTTCAACCCATCTTTGGAACGAAAGCGCTTACCGTTGTAGCGAATAACCAGCCCACGGTTTAAGTAGGTATAATAACGGAGCATACGCTCCACATATTCATTGCGGTAGCGGTACTTCTTAAACATGGAATCGTCCGGAACATAGGTAATCATAGTTCCATTCTCTTCCTTGGTGGATTTGTTCTTTTTGTCGATGGAGCGAACATCTCCACAGGCAAACTCGATCCTTCTGGTTTCACCCTCACGGAATGCCTGAATGTCAAATTTGGAGGAAAGGGCATTGACTGCCTTGATACCCACACCGTTTAAACCGACCGATTTCTTAAAAGCTTCCGAGTCGTACTTTGCCCCTGTATTTATTTTGCTGGAACAGTCGAGAAGTTTTTCCAGAGGGATGCCCCGTCCAAAATCCCGCACGGTTACAACCTGTCCATCGCACTCAACTTCGATTTGTTTGCCAAACCCCATCACAAATTCATCGATACAATTATCGAGTACTTCTTTGAGGAGCACATAGATTCCATCGTCCTCAGAAGAACCGTCCCCGAGTTTTCCGATGTACATACCAGGACGCAATCGAATGTGCTCTTTCCAATCGAGCGATTTAATGCTGTCCGCAGTGTATTTGTGCTCAGCCATTCTTCCCTATCCTAATTTCCACACTATAATTTATTAGATTCCCATGCTTGCTTGTCCACTTGAAAATAGAATTTTATTTAAAAATACCCCAAATTTTAAATGGTGCTCCCTATCCAATTCTTGCATGTTTGGTTTTATGAAAACTTTTGGAAACTATATTTTAACGGTTTCTCAGCTCAATGACTCCCGCTTATGGAAGCCTGTGCTCTGGGCAACCTTACTTAGCTTAGCTTCCCTCCTTCTCCTTTTAGTTATCGGAGGAACCTTTCTTTTCCAGTTGGTAGATTCGTTTAAGGATCAATTGAGCGAATGGATGGGATGGGCTGGTGGATGGCTCGGTGGGTTGTCCGTCCTTTTGGGTACTTTTTTTATCGGCATTCTCGGATATTTCTTTTTGGGCAGTGTTTATGCTGCCTTTCTCAGTATTTTTCTGGACGATATGTTGGATGCCATTCGGGAACAGCACTACCCAGATGCCGATTGGATAAAACCGCCAGGCATGATCCAGTCTACAATCTCTTCCCTTCGATTCATTTTATTTAGCCTCACCCTCTATTTGCTTGCCTCTCCTCTTTTATTGGTCGGGTATTTCATCCCCCCGGTTGGTTTGGTGCTTCAGTACCTGCTCGGCGGGTACCTATTAGGGAGAGAATATGGGCAATTGATCGAGCTGAGGATACCCAAAGACAAAAGAATCAAAAAGCCCGCTTCCCTGTTTCACGGAACATGTGCCAATTTTCTTTGGACTTTTCCGATTATTAATTTGGTTGCACCGGTATTACTTGCGGGTGCTTTGCTCCATGCCCGTTTGGGCGATCCCAATGCCCCCGAAACAGACCGGAAAAAGTATACCCAAATCAATTAGGGAATAAACTCTCCCTTAAACCGTGGACCAAGAAGGGACCCGTTTGAGTCCCACTCCTCAATCAAGCCAATTGTACCTCCGTCGACAAATTTCCGGCGCGACTTCCTCTGTCCATTCTCATGATAAGTCGAACCGACCCCACTGTATGCTTCGCCCGAGCTTTTGAGATACCACAAACCATCCGCTTGTTGCACCAACTCCTGCTCAATATTGACAGTGGGTTCTTGATCCAAATCAACCTTCTTTTCCTGAGGAAACTGCAAGGCATCAAAAGAGCATTGGGAGGGCAACCACATCAGCAATACAGCCAAAAAAAACATGGCTGTGAACCACCAAAAATAGGGCGAGTTGGTAAGCCTTTGCCAAAGCGTGGGGTCAGGGGCTTCCGGAGGGGTAGGAAATATATCTTCTTCCTTCATTTGTAGTAAGAAAAGAGAAAAAATTGTTTAGTTTAGCAAGGCATAAAGGAAAACATTCATTCCTAACCTTGCATAAAAGGAGTGAGCATAGTTACTTATTTCCTCTCCTGAATAATACTTAAAAATTCTCCACCTGCCAGTGGGCTCCTTGACCCAAAGCGGGCGCTGTCCGGGAATCAAATAGATTTCATCCTTTAAACCATCCTCCCGTGTCACCTCATATGTTTGGCCCGAAAAGGATGCCACCTGCAAGGTTTCATCAAAATCCTCAGCCGATTCCCTAATGCGGAATGAAATAGGAGGAATCCAGGCTCCAAACTCATCTCTCCCCCAACCCATCGCACAAATGGGCGAAGCCACACAGGCCAACCGATCCTTGATTTTTATCCCGACTAAAGAATAGGTGCCCTGGGGCCACTTCTCCTGCTCCACAAACTTGAGCACGGTGTCGGGGAGGCGCTTTTGATCTTCCTCCAAACGGAGGTACTCATTGTCCGGAAGGCCTTTGTAAAATGTGCGGAAAATTTCATGATTTCGGGGCAAAGGGACGAAGGATTTTTCAGGCATAAATTGTGCAAACCATGACATAACTTCCTCACGTTCATTCCAAGCTGCATAGCTATGCCCAAGATCCGTCCCCAAAAAAGAGGCTTTGATACCAGCATCAAGATAAACAAACCCACCCAGCTCCATGTAGCGACGAAGGGCATCATTTTCCGCAGAAGAAAACTCAAAGTTTGGTAACTCGTCGCAATTGATATAAAGGATGGGGTTTTCAAAGAGACGCTCATCTTCAAGCGATTCAAGAAAGAGTGGATCCGGGTCAAACTGGGCATTGGATCGCTCGTTCATCATTTCAAGCAGACTGGGCAAGGCATCCGGATAACGAATCCGAGAAAAACCATCCCTCCTAAGTTGCATGATTCGTACGGCCCCTGCCTCCGTGTCCGGTTGGGCTTGAGCGGGCTCATAGAACAACGCGAGGACCGCCAGGATAATAACATAAATTCTCATGGATTAACTCCCATTTGTTGCAGTTCTCTTCTCGCCAGTGAACTAATTTTTTCACCGGGGTATTTTCGGACAAACTCAAGAAGTGCGGGCACTCCTTCCTTTCGATCACCCAGCAAACCATCCATCGCCGCCCGCTGGATGGCATAGTCCCCATCCAAGAGTGATTTTTTATGAAGGTTTACCCAACCATCCATACGAATGTTTGCCAAAGCACGAAGAGTGGTCGACCGGACCAATGTATTCTCATCGATCAAAAGATCGAAAAAATTCGACTGCACCACATCTTTCTTCGCTGCCAATAGCAGCTCTGCAGCTAATACGCGAACTTCTGGATGCTGGTGTTGGATAAGTTCGAGAATTTCCTTTTCAGTAATCTTTTCCACCCGCCCCCGGACAAGGGAGAGCACAGCCTCCCGCACCTGCGAATCACGGTCATTGAGGGCAGGAATCCAGCTCGATGGCTTGTTCCATCCATCCGTGCTACTTAGGTAACGCTCCCACGCTTTGGCACGCATGCTCGGACTGGGATGATTCAATAAAGCCTGGTAAATAAGTGTGGCTTTTGATCCGAGGGCAGAGAGGGAGTAAAAAAGGGTTTCTGCTTTGCCATACAACCCCCTTGAGTTGGATAAAAAGACAATAATTCTCTGGAGCATGTCATCCGAAACAGCCTCGCCCAGACGGGCAAGATCGACCGCTGCCAAGGTGGCAATCTCATCGACACGGTCCTTGGTCAATGCACGCAGAATGTTTCGGTATTCCGGAAAGGATCTCCCCAGAGACTGAGCGGTTTTGGCAAGTTTGGCACGCACCCCGGCATCCGGGTGTAAAACCAGTCCTTCCAAGGTGGCATATACTCCGGGTTGGGATGCATACATCCTCACCTGCTCAAGAGCGACTAATTGCACCGCGACATCCGCGTCGTTTAACAATTGGGCAAAAGTATCGGGTTTAATTTGGAAACGCAGGGAGTAATGGTGCCTTAACAGGTTTTGGCGAACGATGGAATCGGTATCGAGCAGTTTTCTTTCGGCCAATGACAGAAGGTCTTCCCTTAACCTTGCAGGAATCGAGCGAAATACGGACCGGCCATTAATTTGTACCCTTTCCATGCCCGACCGCATCAAGCCAGGAACTAATCGGGGAATCAGTGCCGAAGCCTCCCGTCTCACTTCAACATCCAAGTCACCAATCATCGAAAATATTTTTTCGGCAAGAGGTTTTTCATAAATCGGAGCCCCATTGTTAAAATGCTCCACAATTGAAACCAGGGCCGCCCGTCTGACCAGTTCGCTCGAATCATCCAAGGATCCAATCAGTAAGAGACCAGATTCCCCTCCAGGATATTTGCCCAAAAGTTTTGCGGCACCTACCCGGTCTTGAACATGAGGAGACCTTAACTTTTGAGAGGCATCTTCCAGGGTGCGATCGAGACTGGTGCGCTTTGGGGGGCGAGCAACGGACTGTGTCTGGTTGCCATCCGAAAAATTTCCATCGACTGGTCCGGTCTGCTTCCCTTCATCCGCCACAACAAAAACTCCCATGCCAAAAGTAAAAATAGATAACAAAAATTTTAACCTCATCACTTAAGCCCCTCTTTTCTGCGAATGATCCATTCCAAACCGACGACCAGAAAAAGCCCAACAAATAACAACCAGTATTCGTTCAGTTTGTTTCTTTTCCGAACCTGGGGAAGATTATCTGCCAAAGTTGGCTGCCAATCGGATGTTAAATTTTCGATAGGTAAAAACTCTCCTCCAGTAAGGCTGGCAAGCATCCGTAATTCTCTTTCGGCGTAACGGGTATCCTTCGCCTCGTCTCCGGACTGCTTGACCTTGATGTAGGATAAATGAGTAAGCCGTTCACCATCTGGGTAACTGAGCTGGTAGTTCACCCGATAGGATCCCGACTCCAGAGGTACAAAATCGCCGAGGTACCTGCCCTGTGCCCCACCCTGTGGGTAGAGTTGTAAAGTTTTGGCAAACCCACCCGGCCCGCTCACATTTGCTTCAATAACAGCATCCAAGGAGGGCTGAAAGTCAGCACCTAGTGCTTCAATAATCAGGGGAAGTTTCTCGCCTGCTTTCGCTTCTTTCTCCCGATCCACCGCTTTAATTCGTTCAACTGTGCCCGATCCTAACCACTGGACAACACCTCCCCAAAAGATAGAAAACTCTCTGGCTTGTTGCTCGTCCACCAAGGAACGCCTCCAATCATGGGGGGATCCCCAGTAAGCGGACTTGCCCGCCCCATATGCCTGTATCGCGAGAACCGAGCGGGCATAGTTTCCTTTTACTTGCACAACCCCTCTCGCAGCCGGGTTTATCTGAGTGATCAATTCAGCCGGCATTCCCCCAGGGAGGAAAGGTTTCCATTCATCTATTCTTTTACGCTCCGTGAATAGTGGATCGCTCAAAACAGCAAGGGAGCGGTTGTCTTTTGCCCGGGAAGTCTCGGTTTCCTTGGCCGGCATTAATCCACCAAGAAAGGTTTTGGCAGGTATAGGATTGCCCAAAAGAAGTAATCCTCCGCCCCGCTTTTGTACAAAATCCTTAAGCGAAGAAACCAAGGATGCATTAAGTTCGGGCAAGCAATCGGAATCGAGCAAAACGACATCATAATCCATCCAAAAGCTTTCCTCTGTGGGATACCCTTCCGCAGAGAGGTTTTCTCCCCTTGCATGAAAAGTCCGCTCACCCAGCCGAATGCATGCACTCAACTGAAATTGCTCTCCTGACAGGGAACGCTTAAGAAAGGGATAAAGCGGTTTAACTTGGTTGGATAAATAAAGAACGGAAAAATAAGGGGGTGGTTTCACCTCGACCAACTGTGCATCCTGATCATCCGAGAGATCGGAATCGCCATCCAAAGATTCAAGCACCACGCGGTAAGTAAATAGACCAGATACCTTGGGGGAATGAGGAGAAAAGTGCACGGACCTCGATTCTCCAGGTTGCAGAAGGACCGGCCTTTTTTCTAATTCTTGGTCATCCACCAGCAGGGAGACAGAGGTGGTCACTTCTTTTTCGAACCCGTTTATAATCTCTGCGGATAAAACCAATTCCTCTTTAGCTAAGACCTCCTCGGGAACCTCCGAAAACTCCACTGAAAGGTTGCCCCTTTCCTTGAACTGGCCAACCCCAATTACATTGATAGGAATACCGACTTCACGAAATTCTTTGGCCGTTTCCAGGGGAGGCTCACCGGCATTGTTTCTGCCATCCGAAAACAAAACCACTGCTGCCGCATTTTCCAACTCCGGAGAGCGGATGACATGGGATAATGCATCCCCAATGGATGTGTTTTTACCCGTTTCTGGAATTGACCAACTGTTGGTTCGAATTGCCCGGATTTCATCGTCCATAAAACCCAGGCGGTTCACCGCACCATAACGACTTCGGGACTGGTTGATCCAGGATCCTGGTTCATTCAAATCCATTTGAGCACGAACCTGATCGATTCTCCGTTCACCGCCATCACTGTCTTTTTGATTCATGCTGCCGGATAAATCGACCAAAGACACCACCCGGACAGATTGCGGGTCTTGATGAAATTGATCCATAAACGGCCGACCGATGAGAAGCAAAAAAAGGATAACACCAAGACCACGCAGCAGGATCAATTTCCAAGCCATTGAAAGAGGGAGAGCCCGAAATAAGCGCAGTGCATGAAACCAAAACAGAACACCCAATATGCTTACACCGCCCCACAGCCATGTAGTGGGGTATGGCCAGTCAATACCGATAGATTCGAAATTCATTCTCCTTCTGCAATTCGACGAAAATATTCCTGCACCTGCTTACGGTAACGGGCGGGTGCCTGAGTGCTTTGGTGATTGCGGAGCATCCGTTGTTCGGCTGCTTGCTGCCAAAAGAACTGCTCGATTAAACGGGACGCTTCCTCAACTGCACCCGCCGACATGGAGCGGCCATTTCTGATATCCTCTGCGATGGCCGACTCCTCAAACATTTGGGTAAGGTTGAGCAAGCGCTCATCCGAATCTGCATCTGGCAAATTACCCACAGCCTCTGCGGCATCCTCATTGGCTTGCCTAAATTGATCTTCATTCATGCCCTTACCTTCCCGGGACATTTCCTGCAAGCGCTCGGCCAATTCTCCCAGGGCAGAGCTTTCACCATAACGCAACCTGTCTTCCACCTTCTGAAGACCGTCCTGCAAGTCCCCGAGTTCATCTTCTACTTTTCCTTGTTCTTGGAGAGCCTGTGGAAAGGCGTCATAAAGCAGAGAATTAGAGGCACGCTTGGCCGATTTCTCAATATCTCCATCCCGGGCATCGCGGGAAAGGTTGAGCAAATCGTCCATCGCCCGTTCCTCAAATTTTCCAAGAGAGCGGCCCATACGTTCGATGTTTTCGAGTAAATCCTCGATTCCCTCGTTTACACTTTCCTGTTCTTCCCGCAACTTCTCTCCCTGTCCCCCTTTCCCATTTTCAGTCTTACCACTCAATTGCCCCTGCCCTTCTCCCAGTTGCTCTGCCTGGCTGGTTAATTGGTCAATCATATCCGCAGCCAGTTGGGACATTTCCTGTTCAATCTGCGATCTTGCATTCCCCAAAGCTTCCGAGGCCAAGTCACCATGCGGTTGAGCCTGCCTGGGCTGGTCTCTTCTTAAGTCCCCAGCACCTTGCTTCATTTCCCGGCCTGCCTGGTCGAGGTTGGCCACATCTCCCAGCTTACCAGTGCGGTCATACCTTTGCTTGCGCAACCTGTCCAGATCCCTTCTTATCCCCTCCTGCTCTGCGGCAAGGTCCTGATTTGCTTGGCCGGTTTGTCCTCTGCCGGCAGCTTTCCCCGTCTGTTCGTTTATAGAATCCTGTCGTTCCTCCAATTCCTTCAATTGCTCAAGCTCGTTTGCCAGTTGTTGAAGTTGTTGCTCAGGATCATCCCCCTCTGGTTGCTCCATTTCCTCTTTCTGTTCTCCCTGCTGGCCAGCACTTTCGCTGGGCTTACCCTCTCCCTGACCCATCGCTTTTTGTTTCTCCATTTGCTGCATCAAAGCATAGAGTTGCACCAGTTTGCGCAGGGTTTGTTCGGATGATTCAACTGATTGCTCGAGTTCCTGCTCCCCGGTGAAGATTTCCGTCTGTTCGATATGATAAGTTGCTTCATTGAGCAGTTCCCCAAGATCGAGACCATCCACAATCGGAAACATCCCTTCAAATTCGTCATAGGTCTTGGTCATTTCATTTTTAAGGCTCAGAGCCTCCGTGCACAGGGCCAGGCTTTGTTCCTCCCTCGCGAGCCCCTCTTCCATCATCGCATCATAAGTATCACGAATAATTTGCTTAGTCCGATTGATAAACTGACGGATGGGAATCTCTTTAGAATCACCCCCCATGTCACCTCCCGCTTGTTGATCAGATTCAGTGGTATTTCCCTCGGGTGGTAAAATCTCGATAAAATATATTTCAGAACGGGCGAGCTGGCTTTCTGGCTCACGGTTATCCGCGGCAAAGGCCATGTAAGTAATCACATCCCCCACCGCCAACGGATATTCACTTAAATCAAGGATTCCTGTAACCGCTTTTTCTTTTTCCACCGGATCGACAAATAAATCCTGTTCCTTTTTCACGCCATCGTGGGAAACATGCAACCGAAGATCACTCACTCCATGATCATCGGCAGCAAACACCTCAATCAAAAGTGGTTCCGCATCGAAAGGCAATTCCAGGTCTTGAGCTGGTTCCGATATTTCTACGATGGGTGGCTCATCTGGAATAGGAGAAAAAGTAACCGGATCATACCGCACTTCCGGGCGGTCTGGCTTTTCCAGATCAGAAAGCCCAAGCCTGCCACTCCATTCATTCTCCATCGACCCCGTCCAACTAAAGGTAACTTGCCCGGCTTTCTCCAAAGTCTGGTTGAGCTCATCGCTTAGAAGACGGGCAGACACATTTTGTGGAAATGGCTTCACCCGCACATCCAAACGCATGTCACTATTTTCTGGTGCCTCCAGATAGCCAAAGCCCTGATGAATAAAAGGGGGCATTTTGAGGTATGCGGGCGGGGTGATTTCCCAACGGGCAAATTCCAACTCGGGAGGGTCATAGGGGGTGATGGAATACCAATCGCTTTTCAGGGAGGGAGTCACTACGCGGTATCGGATGGGGTCAGTGAGGGAAGGAAGCACAAACTCCACCCTGTCCGGGGTTGCAGTGGGTAGCATTTTTAAGCGAGAGGAACTGTTGCGGTCGGCCCATTCAATCCATGCATCTTTGACCCCACGATGGCCCCGTAAAATATGGGCATGGACTAAAACATCTGCCCCCCTCCTGTACTCACTATCAGGTGGGTTTTTCCGCTCTTCAACTGCTCCACTCAATCCGGTCCATACAAGCAGGCCCGTTTCTCCTTTTACCACCGCCCGTGCTTTCATCAATGGACTGCGATCCAAATTCCAAAAAGATAATGCCACTCCACCGAGAAAACCAAAAAGCAAAAAGTTCCAGAAGCTTTGGGTAGGACGCACCCCCCTGCCCCAATCCAATTTGTGGGATTGTTTATCCAATTGAGATAACACCCGGCGTTCCATAAAACCGGGCTCTTCCCCCTTGGCCTCAATCTCGATGGCGGTGTTTAAAAGATCCCCCAGCTCCGGGTTGGCAGACTCCACAGTTTTCGCAAGTTCTGTAGCACCGGGACGGGTCAACCAGGCATGCACGAGAAGTCCCAAAAATGACAGGACCGATAAAAGCAAGGCGCCCAGTACCCAGGTTGTAACTTCTGCCTCCTGAATGGGTGCAAACGCATCGTAGAGATCTAAAAGGATGAGCAGGCCAGACCAGCAGAGAAAACCGATGACCAATGCCCCAAGCGATCGGGCAACGAATTGCCCTCTCGCTTCCCTTTTTAAACGGCGGGCAAAATTAGGCACTCTGCACCTCCTGTTTTTGGGTGTTGGAATAAAAGGGAGCGGAAAATAAGGTCTCTAAAAGTAAGAGAACAAATGCCGCGAGGGCGAACCATTGCCAAAGAGGCTGAGACTCTTGAGGAATGATATTTTCTATCTCAGCCTCCATTTCACCTGCTGTACTAGTGCCTGTAAGTGCATCCAGTAAGTCATAGGGGTTCATTACTTCAGGGTAAGATTCAACCAGGGGATGTACCACCTCAATCCTTTGTTCTCCCTGTTGAACCAGACCAAACTTGCTGGCATCAATCGCAAGCTCAGCATGGGCAGTGGACTGGCCAGATTCGACCCGCAAAACACCTCCTGCCTGAGGATCCCGGTCTTTTACGTCACACAACTCGGCAACCAAGGGGAGGAAAGAATTCCGCATAGGTAAATCACTCCATTGGGGGACCATGCGGAAGGTAGAAAAAACAAGCTTCCCTCCATTCGGAAAGGTGCGAACCAATACGAGAGGATGGCCAGAACGATCCCGGAGAGGGATGTCCAAGTCCATAACCTCACCGACTGTGATAAACTGACGAATTTCAGTAAGATATAAATCACGAATTGAATCTCCTGAAAAAACTCGGTTAAGCCTGTTTCCCTCCTGTAGGGCATCAATCCTGTAAGGTTCCATCCGAAAAGCAGTGCGGTTCAAACCGCCAAAGGTAAAATTGATCAGGTCTGATTTTTTGAGCACCCGGTTCATTCGAACATAGGCTTCATCAGGGGGAGTGACCAAGGCTTTCCCCCCGTTTGTAAGGAAGTTGATTAGTGGGGGAGCCAACCCGTCGTCCTCAAACCATCCCGACAGACCGAGCACCATCAGAAAATCAAGCGATCGTCCCGAGGCCTCATTTTTAAGGTCCGAGGCACGCTGTTTATTTTCGACCCAGGTGTCCCACTCTCCATCACCGGAGCTTTCCATGGCGGCGCGCAAAAACTGCTCCTCCAATTTATCGGAAGGAGAACCCTGATTGCTTTTCCAAAAACCAAAAGCCCGTGGAAGGGGGGGCAGAACCCAAAGGGACTGGTTGTTGTCATACGCATAGGAATCATCCCCGTCCAACTGAAGGGTCGCCTGAGCAAAATCCTTGGAAGGCAAAGTGAATTGCACCTGGGTGCTTCCAAGAGGTGGCAGGCTGGACACCACGGTCTGCCTAATCTGGCCACCCGCAAAAAGGGATACATTTACATCGGAACGCACATCATCCCAATTGCGCAAGGCGGCCCAGATCCGAACTTTATCCTCTCCGCCTGATGCCACACGGCTGTCGACGATGGCTCGGTTTCCAGACCTTCTTTGCCATGGAGCATCCCCATGGCCTACCGGCAGTAGTTCCACTTCTATTCCTAGTTCAGAAAATTTGGACGACCGTTCCTGCCACGAGGATTTTTGAAAATCACTAACGATGACAATTTTTTTGGAGGTGTTATCCTGAGAGAACAGGCTGGGTGCGTGATCAAGAACTGCTTGCAATCCTCCCACAGTTGGTTGGTGGGAAATCTGTGTCAGTGTGGATTCCAAATCAGCCACCGATGAACCAGTCGGCAGTTCAATGAGGGCACCACCCTGGCTGGCCAGCAGGCCATATTTTTCGTTTTCCCCATCTAATATTCTCGCTCTAACCAAGGAAACCGCTTCCTCCCATGCTCCCCAACCAGCCATGCTGGCTGTGGTATCAAACAAAAACAAGCATTCTGAGCTGGCGGTCGGGTTGGGTAGAACCTTTTCCTGGTCCTGCCAATAAGGATCGGCAAGGATCAGTGTTAAGAGAATAAAAAAAAGCACCCGCAAGAGCAGGAGCCATAAGTCGCTTGGTTTTTTACGACCACTTCTTGGAATGGTAGAGGATCGTAAGAAGCGAAGGCTGGAAAATGGTATTTTTTGGGCAATCCTTCGGTAAGCAAGATGAGCCAACACGGGCAGACCAACCAATAACCCAGTCCATAGTGCCAGGGGTTGTGCAAACTCAATCATTTGCCAATCCCCCGAACAGACAAGAACCGACGGATGGCAAACCCAAGATCCTCGTTGGTGCGGAGCGTGCACAATTCTGCTCCAGTCTTTGCCAAAATAAGCCCAAGTTTGTCGATGTACTCGCTGAACCGTGCTTTGTACTCGTTACGAATTCGCTCAGGAGATAAAGACACCTCCCCTTCCCCTTCCATATGAATAAAGCGCACTGCTTCATCCTGAGGCAGAACCTCTTCCATGGGATCAATCACCTGAAAGCAAATACAGTCATAGCGATTGGAGGACGCAAAATTGAGGTACTTTTCCAATTGGTTTTCATTTTCAAGAAAGTCAGAAATCACCACAACAGTCCCCTGACTGGGAAGTTTACTCTTAAATTGATTCCATGCAGGTTCCTCGAAATCCTCTCCATTTGGGTGCATTGAACCTATCGTTTTTAAAATACTGTTAAAACTTTCCCTCCCCCCATGGGGAAACATCCAATCCGCTCTGGATTTGGACCCACAAAGCAGTCCAAGACGGTCCCCCTGCCTGTACCCTAAATAAAGCAGGCAGGCAGCCAGCATTTGGGAATAACGAAACTTAGAACAGGCACTCCCATCGCCCTGATAACCCATCGACGCACTGCCATCCAACACAAGGATCAAGTTGGAATGGGTAGATTCCTGATAGGTCTTACTTACCAAATGCTTTGATTTTGCATATACCTTCCAATCTACCCGTTTCAGATCTTCCCCGGGCTCATAGGAACGGTACTGAAAAAATTCCGTTCCCTGCCCATGTTTTCTGCTTCGGTGGAGACCAGAGTAATTTCCCTCCACCACCACACGGGCAAGCAAAGAGAGGTCCTCGATCCTGGAAAGATGAAGGGGGTCTAAGAGAGGGGACCCTTTGTCTTGCACCACAGAAATAAAAAGATAAAAGCCCGCAAAAAGAAAACTTAATCCGCTACTTGCTCGAGCAGTTTGTCGATTAAATCATCTGAACTTAACCCCTCAGATTCGGCAAGGAAACTCGGTAAAATCCGGTGGCGCAGGGCAGACTTGGCCATCGCTTTCACATCCTCACATGAAGCGTTAGGGCGGTCGTCGAGCAAGGCCCGTGCTTTGGCGCAAAGAACAAGAGCTTGCGACCCTCTGGAACCTGCACCCCATTTAATTCGATCTGCCACCCATGGGTCACAACCGGGTTGTCCGGGACGCGAAGCGGAGGCCAACCGGACCGCATAGGAAAGTACATTCTCTGCTGCTGGAACCTGTCGGGTTAAGGATTGTAAGGTTTCAATTTCCTGCCCATTGAGCACAGGTTCAGGTAGGGACCGCTCTTGGCCAGTGGTATCCCCAACCATCTGGATTTCTTCCGCCTGTGGAAGGTACTGAATCACTGGATTTAAGAGGAAGCGGTCCAACTGGGCTTCCGGGAGAGGATAGGTTCCTTCAAGTTCAATTGGGTTTTGGGTAGCCAGAACAAAAAAAGGACGCTCAAGCGGACGGGTTGCCCCCGCAATGGTGACCTGCCTTTCCTCCATTGCCTCAAGCAGGGCAGCCTGGGTCTTGGGAGGTGTCCGGTTAATTTCATCTGCGAGAACAACTTGAGAAAAGATCGGTCCAGGCACAAAGCGGAAGGACAACTTTCCGCCACTGGGGTCTTCATCCACCACCTCCGTGCCCAAAACATCCGTGGGCATAAGATCCGGAGTAAATTGAATGCGCTTAAAGCCAAGGCTTAGGCAATTAGCAACCGTTTTGACCAACAGCGTTTTACCCAACCCCGGAATGCCCGTCAAAAGACAATGCCCACCCGCAAGCATGGCAATAAGCAACTGCTCAATCACCTCATCCTGCCCCACCACAGATTTGCGAATTTCTGCCAGAAGTCTTCGGCGCGTTTCTGATAATTTATCCAATGCTTCTGCTGCAATTGTATCTGTGGTCATGTTGTTTTTCTATGGGTTAAAGTAAAGAGAGCAATTAGGAGAACCCGGGCAAGCCAGGAACTCAATCATGATCGCCCGTGATGAATCGGATACATAAGGAGGACTAGGCTTGTCCTGTTATTGAAAGCAACCGATCCCATTCATCTACAAAGCGTCGCAAATGGGTTCGGTTTTGTAAAATTTCGTATTCGAGCAGTTCACGAACCATTTTTTGTTCCGTCACATACTGTTCCGAGGACAACAAACCTGAGAAATGAGCAATCCTTGCCCATAGCAGATGGGTGGTGAAGGCATCACATTCATTGTATTCGACAATTTCAGCCAGCTTGCCCTCGATCCACATTTGAGAAACAGAATCGCCACTGACTTCGAGTTTACCGGGGATGCCGCTCAATGTTGCGGCCTGGTGAAGGGTGGGACGGTCTCGGAACTGTCCCATCGCATCGGCTAAATCAAGGTTGTAATCGGAATTCCTCGCATCAAAGTAGTCCACACCCTCCCATGGTTTGCTTGGGCGATCGGAAAACCCAAAGCCAGGCAAACCATTAACAATCGCTCGCTGCACGAGAATGGGAATATCTGACTGGGCCGAATTGTACCCAACGAGTTGTGGTTTCCTTCTCCCCACAGACTTCATAAAACTGGTGAGAATGGTTTTTTCGTCAGATTTTTGGGGATCGGATGGATCGAGGGGAAGAGAAATCAGCTTTAGGGATGGCGTGCCACCAGGTGGTTTTTCCCTAAGAATTCCAGCAAGGGAAACAATTCTGCACAAGATAGTTTTCAGGTAGGGCTGTGAATCCGGGGCATCGCCATCTTTTCGGGCACTTGCCCACAGAGCTTCAAAGGAATCAGCGGCTTCCTGCCCAGGTCCTGAAACAGGTGGAAGGTTGTGGAGGATTTCAGCAGATTTTGGATCCGGTATCCATTCAACATCAAAAGAAAAAACACTGTCGGCTAATTTTTTAAGCATCGAAAAAATGGGTTAACAAGCCAAATCAATGTCCAAGGATAACTGCTCGAGCTTGGCCTTGAGAAACTTGGTTGCATGGTGATGCCCAGGTGGGAGGGTAACAATTTCAGGCGTTCCTTCATCCACCAATAAAGTATGCTCAAAATGGGCCGAGGGCAGCTTGTCTTCGGTCAAGGCGGTCCAGCCATCGCGAGCCATACGAACGCCCGGCCTTTTGGTATTAACCATGGGTTCCACACAGATCGCCATTCCCTTGCGAAGCTGTACACCCGTGCCCGCATTGCCAAAATTGGGGATTTGCGGGTCTTCGTGGAGAGTTCTTCCCACACCATGCCCAACAAAATTAGTGATTACAGCAAAGCCTTTCGACTCAACATGGCGTTGCACCGCACCAGAAATATCCCCCACCCTGTTTTTATGCAATGCATTGACCAAGCCGAGGTAAAGGGACTCTTCAGTGACCCGAAGGAGGCTGGCAACCTCATGAGATACTTGGCCCACCGGAACGGTACGACAATTGTCTCCCACAAATCCATTATCCCTTACACAAACATCCACCGAAATGATATCTCCCTCCTTAAGAATACGGTCTTTTACACCGATTCCATGCACAATTTCATCGTTCACAGACAAGCATGTGTAGGATGGGAAAACCCGGTACCCTGACCGGTACCCCTTACAGGCACTTTTGATGCCCATATCCTTCATGATTTCTCCACCCGCTTCATCAATATCCCAGGTACTAATACCAGGCTCCACCATGGCACACAAACGATCCAACACAGCAGCAGCGGATCGGCCGGCAGCACGCATGCGTTCTTTTTCCTTAAAATTTTTACAAATCACTGCATCTAACCATTAACAAGCCCATGTTTTCAGCAATCCAAAAAATAAGGATCATTCAAAGAATGAGAAGAAAGATTGAAGTTAGTTCATCCACCGACTTGACAAATTCCGCAGCCCGATCAATGCAGTTTTGAATGATCTTAAACCTTAAAAAATTTCACCTTTGGCTTTTCCTTCTTTTCTGCCTGTTAAATATAGATCTCTTCTCTACAGATCGTCCTCTTTTACTGATTGGCACAAATGGAAAAGGAGCAGAAGGAATTTACCGGGTAAATTTCAGCGAATCTTCCGGTCGTTCATCCCCTTTAGTTTTGGCTGCCAAGATCGGTTCTCCCAATTTCCTAGCCCTTCATCCCCATGAAAATATCCTTTACGCTGTGGCAAAGTGGGAAACAGGAGCCGGTGTGGTCGGGTACCAGTATGATGCCCAGGGCACGCTCGTAGAATTTACCCGCATGGAATGCCCCGATGGACCAGGTTGTCACCTCGCAGTCCACCCGAGCGGAAAATTTTTACTTACCGCTCAGTACGCTGGTGGCTCAGTTGCCCAGTTTTTCTTAAACCAAACAGGTGAATTATTGGATGTGCTTGTACAGGAGCACTCCGGTGGTTCGGGAATTGTGGCGAACCGACAAAACTCTCCGCATCCTCACTGGTGTGGTTTTTCACCCTGTGGCCAATTCGCTTTGGTGCCAGACCTCGGCCTTGATCAAATTGTTACCTACCAAATCAGAGGGAACCGCCCAGAATTAGTGCCCCATGCCAAAATTCAATCCCTGCCAGGTGGGGGCCCTAGGCATATGAGGTTCTCACCCGATGGAAAGCATATTTTTTTGCTCGATGAATTAAGCTTAGTCATTGAAACATTCCAGTGGAACTCCACCACTGGGCAAGCCACCCGTATATCCGCTGTGCCCACCCTGCAAGAGGATGAAAAAAGTGGAGAAACATTTAATTCAGCAGCAGAAATACTGGTCCATCCAACGGGCAATTGGGTCTATTCATCCAACCGGGGGCACGACACAGTCAGCGTTTTTCAAACCACACCCAATGGAACTCTGAATATCATCCAAAAGCACCCCATACGCGGAGCATTTCCCAGAAATATCAAAATGAATAAGGCTGGCACCTGGTTGCTTGCGGCCGGACAAGACTCTGCCACCGTATCCGCACACAGAATCAACCAGGAAACTGGAAAGCTCACCTACCAAAGAGGTGCTATTTTCCATGTACCCAACCCAACTTGCCTACTCTTCGCCGAAATCAAATAAGACAACGATCGATCACTTTGTTGGTTCACCCTGAGGGAACTTCTGTGCTTTGATCACCTTTTCAGCCTGTTCTATGAGTTGTTTTCTCATTACCGGGTCAGAAATTGATTCTGCCCAAGTGAGTGCACCATTGGGGTCGGAAGGAGTGATCGCTCGAACCAATTGCTCAATTGCCGGATCTGCATTTGTATTTTCTGGAAACTGATTAATCCAGGCGGCAGTCGCTGCTGGGTCTCTCTTGGACCAAACCTTCGCCACTTCATGGATGGCAACCTGTTTGGATTCTCCCTCTGGCAAACCCACGATCCATGAACCTGCTTTTTCTGGATTTTGTCTCGCCATTTCACGGGCCACATCCTCAGACACTGCCGCCTTGACCGCAGACTCATCCATCGATTCCACCCACTCCAACGCCCTGCTCATATCAGATCGTGCGAGTTTTTCCCCTAACTCACCGTAAGCAAAATTTTGCAGAGAACCTTCAGGCAGGTGCTCTGCCCAATGCACTGCAATATCCTCACCCTTGCTCCACACCTTTTCGAATAAGATGTGAGCCGACCGTCCGCGAACTCGTCCATAAGGCAATTCAGTCATTAAATCAGTGGCCAAAGGGAGGCTCGATTCCGACAAACCATTGATAATCCCTACAAAATAAGGGTTTTCTTCGCCCTCAAAATTCTCCTTAGCCCATTGAATCGCCGAATCCGGATCCTCGCGTGCCCATGCATCCATGATCGATGAACTGGCTACATGCTCATCCCAATGTTGCTGGGACTTCGCCCATTCGAGGGCGGAAACAGGGTCCACTTGCCCCCATGCAAATGCGAGCATTTTCAATTCACTAAACCGGCCGGGCCCACCGGGCAATGCATCATAGGCCTCCAAGGCAGAGTCAATTGAGGATTGGTTTGGGTTCTTGAGCAATTCTGCAAACGCCTGCAACCTTTCGATTGGGTGAGAGGACAAAATCTTATCCCCGCCCGGTTCAGGTTTCCCGGTAATGGCACTCTCTTCAGCTTGAGAAATGGGCATGTTTGCCATGGAAGATAGCTGAGATGTAGAAGGATCACTACCGGTGAGGGATGGTAATTTATTCCGAAGGGCAGAACCTGAGGGTATGGACTCGCCCGAAGATGTGGTCACAACGTTATCATCGTCCAAAATTTGCGAATCAGAATTTGATTGTAAGCCAACCCAGTAGCTTATGACCATGGTGAGCAGCCAAATCGCAAAGAAGAGGAGTTTATTCATAAACCTAATTTTATTTTAGATCGCGATTAAGCCAAGCGAACCTGACAAGCAAGAGCCAGGAAACCAAAAAGCCAATTCCGCCCCAAGGAGTGACTTGAACCATCCAGCGAGGCCCCCCCAACACCCAGATGTAAATAGGGAAAGAAAAGAGAACGATCGATAATGTGAAGGAACCCCATAGGTATGTCGGCATCTTAATTCTGGGAATATAGCTGGAAACACCAAGAACAAGAATTACGAGGGAGTGATACATCTGGTAATCGACCGCATTTTCATATGCGGTTTTCATTTTGGGAAAAACAGAAAACTTTTCTACCAAGCCATGGGCACCATAAGCACCAAGAAGAACGGAACTAGCACCTAGAATGGCACAAACAATTAGGGGCAGGTTCATGGGTTGGGCGAAAAAGAGCTTACAAATTCATCCCAAATTTCGCCAAAACCTTGGTCATCAAAAAATAAAGGACACCCGTGAGGGCAATGCCCGCAGATAAGGCAGCCGGAAAAGAAATTCCTTTGCGCAAAAGGAATGGCATCAACAAAAACATGGGCAAAGAAGGGAGCACATACCAAAATGTTCCTTCTGCATGATCTGCAATTCGGATTAGATCTTTGGTTTCTCCATACATCCATACCATCCCGAGTACGGAAATTAAAGGTAAGGAAGCAATTAAACTGCCAAGCAACGGAAGGCGTTTCGACACTTCCGAGATTACAACAATGATTCCAGCTGTTA
>JAYOTQ010000024.1:0-22314 GCA_038150505.1 Opitutales bacterium | reverse complement strand
GTGAGGGTGGCACAGAGATTGAGAATCCACATAGCCCCAGGCTCTTTAAGTCCGTAAACTATACTTCCGAGCAATCCCCAGAGAACAATGGTGGCAATGGTTCGTAAAATCATAATGAGGGTAGGGGTTGCTGAATTTGTTCGCTGGTCTTTCCAAACCTGCGTTCCCGGCGGGCATAGTTGGCGAGTGCCTCGAGAAAGGCATCCTTCCCAAAATCGGGCCAATGCAATGGAGAGACAAAGATTTCCGCATAGGCCGCTTGAAGCAGAAGGAAGTTGCTCAGGCGAAACTCACCGGATGTGCGGATAATTAAGTCCGGATCGGGGAGGTCGGCGGTTTGCAAATAGGGGGAAAATTCTTCCCATGTAGGTATGTGAGAGGTGGCGGGATGGTCTTGGCCATATTGAGCAACTGCCCGTAAAACTTCCTGCCTGCTACCATAGTTGAGTGCGAGGGTAAGGTTCCATCGAGAGTTATCCCGGGTCTGTTCAATGGTATCTTCCACGATGCGGCGGGCGAAGTCGGGTAGGCCAGATAAGTCGCCAATTGCACGAAGGCGAATCCCGTCATCCATCATCGAGCGAAGTTCTTTTTTGAGAAATTCCTCAAGCAATTTCATTAAACCAGATTTCTCGTCTTTGGGCCGATTTTGGTTCTCGGTACTGAAAGCATAAAGCGTGATGTAGGGGACTCCCACTTCCTTGGCTGTGTTGACCACGGCCCGCACATTTTCCACGCCGTTGCGGTGACCAAAAAGACGGGGCATGCTGCGGGACTTTGCCCACCGCCCGTTGCCGTCCATAATCAGGGCAACATGTCGGGGCAGGTTGTTGATGTCTTCGGGCGTGAGTGCATGCATGGCTATAAAATCATCTATTTCAACGCCAAAGCGACCAATTGACAACGAGGAAAGCATAGGGTACCAAATTGAAACGATGACAACCCCATTAACTGAGACGGAAATAGATCAATTTTTAAAGCAATTGGCTGGCTGGGTGTGGCAAGATAATCGCCTGAAAAAGTCGTTTTCTTTTACAAGTTTCCGCGAAGCAATGAGTTTTGTGCTACGAATTTCCTATGAAGCGGAGGAAACAAACCATCACCCTGAAATTTTTAACTGCTACAACCGAGTCGAGATAGCACTCAATACGCACGATGCCGGGGGTATGGTGACCGAGAAAGACATTGAGCTGGCCCGGATGATTGAAAATATTTCGGTGAAGTAAATTAGTAGATCTCTTTGATTATTTTGGGTAAAGGACGAGTGTCTTCTGGAACTTGGTAGTATTCTCTTAATCGGTACAGTTCCTTTTTCATTTCAGCAGTAATTTCTTTATACTCAGGATTGCTGTATACAGACCTTAACTCGTTGGGGTCTGTTTCTAGATCGTATAATTCCCATCCGTTGATCATGTAAAAGTGAATGAGTTTGTAGCGGTGGTTGCGAACACCATAGTGCCTGCGCACATTATGGGATCCGGGAAATTCGTAATATTGATAATAGATCGAATTCCTCCAGTCCTTGGGGGTTTCTCCTTTGAGCAAGGGAACTATAGATCTTCCTTGCATATCTTTTGGCTGTTCGACCCCACATATATCAAGAAAGGTTTGGGCATAATCCAGATTTTGTACCAGATCTTCGTTTATACTGCCTGGTTTTATGATTCCGGGCCATCGAGCAAGAAGGGGAGTGCGGAAGGATTCTTCGTACATCCAGCGTTTATCATACCAACCATGCTCTCCTAAGTACCAACCCTGATCGGAGGAATAGACAACAATGGTGTTCTCAGACAATCCACTCTGGTCGAGATAATTCAAGAGGCGACCGATGTTTTCGTCCACCGAGTCGATACACCTTAGGTAATCCTTCACATAGCGCTGGTACTTCCACTTCAGAAGATCATCACCTTGTAGTTTTGAGTCGCGGAAAGCTTTGTTTTTGGGCTCATAAGCTGCATTCCATATCTTCTGCTGCTCAACATTTAATTCTTTGGGGGTTGATAATTTTAAATCATAGTCATCACGCAAATGCTTACCAATCGTCATTGCCTGGGTGGCTGCGGGAGATAATCGGTTTTCATAATTATCTCGAAGCGTTGTAGGTTCCGGAATGTCTCGGTCATCATATTTTCTCAAGTATTTGGGAGCAGGTAACCAGTTGCGGTGTGGGGCTTTATGCCATGAGCAAAGAAAGAAAGGCTGATCGGGATCACGGTGGTTTTTCAGCCAGTCTAAAGTACGGTTTGTGATAATGTTAGTTGTATATCCAGTAATGGTTTTCCTTCCATGGGGAGTGAGAAAAAGTGGGTTGTAGTAAGGACCCTGCCCACGGAGCACTTCCCACGAATCAAATCCGGTAGGATTGCTCTTCAGGTGCCATTTGCCAAAAAGGGCGGTTTGGTACCCAGCTTTTTGTAGCAGTTTCGGGAAGGTTTGCTGGGAACCGTCAAAAGTTTCCCGATTGGTCAATTGTCCATTGAGGTGACTGTGCTTGCCTGTGAGAACAACTGCCCGACTTGGGGCACAAATCGAGTTGGTAACAAAGGCTCGGTCGAAGCGCATTCCTTCCTTGGCTAAGCGATCAAGGTTCGGTGTCTGGTTGCGGTTTGACCCATAAGCAGAAATGGCCTGATAGGCATGGTCATCCGAAAAAATGAAGAGAATGTTTGGTCTTTTTGCCCAGACAGGTCCCGATAAGCATAAGAGAAAAACATAAATGAATCGAATCATTCCCTCACTCTTTGCAGAAACTAAAACCCATCAACTCATAATTAAACTCTTAGCGAAAAAAATCGCCATAGGAGTAAGGGCGAATTAACTCAATAAAAGAGCACATGATTCATCAGTCCCTTCCGTTTCGAAAAACCATTCCCCTGCTGGTTGCTCAATGGATCGCTGCTTTCAATGACAATGCAGTAAAAGCATTTTTGCCCCTGCTTGCAGCTTACCATCTTGGCAAGAGTAGTATGGACTTGGTTAACCAGCAGGTATCCACCTTGCTTATTTTACCTTTCATCTTGTTTGCCCCTTTCGCAGGTTGGGTGGCAGACAGGTATGAGAAAAGAAAAGTGGTGGGAATAAGCCTGCTTGCACAGTTAATCGGACTGTTGTGTATCCTGCTTGGAATTTCTTCCAAGAGCTTAGCTTTCACTTTGGCAGGTTTTTTTCTTCTCTCCACTCAGTCCACTTTTTTATCACCAGCGAAAAAGGGAATGCTTAAGGAAATGGTTGGGTCCAACTTATTGGGTAAAGCAGTTGGGTGGATGGAGATGCTCACGATTCTTGGAATCTTGGGGGGTGCTTTTGCTGGAGCAGTGCTTTTTGACAAGTTGGCGGTCGGTCAGGGCGGATGGAATGCGGCCTATCAGTTAACTTTGGGTGTGGTTCTGCTCGCCCTGATGTCATGGTTTGTTTTTCTGCCCACTCCAGCAACGAAGGCCGCTAAGGCCGAGCCATTTCAGGCAACGATCCTGGTGCACCATTTCCAGGATTTGAGCACCTTGCTGAGACGGCCGAGGTTGCGTTGGGCTGCGTTGGGGGATGCATGCTTTTGGGCAGTGGGAGGATTTTTCTACCTGGTCTTGGTAAAGCTATCGGGCGAGGTGACTGTGGGAAGGGAGGGTATGGGAACTCTCTACGGCTATTGGTTTCTTCTTCTGGGTGTCGGGATTATGGGCGGTTGCTTGTTCTGTGCTTACTTAAATCGGGGAAGGATTGAGCTAGGTCTTAGTCCGCTGGGGGTGATAGGTATGACCCTTAGCCTGATCGGTATCTATTATTCTGACCCTCTAGCTGGGGCCTTTGAGTGCAGTTGTGCGATGCTTGGTTTTTTTGGGTCTTTGTTTTTTGTTCCGCTCAATGGGTATCTTCAAGACCAAGCAGGCGATCATGAACGGGGACGTATTTTGGCTGCTTCCAATTTACTTACCCAGTTAGCCGGTATCACTTTGATTGGGGTCCATGCCTGGTTTTCCAATGTACTTCAGTTGAACGCAAAGGAGGAAGTCCTGATACTGATTTTCCCTTTGGGTTTAGTCGCTGGGTTTACATGTTTCTTTTTGTTGGAAGATTTTTTCAGGTCAATTTTCCACATCTTCTTACGCATTTTCTATCGCATTCAGGTTTTAGGATTGGAAAACTTTCCGCATCGGGGTGGTGTGCTTATTGTAAGCAACCATTTGTCTTATGCTGATCCGGTTTTTATTGGAGCCGCTTACCCCAGGAAAGTCAGGTACTTAGCACACCAGGACTTAACCGGTTCACGATTTCTCCGATGGATCTTTCGGCTCACTCACACAGTGACCGTTTCATCGGTTCATTCCCTAACCGCCTTAAAACGGTCGATTAAGTCTTTGAAATCAGGCACTCCTTTGTGCCTGTTTGCCGAGGGCGGTATTTCAAGACTTGGGGTGACCCTCCCGTTTAAAAGAGGCCCAATTTTGTTGGCCAAGCAAAGCAATGTGCCCATTGTTCCTGTTCATCTCGATGAAGTATGGGGATCGACCTTTAGCAACCAAGGAGGCCGTTTTTTTAAAAAGTTTCCCAGGAAGTTTCCCTATTCTATCACCGTAAGGAGTGGTCCGCTGATTCATCCGGATACAGCTACTCCAGAGTCGGTGAGGCGAGCGGTGATGGATCTTGGGCAAATTTCCTTTCAAGAGCGGTTAATGCCAGCAGACCAAGCACGCAGGGCTTTGCGCAGGCAGATCTTTCGGTCCACTCAAGGAATTCTTTTTAAAAGCTTAGATGGATTTATTGTAAAGAGAGGTCATTTTTTATCTGCGGTCGAGGACGGAGGCACCGGGTTGCCTGAACCTTATGATGCGTGGGCAATACGGGTAAAAAAAGTTTTAGAAGGTGGAAGCGAGGGCTTTTGCCTGCCATGGGTAAACTGGGTCCGCTTAAACGAAACAAACTTATTGGACCATGCCAACCTGGAGGTTGCAGTTGCAGGCAAAGTATGGAATGAGCAGTGGTTCCCTTGGTTTCCTTTGCTGGCGCATTGTTGTTTGGAGCAGACAAGCAAGCAGGGGTGGGCGAAGCAAACGGGCGGAGAAGTCCCGCTACATCGTCATCTGGTAAGTGGATATGCGAGTGGGCAAAATGGATTGGTTTCGTTGCATTTGCCAAATGAGAAATATGGGTCCGATCAACAGCTTGGCCAAAAAGAAAATACTTTGGGTCGGCTCCTTCCGGGTTACTCATACCATATGGATGACGGTATATTTCTACTCGATGGAGTGGGGAAACCAGAGGTGTTAGGCGGAGTAGCAAAAATGGACGAGGAAGGCTTTTTGCTTTGCGAGTGAGACGAGTTCCATGCTTTTCCTGCAATCCTAGTTGTGATAAGGTACGCCATTTAAATTAATCATGCCTGCATTCCTCGAAGAGTCCTTTCTTTTTCAAAAATCTTTATCAAAATTAGATGAGCGCCCAATTTTGGTCCTTGGGCATAAACGCCCAGATGGAGATTGTGTAGGTTCTCAGGTCGCCTTGACCCGTGTTCTCATTGCACTGGGCAAAGAGGCACAGGCAGTGAACCAGGACCCAATTCCCCGCACCCTTTGTAAGTTTGCTTCAGGCACACCCTTTGTTTCTCCTTCAGAAGTTCCAGAGAGGGACTATCAAGTGATTACAGTGGACTGTGCCGATCACACTAGGGTGGGAGAAGAATTATGCAATCGCTTCCCCCAGGTGGATCTCAACATCGATCACCATGTTTCCAATACCAAGTATGGAAAAGAAAACTTCATTTTACCGAATGCGTCTGCGACAGGAGAAATCTTGGCAAAATTCTTTTTTGACTGTGGGTATGAGGTTGATCAGAAGACTGCAGAAGCTCTTTACCTGGGTATCTGTACAGACACCGGTCAGTTTTGTTATTCAGCAACCAATGCGGCTGTGTTTGAAATTTGTCGTATGCTTTGTGAAGCGGGGGCAAACCCATCAGAAATCGCCCAGGAATTATATGAAAATGAAAAGCCTGGGCGCATTCAGTTACTCCAACACTTCCTTGCTAGCTTTCGTATGGAATTTGATGATTCAGTTTGTATTGGATCGATTTTAGGAAAGGATTATGAGCAGACTGGAACCAAGCCGGAAGACGCCGAAAATTTTGTCGACTATGCCCGTTCGATCAATGGGGTAAAAATTGGAGTTTTAATCGAAGAAAGGTCTGGGAATATAAAAGGAAGTTTTCGGGCAAAAGATGAAACCTACCGGGTCGATATTTTGGCAAAAGAATTTAACGGTGGCGGTCACGCCTGTGCTGCTGGGTTTAATGTGGTTAGTACAATTGATCAGTTTTATCCATCTCTGGTTGAGTCCATTGGTAAACACTTACAACAAGTTAAAAAAGGAAGCGTGGTATGAGTTCCAGACAGGACATTGAATTCGAAGGCATCCTGCTGGTTGACAAACCTCAGGGGATTACCTCTCACGATGTTGTGGACCGTTTGCGCCGAAAGTTGCGGATGAAAAAAATTGGGCATGCTGGAACCCTCGACCCCTTGGCCACTGGGCTTTTAATTATGCTCATCGGAAAAGCGACCAAGGTTTCCCAGTTCCTGATCAGTCTAGATAAAGCATATGAAGGTACTTTTCTGCTTGGGTTAGAGACAGATAGCCAGGATGCAGATGGGGAAGTAGTTGCAGAAAAACCTTTGCCTGATGGGCTGACTGAAGAAATGGTACTTTCAGAAATGCAGGGATTTCTTGGGGATCAGTACCAGACACCCCCTATGTTTTCCGCAAAAAAGATTGATGGTGTACCTCTTTACAAAATGGCACGCAAGGGAAAGACCATTGAGCGTGAACCCCGTTTCATTCGTATTAATGAATTAAAACTCGAGAGCTTCGTGTCTCCCCAGGGAAGGTTTTTCATGGACTGCAGTAAGGGAACCTATGTTCGTACAGTTGTGCATGATTTGGGTCAGCGATTAGGTTGTGGTGCACATTTACAAAGCCTTAGACGGACAAGAATTGACCAGTTTGAAATTTCCAACGCTCTCACTCTCGAGGAAATTTATGACATTCCATTGGGAGAGTTTCAGAATCATTTGATTCCTGTGAATCAGGCAGTCCCTTCCCACGTTCTTTAAGCATGGAACGAGTCTTTGGCTCGATTGCTCAATTTGGTAGAGAGTGGAAGGAGGAGGTTTGCCTCGCCTTGGGTATGTTTGATGGTGTGCATCGAGGGCATCAGGTTGTGCTTAATCATGCTGTCCAAGAAGCAGTCAGGTTTTCTGGTACAACTTCAGCCCTAACTTTCCCGAAGCACCCTGCATCATTGCTCCGACCAGGCAAGGAACCTCCGCTGATCATGACGCCCACGGAAAAAGCAGAGAAATTGCTTTCCAGTGGAATGTCTTCGGTAATCATGCAGCCTTTTGATCAACAGCTCTCCGAAGTCCCTGCAGATCAGTTTATTGGCTTTTTAAAGAAAATGATTCCTGGGTTGCGTTCCATTTGTGTCGGTAAAAATTTTCGTTTTGGAAAGAATCGGGCAGGGGATTCACAAAGCCTGATCGATCATGGATTGGCCGGTGGAATTGATGTTCAAGTCGCTGAATCCCTCATTTTGGATGATCTCCCGATGAGCAGTTCCAGAATACGAGAGGCCTTATCCATGGGAGATATGAAACGGGTGAATGAGATGCTTGGTAGAAATTATCAGGTAAGTGGAACCGTTATATCCGGTAAGGCACTGGGGCGAACCATTGGATTTCCCACACTTAATCTTTCTTGGGCTCCTGAAGCAAAGCCTGCATTTGGAGTGTATGCCGGATGGGCAGAGGAAGCAAGTAGCGGAAATAGGATCCTTTCGGTTGCAAATTACGGTCTTAGACCAACGGTGGAGGATGGAGCGATTTTGCCATTGTTGGAAATTCACTGCTTGGAAGAACCCAACCTTTCCCTCTGGCGGGACGGGTCTTTGCTCTCCATGGAACTGATTACAATGATCCGTCCGGAAAAAAAATTTGCCGGTATTGAGGAGCTAAAGTCGCAAATCAAACAGGATTGTGATGAAGTGCGAAAATTATTTATCCAAGATTTGTAAAGAGGGTGACCAGCAGGTGGTGCGTCCGCCCACTTGAGTGCGAATTAAAGGAAGGTTCGATTTTGGGCAGGTGCCCCCATCCTTCCACCTTTGGTGAAACAACCAGTTAGCAGGTGGGTCTCCCCCGTGCTTCCCCACTGTTTTCATTGCCCCGCGTACGACAGTTCCAACCTCTCGGTAAAGGTTTCTTTTTTGGGAATCATTCAATTGGGAAGATCGCGATTCTGGGTGGATGCATGCCCGCCAAAGCACTTCGTCTGCCATCCAGTTTCCCATGCCAGGGAAATAACGCTGGTCAAGAAGCAGAGCTTTGAGCGGGCGTTTCTGGTGGCGTTGTAGCACAGCAGACAGGAGGTCATAATTAAACTCCTTGCTCAGCATGGAGGGCGGTCGTTCCTTCCACCAAGAAGGGGCTGCTTTTTCTAGATGAATCCGAAGCCGCCCAAATTGCCTAGGATCCCGAAAAACGAGGCATTGCTTGGACTGGATCAAAACCAGGGCATCGTGCTTATTAGGCTCATACCCTGGTTGTTCACGAGATAGCCAGCCAGTCATGCCCAGGTGCAACCCAAGCCAAATATTACCGGAAAAGGTAAAAAGCATCTGTTTGCCATGAGTCTGTGCAGACCTGAGCATTGTACCAGTAATTTCTCGTGGGTAGAGTGCCCGCTTTTCCTCACGGAAGACCCGGGACTTGGGGTGGGTGTAAACGGATTGAACCCGCTGATTGATTCCTTTTTCCCAAAGCGTGCAGGCATAAGCAACTTCAGCAAGTTCAGGCATGGATCGTTAGGAAATAGGCGAGATTGAGAGCAGATGCCTGCGGACATCTTGGTCTGTTTTTCGGTTCGTTTTAATTTCAATGACATGAACCCCGTGGGATGGAGGTCGCAGAAGGGCGGAAGTAAGATCACTTTCGCTTTTGCAGAGTGTGTAACAAACTGAATGAGCGGAGCATAGTTTTTCAAAATCACAACTTTGGGGAGTCGCGAAACATTTTTCAAATTCTGGTAGTTGCGAAACCGCCAGGTTTTCAAAAATACCTCCTCCATGGTTGTTGATCAAAAATACGGTGAGGGAACCAATCAGGTCTGAAGAAAAAAGAAGTGCGTTGGAGTCATGGAGGAAGGCAAGGTCTCCTGTTAGAAGATAAGCCGGCTGTTTCGCGAGATGGGCCAGGCCCATTGCAGTGCCCAGTGTCCCGTCGATTCCATTCACCCCTCGTGCTCCAAACAACTTTCTTTTCAGGTTTCCTCCTTTCCAAAACCATTCGATGTCCCGAATCGGCATACTATTGGCACAAAAGAAGAAAGCATCCTTCGGCAGCTTTTCAGAAAGAATGCGAACAATTTTAGGCTCCGAATCAAAGGGCAGTTGATCCCATTCCGCTTCCCATTTTGTATCAATTGTTTTTTCTGAATCGGTCCATTTTTTGAGCCACTCTCGGGAAGGGGGTGAAAGTTTTAGCTGAGATAATTGATTGTAGGGAAGCACGAGTGAACGGGAGGGACCGGTCAGCGGGTCGACCTTTCTTCCGCTCGGTTCAATGACTACTCGCTCTGCCCCGCTTTGCTCAATCCATGAACGAAGCGTCTTTGAGGTGGGCAATGGGCCAAGTACGATAAAAAGATCGGGCTGCGCAGACTGGGTGAATTTGGGGCATCTCAATAAATTTTCGTAGCGAAGAATGCGGGACGGATGCTGGGTTTCTCGAAGAGGGCTAAGGGAATCGCAAAGGATTGGGATTGAGTCAAAAAGGGGAGGCAGGTCAGCGGGGCAATCCAGCCCGGCAATAATTACTGGATGCTTAGCCTGCGTTAATTCGATCCATGGAGCTTCCCCGTTCTTCGTCCCTTTATCTTGTGCGGGAAGCGAAGTAGCTGGAAGATCAGGTAGGTTGATCAGGTTTGGGTCGTTGGGCCACAGCGGTTCACGAAAAGCAAAGTTCAGATGGACAGGACCAGGCCTTAGGGAAGTGGCCATGCTGTAGGATTGTGCGATCAAGCTTTGTAATTGGGCTAACGAATCTAAACCTTTTTGTGGAAGTGGGGCGGAATAAAATTTTCGAACAAAGGAACCGAATAAATGTTGCTGATTGATCGTTTGTCCTGCTCCACATTCCTGAAGTTCGGGAGGCCGGTCTGCGGACAAGATCAAGAGCGGAACCCCCGAATATGAGGCTTCGGTAACGGCGGGGTACCAATGGGTTGGTGCTGAGCCTGATGTGCATACCAGAAGAGGGGGAGTGCCTGTTCGTTTGCTGTGCCCCAGAGCGAAGAAGGCGGCAGTCCGCTCGTCTAATAGGGGAAAGCAGGATAAACGAGGTTCCTGTTCGCACCCAAGAACGAGCGGTGTGGAGCGCGATCCCGGGGAGAAAAAAACTACTTCGACACCGAGATCAGCGAAGCATCGGGCGGTGGTATGGCCCCAAAGGAAATTAGCTTCGGATGTGGTGGTGGCTAAGAGACTCATTCAAACTGGAAGATTAGGACTTCCAGTGATGACTTCAAGCATGGCTTGTAGCTTCCAATCGGTCTCTTGTTTTTCATGGGCAGGAATCGATCCATCCACAATCCCTGCACCGGCGTACAAAGTGAGAGAGTTTTTATGCAACCTGCCACAGCGAATCGGCACGATAAACTCGGCCCGTCCCCGGGAGTCCATCCATCCTGCCACCCCGGAGTACCATCCTCTGGGTGATTGTTCGATCTCGGCAAGCTTGGCAAGGGCGGGCCCTCTTGGGGTTCCTCCCATTGCTGGAGTCGGGTGCAGGGCAGAGAGAATATCAAAAGGATGAAGGCCCAAGGGAATGACTCCTTGGACTGGAGTGCGTACATGTTGCAGGTTGGCCAGGCGGAGCAGGCGGGGGAGGCCTTGATGAAGTTCACTCACCCCAATCGATGCAAGGCGTCGATGGATGCTTTGTATGACAAGGTTGTGCTCACGAACTTCTTTTTCACGGGCAAGGAGGGTTTTCCCCCAATGGGCATCTTTACCGGCAGAAATTCCTCGGGGAGCCGAACCAGCAAGGGCTTCTGTCCGGAGTTTGTTACCGCGTAGATGGGCAAGAGTTTCGGGGCTGGCTCCCACCCAAATTCCTTGGTCGGGTGCTGAGAGGGAGAAGGCATGGCAGTCTGGAAATTTGGCTCTCAAACCATGGGCAATTGAAAAAGGGCAAAGCTCTTTCTGAACATCGAAAGTAAGTTGCCGAGCGAGCACAATCTTGGACACTTTTCCAGAATTGATTTCCTGCAATGCCCGGGTTACTCCTTCCTGGTAGTCAAAGTTTTCTTTTACATTGGAAAGAGCAACAGTGCTCTTTTCCGGTTGGTTATGATGGTCATAGGTAAGCCCAACCATTGATTCCAACCTGCGGTTAAGTTCGGATTGTATTTGTTCCGGAACAGAGTCGGGTCGGATTTCAGTGTTAAGAACGATAAAGTGTTGGCCTTTTTGGTTAATAACTTGCCAGCGGGGAAGAAAGACTGAAAGAGCAGCTTGGGTACCCAAGTGGTGTCCGGATTCAAAAGTGGCGTTGAGAAAGAGGGTAGGGCCGGAACCAGTCAGGGGAGCATCGCCCGCCCGCTCAACCGTTTGCAAAAGAGATTGAGACCACACCTTGGCGTTTTGGAAACGGTCTATCCCCTGAAATTCGGCATGGGCAAGGTATTCGCCACAGGCAATCGAAAATTCATCGGTCGGTTTTTCAAAGTAGCAATGCGGGCTGTTTGGGAGGTGAAGGGATTCAAGGAGGGCAAGTGGATCGGAGAAAGTGGTTTGGTAAGAAATGGAGGAATACAGACGGGTATGCGTAAGCTTTGCTTTTTCGACAAGGCTATGGAGGTAACCGATAAGGTTGTCGCCTGGTTTACAGTGGGCGGGGGCAGATAAAGTGGCAATCGACATTACTCAGAGGGATGGGGGACATCATTACGATTTGGATGGACTGGGTCATGTCCGCCAGGGTGCATCGGATTACATCGAAAAATCCGGGAAAGAGATCGAGGGATTGCCCGATAAAGAGGTAGAGTCCGAAAGCACTCGAGTGCATATTCAGAGCAGGTTGGATGAAAGCGACACCTGGCATAGGGACCAAAAATCAGTTGTTTGACCGGGGAAATGAAACGATAGGCACGAATCAAGAGGATGAAAGGCAAGGATAGAGTGAGGTGGGGGTTGGGAATTTCAGCAGTGATTTTCACATTATCCTTTTTATCTGAAGAGGAGGGTTCGGACAAACTGGACATGTCCTGTGAGAGCTAGATTAAGATGCCGTGGTCCTTGACTTGGGCAAAGACTTGTTCGAAATTTCTTCCGTGATTGCCAAGAGGGCAGAATCTAGCGAATGCGGACCATCCAATTCAGGATTGCTGCGGGATCGTAAGGACACTTTGTTTTCTTCAGCTTCTCTTTTCCCAACAATCATCATGTGAGGAATTTTGTCGGTCTCTGCCCGCCGGATTTTTGCACCTAACTTTGCCGATTGGCCATCGATACTTGCACGAACTCCTTTTTCTTTCAGCTTTTGCAGGCAGTCCTCCGCAAAGGGAATTAAATCATCATTCATAGGAAGAATTCTTACCTGTTCTGGGGCCAGCCAAGTTGGGAAGTTTCCACCAAAATGCTCGATCAACACACCACAAAAGCGCTCCATCGATCCAAATGGAGCCCGGTGAATCATTACCGGTCGGTGGTCTTGGTTATCCCTTCCGACATAAGAAAGATCAAACCGTTCTGGAAGGTTGTAGTCCACCTGTACCGTACCAAGTTGCCACTCCCTACCGATCACATCCTTGACCACAAAATCTATTTTTGGACCGTAAAAAGCAGCCTCGCCCAATTCTTCCTCGTATTCGACTTCAAGAGACTGAACTGCCTGACGGAGTGCTGCCTCGGCTTTGTCCCAGGCTTCAGGAGATCCCACATATTTGTCCGAGTTAGGATCGCGCAAACTAACCCGCACCCTGTAATCATCCATGCCAAGGGTGGAAAATACCATTTTCACGAGGCTTAAGCAGCCCTGTACCTCATCCTGCAACTGGTCTTCCCGGATGAAAAGGTGGGCATCATCCTGAGTAAACCCACGCACCCGAGTCATTCCATTGAGTTCGCCGGATTGTTCCCAACGGTAAACGGTGCCAAATTCCGCCAGACGGACGGGAAGGTCACGGTAGGAGTGCTGTTCGGATTTAAAGATACGAATGTGCATCGGGCAATTCATCGGCTTCAATAAATAGCCGTCGATCTCTCCATTCTCTAACTTGTTGGACAGCTCGGAGCAGGTACAGCCTTCGTTAGCCAGTTCCTCGAGACATTCCCGATGGATAATAGGGGGATATTGCGAGTCTTGGTAATAGGGAAAGTGTCCCGATGTGCGGTACAAGTCGAGCTTACCAATGTGGGGGGTGTAGACTTGGGAGTACCCCTGCTTGTTGAGTTGCTCGGTGATGAACCCTTCCAATTCCTGTCGAATAATGGCTCCGTTTGGTTTCCAAAGAACCAGGCCTTGCCCCACCTGCTCATCAATGTGAAAGAGATTCAAATCTTTTCCGACTACCCGGTGGTCACGCTTTTTCGCCTCCTCCAGGCGGGCCAAATGCTGGGCAAGTTCATCCTTGGTTGGGAAAGCTGTTCCGTAAATTCTTTGCAACTGCTTTTGTGAGGAATCGCCACGATGGTAGGAACCAGCAACATGAAGCAGGGTATAGGCCTTGATCTTTTTGGTGTAAGAAACATGGCTTCCCGCACAAAGATCCAGAAATTCGCCGTTGCGGTAGAAGGAAATAGTTTCGCCCTCTGGAATATCTTCCAACCTGCCTAATTTGTAAGTGGTCTGGTTCATCTCCTTAATCATGGAGATGGCTTCTTCCCGGCTTACTTCCAGTCTTTCAAAACGCTGATTTTCTTTAATTACTTTTCCCATTTCCTCCTCTATCTGCTGAAGGACTTCTGGGGTGAAAGGAACTTCCGAATCAAAGTCGTAGTAAAATCCAGAGTCTGTAGGCGGGCCAATATCCAGCTGGGTCTCTGGGTACAGGCGGAGAACCGCAGTGGCGAGAACATGAGCGGCAGAATGGCGGATTTCCTCTAAGGGGGACATTTCCTTCATAGCCTGAAATTTATACTTTTTCCTCTGGCCTCCTGCAATGCCAAAGGGGAGGCAGCATCAGTCCAAGCCTTCGTGGTAAGGCCTAAGCATCAAACCCAAGGTTGGGACGCAACCATTTGATTGCCTGCTTGGTTTCCCATCCTTTGCGCTTTGAGTAGTCCTCTATTTGGTCCCTTCCCAGGCTGCCTACATTGAAGTACCGTGCTTCAGGGTGAGAGAAATAAAGGCCGGATACCGAGCATCCTGGGTTCATCGCCCGAGACTCGGTGAGTTCGAGCTGGATCGTATCTTTGACCTTTAATAAGTCCCAAATTAAGTCCTTTTCCGTATGGTCCGGTTGGCAGGGATACCCAGCAGCTGGACGAATTCCACGATACTTTTCAGCAATCAATTCGTGGTTGCTTAATCCTTCAGTTAATCCAAATCCCCAAAGGTCACGGATTTTTTTGTGGGCATATTCTGCGGTGGCTTCTGCAAAGCGATCACCCAAAGATTTAACCAGAATGGAGGTGAAGTCATCGTTCTTTGCTTTGTATTGGTCTGCAATTTCATCAACTTCCTTGCCTGCATTAACTGCAAATGCACCCAGATAATCCATCCGGCCAGAAGACTGGGGAGCCACAAAGTCGGCCAGGCAGAACTGGGGCTGATTAGGAATGACTTGCTGGCGGCGGACAAAACGAAATGCCCCCAGCTTTTTTCTTTTGGTTAGATCAGAAAATAATTCCACATCGTCCCCGCAGGCATGAGCGGGCCAGAGACCGACAACGGCTTGGCAGGTGAAGAGCTTTTGTTGGGTGATTTCTGCGAGGAGTTCTTGTGCTTGATCAAATAATTTCTTTGCTTCCTCACCAGATTCTTTCTTTTCGAAAATTTGGGGGTAGGTGCCTCTGAGTTCCCATGCCCAGAAAAAGGGCGACCAATCAAAAAACTCCAACACTTCTTCTAGGGAGGGTTGGAAAGAATGGGTGCCCAAATTATCAGCTAAGGGACTGGCGATTTCTTGGTTTTGCCAATCAAAAGTTACTCCTTTGGTCCTCGCCTCGGATAGAGGGAGGAGCGGTCTTTCACCCTGCTTTTCGTGTTGTATACGAATGCGTGACTGATCGGATTTTAATTCTTCAATGTATTTTTTGGACTTATCCGGATGGAGCACATCATTACACACATTGACAACCAGTGAAGCATCCGGCACTTGGATGACAGGGGGCTCATAGTGGGGGGCGATTTTTATGGCTGTATGAGCCCGACTGGTGGTGGCTCCGCCAATAAGCAAGGGAATTTTTAGGCCAAGCCTTTGCATTTCCTTGGCATTATCAATCATCTCATCGAGGGAGGGGGTAATCAGACCACTTAATCCTAATACATCCGCATTATGTTCAGCAACGGCGTCCAGTATTTTATCGCAGGATACCATTACCCCCAAGTCGATCACTTCCCAGTTGTTGCAGGCAAGAACAACACCGACGATGTTTTTGCCGATGTCATGAACATCCCCCTTTACCGTGGCAATGACCATGGTTCCCCGTTTTCCTGATCCGGAGGCGTCCTTCTCCTTTTCCATGAAGGGCTCAAGGTAAGCGACTGCCTTTTTCATAACCCGGGCACTTTTTACCACTTGAGGAAGAAACATTTTTCCATCACCAAAAAGGTCTCCTACCACTTTCATCCCGTCCATTAAAGGACCCTCGATCACTTCAAGCGGACGGCCGAGCAACTGACGGGCTTCCTCAGCATCCTCTTCTGCAAAATCACCAATCCCTTTGACCAGTGCATAAGAGAGGCGTTCCCCGACCGGTTTTTCACGCCAACTTAAGTCCGGTCCCTCCGACTTCCGGTTTTCGTTCTGGTCTTTAATACTTTCAGCATGGGCAAGCAGTTCCTCACCAGCATTTTTGGACTTGTTTAAGACAACAGCTTCCACCCTTTCCCTAAGCTCCGGTTCTATTTCATCATAAACTGCGAGCATGCCGGCATTGACGATACCCATATCCAATCCAGCTTGGCAGCCATGGTAAAGAAAGCTCGCATGCATCGCTTCACGCACAAGGTTGTTTCCCCGAAAGGAAAAGGACACATTGCTGATACCCCCACTAGTCCGGGCATGTGGGCATCTTTTTTTGATCTCCCTTACGGCTTCGATAAAGTCTAACCCATAGGCGTTGTGTTCATCCATTCCCGTGGCAAGGGTAAGCACATTGGGATCAAAAATAATATCCCAGGCAGGGAAGTTTACCTCCTCAACCAGAATCTTGTAGGCCCTTTCGCAAATTCTTATCTTGTCTTCCAGTGTGGCCGCTTGTCCTTTTTCATCAAAGGCCATCACCACAACGGCAGCCCCATACCTCATTGCCAGTTGGGCATGTTTTTTAAATGGGTCTACCCCTTCTTTTAAACTGATTGAATTGATAATGCACTTTCCCTGAATCACTTTGAGCCCTGCTTCGATCACAGACCATTTGGAACTATCGATCATTATGGGAACGCGTGAAATATCGGGCTCGGACACAACCAAGTTGAGAAATTTGGACATGCATTCTTCACCATCCAGGAGGGCAGCATCAAAATTCACATCAATGATATTGGCCCCATTCTCTACCTGTTGCTTGGCAACTTTAAGCGCAGAGTCATAATCACCCTCCTCGATAAGCCTCCTAAACTTGGGAGAACCAGTGACATTGGTCCGTTCGCCCACCATAATGAGGGATTTTGATTCCCCCTTTATCTCAAAGGGTTCCAAACCACTCAAACGCATGGCAGGTTCAATCTGGGCGACTTCTCTTGGGGCAGCTTGCTTTAACTTCTCAGCAATTGCGTGGATGTGGGGGGGAGTGGTTCCACAACAACCACCTGCCATGTTCAGCAGTCCTTCGTCGGCGAAGGTGAAAAGAGCACCAGCTGTATCCTCAGGCTTTTCATCATATCCAGTGGGGGCAAGCGGGTTGGGCAGTCCCGCATTGGGATAGCAATGAACGAAGCAATCAGCATTTTTAGAAAGGGCTTGCAGGTAGGGCCTCATGGCATCGGCACCAAGAGCACAATTGAGACCGACCCCCAGGGGTTTGGCATGGGCGATCGAATTCCAGCAGGCTTCTGTGGTTTGCCCGGAAAGGGTGCGACCGGAAGCATCGGTAATGGTGATGGAAAGGATGACCGGTAGGCGGGTACCTGATTGATCAAAGAAATTTTCCAATGCAAAAATTGCCGCTTTTAAATTAAGGGTATCAAAGGTGGTTTCCGGCATCAGAACATCGACCCCACCCTCAACCAACGCAACGATCTGGGCGTAATAGGTATCGACCAGTTGGTCAAAGGTGACATTTCGTTTCGAAGGGTCATTCACATCAGGTGAAAGGGAGGCGGTTCGGTTTGTCGGGCCGATTGCTCCAGCGACAAAGCGAGGGCGGGAAGGGTCTTTTCTCATCGCTTCATCTGCCGCTTCCCTAGCCAGTTTTGCGGACGCCACATTGAGGTCGTGCACCACTTCCTCAAGGTGGTAATCTGCCATGGCTATGCTCGTGGCACTAAAGGTATTGGTCTCAACCAGGTCACTCCCTGCCTCAAAGTAAGATTGGTGAATGTTTCGAATGATATCAGGACGGGTGAGACTAAGAAGGTCATTGTTTCCTTTTAATTCTCCCTTGTGGCTCTTAAATAAATCGCCTCGGAAATCTTCCTCCACCAATTTTTCCTGCTGGATCATTGTTCCCATTGCTCCATCCAGGATTAATATCCTTCGGTTAAGGATATCGCGTAAGTCCTTTTCCAAGGGTCGTCTGTCCGAAAAATTGATCATAAACGTATCAACATATCATGATGCGATGATGCGTTTTGCCAAACAAAATCCGTTTCACTGAGAGTTCAAACGAGGTAATGTTTGGTTTTGCCAAGTATAAAAAAATAGTTCATGGTACTTTCTTTTGGTTCCGGGATGTAGCGTAGTCTGGTTAGCGCGCCTGCTTTGGGAGCAGGAGGCCGTGAGTTCGAATCTCACCATCCCGACCATTTTAATTTCCCATACTTTCCCCCCCTTAATAAATCTCCTACACGGGCATTATTATATGGATTTTGACACCTATGGAATCTCTCGTTGGGGAGATGGATTAGTCGGTATACTTCCCAATGGTAATATTGGTCTCCACGACCCACTGAATCCTGGCAACCAGCCGGTCGATTTGGCGGGAGTCATAGAAAAACTAGAAAAAAGAGGAATCCAAACCCCGGTTCTTCTACGGGTGGCCAATTTCTTGGAGCACCGTATACAAGTAATAAACGAGAGTTTCAAAGATGCGATCGAACAAGTTGGATATCGAGGAGACTACCGGGGAGTTTTCCCCATCAAGGTAAATCAACAGGCTCATGTGGTGGAGCGGGTCTCAGAATATGGAGAGCCTTATCATTTTGGATTGGAGGTGGGGTCAAAGGCAGAGCTTCTGATTGCTCTTTCACAAAATGTGAATTCACAGGGGTTGATTATTTGCAATGGATATAAGGACTCGGAGTTTATCAGGCTTGCCCTTCTTTCTTCAAAACTTGGGATGCGAACGGTCATCGTAATGGAGAGTGTTCGGGAACTGAAATTGATCATCGATGTGTCTCGCGAGCTTGGTATCCCTCCCTCTTTGGGAGTACGGGTTAAACTAGTTAATGTGGTCAGTGGGTACTGGTCAGCCACCAGCGGGGATCGTTCCTCTTTTGGTCTATCCATAGCTCAAGTAGTGGAAGTGGTGGAAATTTTAAGGAAGGAAAACCTGCTCGAATCGTTGGTTCTTCAACATTCTCATCTGGGTAGCCAGGTACCCAATATGATTGAGATTCGCAAGTTTGCCCAGGAGGCAAGCAGGCTTTTTATTGAAATTAAAAAATTGGGTGCGGATTTAAAGTACTTAGACTTAGGGGGTGGTTTAGGAGTAGATTACACCGGAGAAAATTCATCCAGTCCCAACTCAATTAATTACTCCCTCGAAGAATATTGCTACAGCGTGGTGGAAACGGTTGGGTTTGAGATGAACGATGCGGGAGTGGAGCATCCTTGTATTGTCACCGAGAGTGGGCGTGCCTGTGTCGCTCAATCTTCCATGCTCTTGTTTAGTGTTTTGGAAAGTACCAGTTATGAAAGTGACGGGGTAGTTTTGGCTGAGGATGGCGATCATCCGCTCCTTTGTTCCCTCATCGAACTATCCGATGGATTGACGAGTGAGAACCTGCTCGAATCCCTCAACGATGCCACCTATTATCGGGATGAGTTACGAGCCCTTTTTCGCAGAGGTAGGCTTTCTCTTCCTTTGCTTGCCCGTGCCGAGCGTGCTCACCAAAGGATGGTTGGGTTAATCAGGCTTAGGATGAAAAAATTAGAGGATACTGAATGGAGTGAAGAGCTTACTCAACGCATTCAGGGAATGGCTGACATTTACCATTGCAATTTCTCTCTCTTTCAAAGCCTGCCTGATGTTTGGGCAATTGATCAGCTCCACCCAATTATTCCTCTTACACGATTGCATGAGAAGCCAGACCGCAATGCGGTTTTGTCCGATATCACCTGCGATAGCGATGGTAGGATTGATCGCTTTGTAGTTGCAGATGGGGTAGCAGATTGTCTGCCCTTGCACAGCCTGGACGAAAATGAGGAATACTACCTGGGAGCATTTTTTGTGGGTGCTTACCAGGAGACCCTTGGAGACTTACACAACCTTTTTGGTGACACCAATGTGGTGACGATCCGCCTGAAGGAAAAGGGTGAGTTTGAACTTCTTGATGAAGTGGAGGGGGATACCGTTTCAGAGGTTCTCAGTTATGTTGAATACGAACCCAAGAGACTGCTTGAGAAATTCAAGGCAAGGGCTGAACGGGCAGTCAAAGACCATGTTTCCACACTTGAGGAATTAAAGGAATTAGTTTCCACATACCGCGAAAGTTTGCGCGGATACACCTACTACGAATCAGACTAACAAAGGAAAAATTATGTCGAAAGTATTGGTCATTGGAGCCGGCGGTGTCGGTTCGGTTGCAGTTCATAAAATGGCACAATTGCCAGAGGTGTTTTCCTCAATCACCTTGGCGAGTAGACGATTACCTGCCTGCGAAAAAGTCGCCAAATCCGTGATGGATCGTTTTGGTGTGAAAGTCGAAACTGCTCAAGTAGATGCGGATTATGTTGAGCAAACCATCCGCCTGATCGAACGGGTGAAACCTGATCTCTTGGTCAACCTTGCTTTGCCTTATCAGGATCTTGCTCTCATGGATGCCTGCTTGGATACGGGCGTTCCCTATCTGGATACCGCAAATTACGAACCTAAAGAGGAGGCAAAATTTGAGTACCGCTGGCAGTGGGAATACCAGGATCGGTTTGAAAAGGCTGGGCTTATGGCTTTGCTTGGGTCTGGTTTTGACCCCGGCGTGACCAATGTATTTACCGCATGGTTGCGGAAGCATCACTTCGATCGTATCGACACATTGGATATTTTAGACTGCAATGGTGGAGACCATGGGCATCCTTTTGCCACTAATTTTAATCCAGAGATCAATATCCGGGAAGTGACCGCACCTGCCCGGCACTGGGAGAATGGAAAATGGTCGGAGACTCCGGCACTCTCTTGCAAGCACACATTTGATTTCCCTGAAGTTGGGGAAAGAAATATGTATCTTATGTATCATGAGGAATTGGAGTCTCTGGTAAAACATTTTCCAGAAATCCAAAGGGCTAGGTTCTGGATGACTTTTGGTGATTCCTACCTCAAGCATTTGGAAGTCCTGCAAAATGTGGGCCTTACCTCTATTGAGCCAGTTACTTATGAAGGTCACGAAATCATTCCCCTGCAATTCTTAAAAGCCGTACTGCCTGATCCAGGTGGACTGGGCGAGCATACCACGGGGAAGACCTGTATTGGGAATATTGTTACTGGTGTAAAGTCTGGACAAGCGGTTACTAAATACCTTTTTAATGTGTGTGACCACGAACAATGCTATCGTGAGGTGGGGAGTCAGGCGGTCAGTTACACAACCGGCGTGCCAGCAATGATTGGTGCTGCTCTGTTGCTTCAGGGGAAATGGCAGGGCAGGGGAGTTTTCAATATGGAACAAATGGACCCTGACCCATTTATGGATATGCTCAATCTACACGGTTTGCCTTGGGAAGTTCGCGAATTGGAACACTCCCCAAACTTCTGATGCTGCCCACCCAAAGTGGGGGGGCAGGTACTTTTGCCCATTTTGATCTTAGCAGGGTGCCTACTCCCTGCTATGTGGTTGATGAGGAGAAGATACGTACCAATCTTGAAATCCTGCGAGATATAGGCAGGTGTTCCGGGGCGAAAGTTCTGCTTGCCCTAAAAGCATTTTCGATGTGGTCCTTGGCAGAGTTGGTGAGCCAGTACTTGGATGGATGTTGTGCATCTGGCCTATGGGAAGCGAGATTAGCCAGGCAAAAAGGCTTTGTTAAAGAGGGAAATTCACAGGTTCTTTCGACCTTCTCTCCTGCGTTTCGCCCCGAAGAGTTGGATGAAATTTGTACCCTTTCGGATCATCTTATTTTCAACCATCCACAGGCGGATGGAATTGAGGCTGCCGCTAAATCAGGAGTATCGGTGGGGTTGAGGATTAATCCGGAAATTTCGCTGGGTCTTGATCCTAAGTATGATCCTTGTGCGAAAAACTCACGACTGGGCTATCCACTTAGTAAATTATCAGAAACGGATCTAGCAGTTTTTGATGGGTTACATATGCACACTTTATGCGAACAAAACTTTTCTCCACTTCTTAAGACATGGACCAAGGTAGAAAAGTCTATCGGTCCTGTCTTGCACAAGTTTAAATGGATCAATCTGGGAGGTGGGCATCATTGCACCCGGGCAGATTATGATCGTGATGGCTTGGTCGATTTGATGTCCATGATTTCACAAAAGTATGGCTGTCAGGTTTACTTGGAACCGGGGGAAGCAGTTGCTCTCGATGCTGGAATCCTGATCGGCACTGTGCTTGACATAATGGATGCTGAGAAAAAACACGCCCTTTTGGATTTAAGTGCTACCTGCCACGCACCCGATGTGATCGAGGCACCTTACCGACCCGCCCTCTTGGGTGAATCCGTGAATGGTAAGTATGCTTATTTTTTGGGTGGTTCCAGTTGTTTGACTGCCGATAGTTTTGG
>JAYOTQ010000023.1:0-22401 GCA_038150505.1 Opitutales bacterium | reverse complement strand
ACTGAGTTTTTTGAACTAATATTTTGGGAAACGATAGGATTGATCGGTCTTTGCTTGATCTGCCCACTTGGGGAAGAATCTAAACCTCGACCAGGACCAACCACAACAGGCTGATTTTGACCAGCAGGAGTAAAAGCAACCTGAGATTCAGCCACATCCAACTGCATGCCCGTATTTGGGCTGGACGCTAATTGAAATTGAGTGCCCCGAATTTCTGCGGTGCCGGTGGGGGTTTGAATCGAAAAGGATGAGGTCTTATTTAGCTTTTTGGTTTGCACAACCAAAGACCCAATCTCCATCTCGATTGAAACGGTACTGGTACTGGGCTCATTTTCCAATTGGCCAAAGGATTGATTTTGAGCGTCAAAAGGAGCCTGCTTAAACTCAATGAGCTTAAACACAGAATTTTCCTGAATTGTGGCGGTTGTACCGTTGGATAACAATAAGACAGATTCTGAGAACAGATTGGTTTTAATGGAATATCCTTCAGGCAAAACCGAGCCCCTGACAACCGGGTCCTTAAGTTTTGAACCAGTTGGAGAGATTGCTTCAACCAGACCTTTTGTTTGGATGACAATTACGGAGCCTTTCTGACCCCAAACCTGCGTTGCCAACAGGGTGGTTAAAAAGAGCAAAACACTATGCTCCCAAAATCTGTATGGCTTAATCAAGAGTCGAAAAGGGAGGATGCTCTGTTCCAGTCGACAATGTTCCAGAATGCGGAGACATAATCAGGCCGGCGGTTTTGGTAATTTAAGTAGTAGGCGTGCTCCCAAACATCAAGACCGATCAGGGGTTGTCCAACAACATCAGATACACCAGCCATCCAGGGGCTGTCTTGGTTGGGAGATGAAGTTACGGCGACTGAGCCATCCCCATTTTTAATTAGCCATGCCCAACCGGACCCAAACCGAGTAAGGGCTGCGTTGGTAAAATCCTGTTTGAACTGGTCGAAACTGCCAAATGCACGATCAATCGCGGAAGCTAAGCCTCCATGGGGTTCCCCTCCACCATTGGGGCTCAGGGACTTCCAGAAAAACGAGTGGTTCACATGACCGCCACCATTGTTGCGCACCGCTCCGCGGATGCTGTCAGGAACTTTGGACAAATCAGAAATGAGTTCCAGGGCAGACAAGTTTTGCAACTCATTCTGACCCTCCAAGGCTGCGTTTAATTTGTCTATGTAAGTTTGGTGATGCTTGCCATGATGAATTTCCATGGTTCGTGCATCAATATGTGGTTCCAAAGCGTTTGGGGAAAAAGGAAGGGGGTCAAGTTGGTGTGGCATAATATTTATGATGTATCTATTTTAATAATACTCTTATAATCAATTCTGAAATCTGGTTTTGGTCAAGCGGAGACTTGTTTCCTTTGGAGTTGAAAAAAGGCTTGGATGATTGCTTCGCAGGGCTCCGCCAAAATGCCACCTGTAACTTCCGGTTTATGGTTGGACCGTTCCAGTAAGTGCAGGCTTGCTGCTCCACCAAGACAGCCCATCTTGGGGTCGGATAGTCCGAAGAAGACTTTGCCAATTCTCGATGTAATGGTTGCTCCCGAGCACATGGGGCAGGGCTCTTTGGTCACATAAAGATCGCATTCGTTTAATCTCCAGTCACCGATTTTTCGTGCAGCCATGGTGATGGCAATCATCTCGGCGTGGGCGGTTGGGTCGGTTTGCGTTCTGGTCTGGTTATGAGCTGTAGAAATAATCTCACCTTTGTGCACAATAACCGCCCCAATGGGAACCTCGTCTGCATGCCATGCATCAATCGCGAGGTTAAATGCGTGAGACATAAAAAAAGTTTCGTCTTTATTAAGAACAGAGGGGTGGAGCTTTGGGAGTGGGCATGTGTGCATAATAATTCTGATGCGTGGCTAAATTACATATTGTAAGATGGAATTGTTCTTGGCTTGTATGATAGGTTCCATCCTGTTTAAATATTCCCTTTATGCCAAACCAAGATGTAGTAGAAGTCGAAGGGAAAATAACCGCTGTTCTTCCCAGTACAATGTTTCGCGCTGAGCTGAAGAATGGGCACAAAGTTCTTGCTCATATTTCTGGGAAGCTTCGAAAGCATTTCATTAAAATCACAGTGGGTGATATTGTGAAGATGGAAATGAGCCCCAATGATCTTGAGAAGGCAAGGATTGTATATCGTCTCAAAAATGCTGAGGTGAATCGAAATGCTCCGATCCGGAGCTTCGGCCCCAAAAACAGGGGGAGAAAGTAAAACCCATCATAATTAGCTTCCTATGAATATTATCGAATCTATCGGAAAAACCCCCCTTGTAGAGCTTGAGAAATTCGGCCAAAATCTTTCTTCTAACATTTTTCTTAAGTCGGAGTTTTTTAATCCGCTTGCCAGTGTGAAAGATCGCATCGGTGCAGCCATGATAGAGGCTGCCGAGCTGGATGGATCTCTTAAGCCTGATAGTGTAGTGATCGAACCGACTTCGGGGAACACGGGTATCGCTCTGGCATTTGTGTGTGCAGCCAAGGGATATAAGTGCATCCTTACGATGCCTGAGACGATGTCTAAGGAAAGACGAATTCTGCTTCGTTTACTGGGTGCCGAAATCGTGCTTACCCCTGGTCCGAAGGGAATGGGTGGGGCAATAGCCATCGCCAACCAGTTGCTTGAGGAACACGGTGATCGTGGTTTTATGCCTCAGCAATTTAACAACCCTGCAAACCCTGCAATTCACCGGAAAACTACTGCAGAGGAAATATGGTCTGGGCTGGAGGGTAAGGTGGATTGTCTCGTTGCTGGCGTAGGTACGGGTGGTACCATTACTGGGGTATCGGAGGTTATTAAACAAAGAAACCCAGACATGCTTTCGGTTGCTGTAGAGCCCGCAGAGAGCCCTGTGATTACCCAAACCCGAAACGGGGAGGAAATTCAACCCGGTCCTCACAAAATACAAGGGATCGGGGCTGGTTTTGTCCCCAATAACCTCAACCTTGATATTGTTGACGAAGTGGAATTGGTGACGAGCGAGGAAGCCTTTGATATGGCTCGCAAAGTTAGCTTGGAGGAGGGAATTCTTGCGGGTATTTCCACGGGGGCTACAATTACGGCAGCTTTAAGAATTGCAAGCCGCCCAGAAATGGCCGGTAAAAATATAGTGGCGATAGGGGCGAGTTGCGGGGAACGTTATCTGTCTACACCTCTCGCGGCTAAGGCTGTGGAAGAAGTGATGGATGCGGTTGCTGTAGAGCTCTAATATTTCACAGTTTCGCCAATTGTTGCCCCTTTCATCATTCTTGTAATTGTTTGATGTGAGAGCCCTAGTGCGCAGGGTTGGTCATGCAAATGTTAAGGTAGAAGGCAAGGTAGTTGGAGAAATTGAAGCGGGTTTATTGATCTACCTCGGAGTTGATCAAAAGGATGATCAGCCAGATTTAGACTGGCTGATTCAAAAAATTCTGAAGTTGCGCATTTTCGAGGACAGAGATGGTAAGATGAACCTAAGTATTTCTGAGGATCATGGAATTTTGCTCATTAGCCAGTTTACCCTTTTGGGAAACCTGAAAAAGGGGAGCCGGCCATCTTTCAACCGGGCTGCTAAGCCCACAAAGGGAAAAGCCCTTTACGATTGTTTTTACGCAAAACTAAACGCTCAATTTCAGGGGTCTGTTGCCCGAGGTATCTTTGGGGCAGATATGCAAATTGAAGCAAGAGATGACGGGCCCGTTACCCTATGGATCGATTCCCAGGACCGGAATTACTGAAATGGGGCAGGGCAAGGTGTTAACTAAAGAATTTTTCTCAGGAGATGTAAAAGAGATTGCCCCGATGTTGCTGGGTAAAAGTTTATGTGTACGGCGGGGGGGTGGAAAGACTCAAAAATTTCTAATTACTGAAACAGAGGCATATGATGGAGAACTTGATCTTGCCTGTCATGCGAGCAAGGGAAAGACATTGAGAACCTCGACCATGTACGAGGAAGGGGGCATTTGTTATGTGTATCTTTGCTACGGTATCCATTGGATGCTCAATGTTGTTACGGGCCCAATGGGCTACCCTGCTGCAGTGCTTATTCGGGGTTGTGAGGAATTTTCGGGCCCCGGGAGATTAACCAAAAATCTCGGGATTACCGGTGAAATGAACGGGGTAAATTTAGCGAAAAATTCTGGCATTTGGATTGAGGATACCGGTAGGGGTACCCCTGATATTTTAAGCGGTCCTCGAATCGGTATCGATTATGCCGGACCAATTTGGTCAAAGAAACCTTTTCGTTTTTGGTTTTCAAATTCCTGATGGAGCGTCTAATTTAAATATATGAAAGTAAAAGTCCTACTCATCGCCCTCCTTGCTTCTTTGGGCATGAATGGATGCAGTAAGAATAAGTACCAGGCAGAAATTGGAAAAAGCCGTCCCCATATTTATGATGCATGGGACGCCAGGTACTCATACAATATTGAAAACAGACAAATGATTCCCATCCATCAGGGCAAACCAGTGGGGAGAATGTGGGGTCGCGATTCTTCAGGGAAAATCAATCAGTCCTCTTATTTTTCATCCAATGAGGAAAATGAAGAAGATCTCTTTACTCTTCACTCTAAAAAGCTCGACCGGCAAAGAGAGAAAAAATGGGATCAGTCGAAAGAAGAGCGAATTGATTTCATCCGTTCGCAGATCGAGATTTTAAAAGCGGAAGAAGACGCTCCTTTTGTGGAAGTTCCGATTGAGGAAGAAACGGATGAGTTTGTTCCTCCTGCTTTCCTGCCTCAAGGGATTGATCTGAATAACAATGCCGAACCAATGGAGAATGAACCGGCTGAGGATGAGCCTGCTGCTTTCCCTTTTCCTCCGCTGCCATAGGGTGGTTATGAGCAAACTTTCAATCATCTTAAATTCGCTTACGGTTCTGGTCAGCCTAACCGGGTTCGTTCTTGTTCAAATTAATGTATCGAACCACGAAAGTAAACTTGGTGAAATCAAAGAGGCTCAAAAACTCGCTTCCGAAGCTGGCGAGAAACTCAAAGAGCTAAAAGGAGAGTCGGCTTCCAAAATTATGCGTCAAAAAAGTAGAAATGAGGACCTGCGTGAGCAGATATCCGAATGGAAGCAAAGCTCGCAGGGCACCATCGAAAAATTAGCCACAACCAAAGGGAGGATCGAAGAGTTGGAAAATACGATTGTCCAAAGGGAAGAGGAGGTTGGGGCTTGTTCCGAGCGTGAAAAAGAAGCTGCCGGCACCCTTCAGGAAAAGCTTCAACTGGTGCAAGCCTTAAGGTCAGAAATCCCTCGCATAGAACAACAGTTGGAGAATAAAAAATTTGAAATCAGAGATTATGAAGAGCGGGCGGAAGACCTAGCCGGACGCCTTCTTGAATTTGATGAAATCACCAAGGTTTTGCGCCAGCATTACCTCGACACGGTGAGCTCCATTCGGACATACCTTAGGGAAAGGCCCTGGATCGAGAAGGGTGAAAGTTTGAATGTCAACCTTGGTAAAGTTGACCTAGCCTCTGGCTACATCGCTCTTTCGGAGGGAGGTGCGGCTGGTTTGCGCGAGGATATGCTTTTTTCTGTGCAGCATTTGAAGGAGGAAATCTCCAAAATTAGAATCAAAAAAGTCTTTCGCACCTATGCATTGGCCGAGGTCATACCATTGGTTGGCAATTCACACAAACTCCTAGCGTTACAAGAAGTTGATCTGGTGGCTCTTTAGAATTTTTTCCCTCTTGCTCGTGGGGGGAGCAGTCACATTTTTTGTGATCAATCTTGGTTCATTTGAGGAGCTGGGCGGACAACTTCTTGCAGAGAATCAAAAGCTTGAAGAGTTGCAAAAGCAGCTGGACTTTGAGACCAAAGCGACGGAGTCCAATATGACCAGCCTCTTAAGAATAAACCGTGACCTCAGGAAGGAATTTGATGAACTGGAGGAGGGAAGCAAAGGGGCGGAGGATGAATTAAGTTTTCTTCTGCCCAAAATAAAGAGCTTGGAAGATCAAGTGGCTAAATGGGAAGAAACGCTGGCGGAGGCCGAGCAAAAAATAAAGGTCATTGAAGAGAAGATTGATCCAGAGGTGCAAAGGATGGACACCCTCAAGCAGCAAAAAGATGAGACCTTGCTCAAAGTGGATGAAATTTCTGTCTTACACACAGATGCAGAGAATCAATGGCGAGAGCTTGATCAAAACTTTTCCTCTTTAGAGCGGGTTCGTGAGATCGCCAGGGAAACCTATGAAACCTCCCGGGATTCTCTGCTCGATGAAATTGTTTTACCTTTTGAAGTTTTTTACGGGGCGAGCGTGGAAGCGGAGGTGGAAAGTGTTTCGACCAAGGAAAATGGCTTTTTTGTTAAAAAGGGGCTCGATGATGGACTCAAAGCAGGATTTGTTTTCCTTCTCCAACTGAATGAAGATTGGGAGGTGATGCCAGTTTTTGTAAAGTGTGAACTTGCAGAAAAAAAATACTCATTTCTTAAAATTATATCAGATTCCAACAAAGAAATAGCAGGAGAGGTTGGTGTTGGAGAAAAACTTTCCTTGATCCGTTCATCAGATTTATCTAGTTCTAACAGTTCTCCAATTTTAGACAGCGAGAAGATTTTATCCCAAAACGATCTTTAACCATTTACCCCATGAGTTCCACTGATTCTGATCAGATTTCCGATGAAGCATTAGCTTCTAGTATTTCGGACGATGGTAGGCTTTCTTCGGAAGCTTTTGATTCGGATGAAGAAGGGATCGTAGAAGCGGGAATCCCCCCCGAGGTTCCTGGCTCTGATGATAGCGGAGAACTTAGCGAAGAGCCATTTTCTGTGGATGATTTTGATACGGGCCTGTCCATGGAAGAGCCTGCAGAAACTCGCAATTCAAATGAAGCATCCACTGCCTCAACAGAAATTGCGGAGGAGATGAAGCCCGACGAACCACTACTGGCTGAAGATGTTCAGCGTCCCGATCCTTCAGACAATGGCCAGGTGGCAGAATTTCGTAAAACTTTATCCGCATTATCCCGGCAACTAGAAGTTGACCGACTTACCTTTTTATACCAGCAGCTGGAAGCGGATGGAAATGAGTTACCCACTTTGGAGAAAATTGCTTCGGATATCAAAGGGGATGCTTCGTTGCATGCACTCGGAGATCATGACCTGTACTCCAAAAGGCCAATCGCTAGGTTGCAGGGGTGGATTTCTGGACTTTCCTTCGGTTTCGCCCGGCGAGCGAAGAAGTTTTCTCGTTGATACCTTCAGATCAGGGAGTGCAGGGCACTCGTTGTGATTACTCTGTTGTTATCCCTGCCTACAACGAAGAAAAATATATTGCCCAAACATTAGAGGCCCTACAACAGGCCCAAAAAGCAATGCCATCCCTTTCGGGCGAGTGTATCGTTGTGGATAACCAATGCACCGATCGAACCGTTGAGATTGCCAAAGAGTTCGGTTGCCGGGTTGTGTCTGAACCGGTTCACCAGATAGCAAGGGTCCGAAATACTGGAGCCCATGCATCAAGAGGCAGCTATCTTATATTTGTTGATGCAGATACTGTGGTGCCTCCCGCTACTTTAAAAAAAGCACTTGTCGCACTGCAGGGGAAGGGAGTGGGGTGTGGCGGGGCGAAGTTGGGTTTCGATCAAAACCATGGGCGCTGGTTTTCTGGCGTCTTGCTGCCCGCAATCTGGAATTTAATATCCCAAACATTTAGGTTATTTGCGGGCAGTTTCATTTTTTGCAGGAGAGACCTTTTTTTTCTCAGTGGTGGTTTCCCCGAAACCCACTTTGCTGGGGAAGAAATTGTTTTATCCAGAAAATTAAAAAAACAATCTGCCCAAAAAGGCCTTGGTGTTTTAGTGATTTCTTCCCCCCCTGTGGTCTCCTCCGCCCGTAAACTGGAATGGTACAGCGATTGGGCTATCTTCAAGATGATTCTGCCCTTGTTGGGCCTGCCATTTTTTCTGAGAAGTCAAAAGGCGTGTCGATTTTGGTACCGTAGACCAAGTAAGGATTGATTTTTGACCAAAGATCGCTTTGTAATGTTCAAAACTATGAAAACTGCATTTTTCAAATTTCTTTTTGTTTTCGTATTTGTTTGGGGAGCAGTTTCTTGCAGTAAGCACTCGGGCACTGCCCATTCTTCTGATCTGAAAAAGGATTCTGTTAGCGGACATCCTCCTGCCTATGTTCAAAAGGCATGGGATGCACGGTATACTTATGACTCGGATAGGAGGCTGCTTGTCCCGCAATATGCGGGCTCTCGATGGGGTGCGGTTCAGCAATACAAAGAGGAAGGCGTTCTTGAATACCAAGACTGGTGGATCCGTGATGTGCGATCCGAAGACTTGGAATCGTCCCCTGATACCCAAATTACTTCATTTATTAGTGAAGATGGAGTGGTCACCGAGATAGCAGTGGAGGGGAGCGAAGATCCCTTTGCCGATGGAGATGGGAACCAATCGGTGGATTTTGGAGAAGATGATTCGGCACAGGAACCGAGCGATTCAGGCTTCCCTTCCGGATCTCCTGAGGACGAGACACCATTTGTACCTTCGCCTTTTTCGCCCTTTTAAAATATCAGTACTTCTTAATCTCGCCGATGGAGGCAAAGAGGGGTGGGGGATCATAGTCATCCTCGTCGGCTTTACCTCGTGCCGGATCAGGTGTTTGGTCGGAGGTAATGTTTTGATCAGGTTTTAAATGTTTGGGGGAATTTGCCCGAGCGGCAGGATTGCTTTGGGAAGGTGTTGTAGGTGGCACTTTTTTCTTGGATCTTCTTTTGGGAGTTAAAGCACCGACCGATCGTAGCCACACGCGGCTTACGAGGATATCCTGGTCCTCTTTGATAAACTCACGCAACTGTTCCCATTTAATTTTGGCAAAGCAACCGGCTCCCTTCGTCTTACCGCTGCCCACTTTTCTGGGTGTTCCGTCTTTGTTTAGGGTGACTGTCATTTGCAGGAAATATTTTTTATCATTGTATTTGAACCAAAGAAATCAAACCAACTTTATTCCCATTTTAAATAGTTCAACCTAAGGGGATGCACTGAAACGATCGTTGAGTGGCTGATCTGATTGCTTACGGGAATACTTTGCGGGAGCATTGGCAGAAAGGCTCTCAAGAATTTTATATACCCAGTCGCGTTGATCTTCCATGGAAAGCTTTTGGGCTAGTTCCTCGGCACTGACTGGAGTCGATGGGTTTGCGGACAACCACATTGAAACTTCTTTTCGGACATGGAGAACTTTTGCTGCAGCTTTTTTACCCGCTTCCACGCCAGGTTGGTGATATGCATTGATCCCGACAATAGTAGCATAAAATCCCACAGCTCGTTCATAAAGTGCTATGAGCAAGCCTACTGAGTAAGCATTCACTTCATTGATTGTCAGGGTAATGGATTGCCGGTTTTTTTCGAGCAAGGCATCCCTTGTTCCCAGGAAAAACCCATGTAGGTAATCTCCGGAATTCATCCCGTCCTCATCCACAGCAATATCCTCACCATCCCGATATTTTAAAACTTCAATAAAGGTGGCGAAGAAATTAGGGATCCCTTCCCGTAGTTGTTGAACATAGGCATGCTGGTCGGTGGAGCCTTTGTTTCCGTAAACGGCGATCCCCTGGTTTACCACCTTGCCAGAAAGGTCTTTTTCCTTCCCCAATGATTCCATGATGAGTTGCTGAAGGTATTTAGCAAAGAGCTCCAATCGGTCTTTGTAAGGTAAGATCACCATATCTTTGCTGCCTTTTCCTTCACTCAGGTAATACCAGGCCAATGCGAGCATCATGGCAGGGTTTCTGGGGGTGTCCTGAGAGCGTGTCAGCTGATCCATTGCTGAAGCACCTTTAAGAAGCAGGTCGATGTCAAAACCCTGAAGAGCGGCTGGCAGTAATCCCACTGCGGCAGTTTCACTGGTCCGTCCACCAACCCAGTCCCACATCGGGAAAAAATCAAGCCATCCTTCCTCCTGAGCAACTTTGTGAAGTTTGCTGTCTTGGCCGGTCACGGCAATGGCATGCTTGCTGAAATCCAATCCTTGGTTGCGAAAAGCTGCTTGGGCTTCAATCATTCCATTGCGCGTTTCTGGAGTTCCGCCAGATTTTGAAATGACCAAGACGAGTGTGGTGGATAACCTTTTGCCAATTTGGGATAAGGTGAAATCCATACCATCCGGATCTGTGTTATCAAAAAAATGGGCGACAAGGTCGTCTCCCGATGATTTGGTCAACGCTTTACCCACAAATTGGGGGCCGAGGGCAGATCCACCAATGCCAATCACCAGGAGGTCTGTAAACGGCCCATTGGGACTGGTGAGGATTCCGTTGCGAACCTTTTGAGCACAATCCTTTACCTTCTTCAAGCTTTCAGTAATGGAATCGGAAATCTCAGCCGACGGGGCAAGCGCTGGGTTGCGCAACCAATAATGCCCGACCATTCTGCCCTCATCGGGGTTGGACAGAGCACCTGACTCCAGTTCTTGCATGGATGCCAGGGCCTTGTCTGTCAGCTCGCTTTGTTGTTCGGTGTATTCTTCAGAAAACCCAACTAACCTAAAGTCAGCAGAGAAACCCAATTCTGGATAAGTTTGGTAATAGGAGGTGTTCATTAAATAAAGGGTGAGTGGTGATAGATTAATGGGTAACCGCTCCAAGGGAGGCAGAGCTGACCAGTTTGGCATATTTGGCGAGCACTCCTCTTTTCTCTCTCGGTTCAGGTGCTTCCCATGCCTCCTTGCGCTTTTCAATCTCTTCAGAAGGTAAATCAAGGGTGAGCAGGTTTTTTTCTGCATCGATGGTGATCGGATCCCCGTTCACCAGCATACCAATTAAACCGCCCACAGCCGCTTCGGGGGTGACATGTCCAACCACAAACCCATGGCTGCCCCCTGAAAAACGACCATCGGTGATCAGGGCAACTTCTTTTCCCAATCCTCTGCCCATGATCGCTGAGGTGGGGGAAAGCATCTCCCGCATACCAGGACCCCCCACCGGCCCTTCGTTGCGAATGACCACCACATGTCCTGCCTCAACCTCACCGTCCAGAATTCCCCGAAGAGCAGTTTCCTCGGATTCGTAGACAATCGCGGTGCCCGAGAAAGTTAGGCCTTCTTTACCGGTGATTTTTGCCACAGCCCCTGCGGAGGCGAGGTTGCCATAAAGGATGCGTAAGTGGCTGTCCTCCTTGATCGGGTTATCGAACGGACGGACCAGATCCTGACCACTGGGGTAGGGGGCATATGGTTTTGCATCCGATACATTTTCCGCCAGCGTTTTACCGGTCACGGTCATACAATCGCCATGCAGCAAGCCCTCATCCAACAGGGTCTTAAGCAAGGGGCGCAGGCCTCCAATCCGTACGAAATGAGACATGTTGTATTTCCCGCTCGGCTTGAGGTCACAAAGGACGGGCACCCTCTTGCCAATTTCAGTAAAGTCGTCCAGGGAAAGAGGGACTTCTGCCTCGTGTGCCATTGCCAGCAGATGCAAAACGGCATTGGTGGACCCACCAAGGGTAATCACCACGGTAATCGCATTTTCGAATGCTTTGCGTGACATGATATCGCGCGGCCGGATATTTTTCTCAATGAGGTTTACCACCGCAGCCCCTGCTGCTTTGGCGTCGAGGCGTTTGTCTTCAGATACGGCCAGTTGCGCCGAACTGTCGGGAAGGCTCATTCCCAGAGCCTCAATGGCTGATGACATGGTGTTTGCGGTATACATGCCACCACATGACCCTGGCCCAGGAATGGCTTTCTTTTCGATTTCGGTAAGTTCTTCATGAGAAATATTACCAGAGGCGTGGGCTCCCACTGCTTCAAAAACGGATACAATATCGAGGTTCTTTTCTTTATGAATTCCTGGGAGAATGGTACCGCCGTATACAAAAATCCCCGGGCGGTTCAGTCTGGCTAATGCCATCACGCAGGCGGGCATATTTTTATCGCATCCTCCAATCGCAACCAAGCCATCCATACCTTCGGCACCGACCACGGTTTCAATGGAATCTGCAATGACATCCCTCGAGACCAAGGAGTATCTCATGCCTGGCGTTCCCATGCTGATTCCGTCTGAAACTGTGATAGTCCCAAAGGGTACGGCTTTTCCTCCCCTTTGATCGACCCCCTCGACAGACATCTTCCCGAGCTCATCGAGATGAGAATTACATGGAGTAACCATACTCCAGGCGGAGCAAACGGCTACTTGAGGCTTTTGAAAATCGTCATCATCAAAGCCAACTGCACGAAGCATTGAACGATTCGGGGCACGATCATCACCATCCACAACGATGGAAGAGAAATTTCGATTACAACTCATACTTTTTTATATATATTGATTTTTCGTAGATGAAACAATGGATATCCAGTTGCAAATTGAGCAAGGGGGTTGCAAATCTTTCCAATTTGGTTTTTCGATATAGGTTTGAATAAAAGTGAACTAGAATCCCTAAGGGAAGAGATCGATCAAATCGACTCAGAAATTGTCAGGTTATTAAATGTGCGCGTGGGGAAAGCCTGCGAAATTGGCAAAATTAAGCAGCTTTCTGGTGTGGACCCGTACGACCCGGCCAGAGAGGAACAAGTGTTTCAGAAGGTTTCGGGGTACAGTGATGGTCCGCTTCGTGAGCGATCTCTCCGGGCTGTTTATCGTGAAGTTATTTCTGCATCGATCGCTTTGGAAAAAGATATCGTGATAGGATATCTCGGTCCTGAAGCAACTTACACCCACCAAGCAGCGGTTAAAAATTTTGGGTCTGGCCTGGAGTACCAGTCTTTACCCGATATTCCCGATGTTTTTTCTGCGGTTGAAGCGAGCCATTGTGATTATGGTGTGGTGCCAATAGAAAACTCCACCGAAGGGGCAGTGAACCGCTCCCTTGATCTGTTAGTTGATTCTGAATTAACCATTATTGCTCAAGTTTTTTTACGGGTGCGCCACTGCTTATTCAGCCATTCTGCCCTTTCTGAAATAAAAGAAGTCCGATCAAAAGATCAGGCACTGGCTCAATGTTCGGACTGGTTGCGTCATCATTTACCGGATGCCCAACTGGTTCCCGTAACCAGCACTGCAGAGGCGGTGAAAGACTGCCAGTCGATGCAGGGGGTTGCTGCAATTGCTGGGGAGCTATCCGGTAGTATTTACGATGTCCCGATGATTGAGGGGGGGATTCAGGACCGGTCTGACAATGTGACCCGTTTCTTAGTGGTGGCCCGCCAGCCATTGCCTATGCGCCAGGAGGTGAGATACCGCACAAGCCTGGTTATGTCTTTGAAGGATGAAGTCGGTGCACTGCAGAGTGCACTCAAACCTTTTTCGGAAAGAGGGCTGAACCTGTGTAAGATTGAATCCCGCCCAAGCAAGAAAAAATCGTGGGACTACTTTTTCTTTGTCGACTTTATTGGCCACCCAGAGGAACCGGTTGTGGCCGAGGCAATTGAGGAGCTTAAACAAGCCTGTGCATTTTTTCGATTGTTGGGAAGTTACCCCGAACAGGAGTCCTAGAAAAATAATACCGAAAGATCTTTTCCTTTTTGGGCATTACGCACAACGAGTGCTTCTATAAATTGCCGGATTTCCAAATATTTCTGTTCGCACTTAGCTGTCCACCTCTTTTTATCACCTTTTAAGGATTCGCGTAGGCCTGATATCAGAAGGAGCCCAGTCATAGACTCCTGAACCGATTGTACGAACTCGAGCACGGATGCATGAACCCACAGTGGATCGATGAGATGGTGCCTCGCGTTCCAATGAGCATGCTTAAGGTTGCGCTTGTTAGGAAAATGAAAACGCACCACCTGATCAATACAATGCTCGAAAGATTGTAGGGTCATACGATCGTTGCCATCATTTTCTCGCATGAAAGACAAGGTTCTCTGCAATTGCATCGTCTCTTCTGGTGAAGAGACACTACCCATCACCATGAAAAGAGAGTTTAAATTTTGCAGTCTTGTATAGTCGTCTTTTTTACCCGCCGCTGTTTTCACCTTTCCTTTCCCCACCCAAGTAAAGAATTTCCTCGGCCACCCGAGAGAATTGTGTGAAATCCTCGTAAAAACTAGCGTACCTTAGCCAAGCGATCGAATCCACCGTCCGCAAACCGTGCATCACTGCGTCAGCAATGGCCCGGCTTGGGAGTTCATTGTCGAACTCATTTTCGATTCTTCGCAGGGTGTCAGAAAGAAGAGCATTGATTTGCTCCGCATCTATTGGACGCTTGGCAATCGCACGACGCAGGCTCATCGCCAGTTTCGTACGGTCAAAGCACTCCCTTCGCTCGTCCCTTTTCACCACTGTGAGGTCTTCGTGCAGCACTTCTTCAATGGTGCTAAAACGATGCCCACAGGACTGGCACTCTCTTCTTCTACGCGTAGAGGCAACCTTGCCTGCCCGCGTTTCTAAAACCTTGAGATCAAGGGATGAACATTTCGGACAAAGCATTAGTCACTTACAAGAATTCCACATACCACACACACTGAATATGTTTTAACAATACTTGAGGAAATTCTTCAAGACCATAATTCCACTATCTGTTGCCAAGGACTCTGGATGAAACTGAACACCCCAGACAGGGAGGTCTCGGTGACGCACCGCCATGATTTCGTTTTCATCCGTCCATGCCGTTTTTTCCAATTCAGCAGGGAGGCTGTCTGGGTCGATAACCAAGGAGTGATAACGGGTTGCGGAAAAGGGGTTGGGCATGCCCAGAAAAATCTCGCTGTTAAGGTGATGGACCGGAGAAGTTTTTCCATGCATTAAGCGGGGGGCACGAACAATCTTCCCTCCAAATGCCTGCCCAATACACTGATGCCCCAGGCACACACCTAGGAGGGGTTTTTGCCCCGCCCAAAGTTTGACTGCTGGTAAACTGATGCCTGCCTGATCGGGATCACACGGCCCAGGAGAAATGACCAGGCCATCGAAGGGAGAGATATCTATATCTTCGAGCTTTTGTTGGTCGTTTCTGAGAACTTGGCAATCCGCACCTGATTCACCGAAATATTGCACCAGGTTGTAGGTGAAGGAATCATAATTATCGATGACCAGAAGGTTCACGTATCCAATCAGACGGGTTTGTATCCCTGCTTACGGGCACGCTCCATCAGTCTCAACCCATTCAGCCGGATAAATCCACCGGCATCCTCGGGTTGGTAATCTGATACATCTCCCTCCATGGAGGCCACGGCAGTGTCATATAAAGAAAGGTCAGACTTTCGTCCGACTGTGGTAACATTGCCCTTGTAGAGCTTTAAACGGACAGTGCCGGTAACGGTCTTTTGGCTTTCGTCAATCAGGGCCTGCAGGGATTCCCTTTCCGGAGCATACCAAAATCCGTAATAGATTAATTCGGCATATCGGGGAATTAATGAATCCCTGAGGTGCATCAAGTCACGATCCATGGTCAATGTTTCTAACTGGCGGTGAGCATGCAATAAAATCGTACCACCTGGAGTTTCATAGACTCCTCTACTTTTCATGCCCACGAATCGGTTTTCCACCAGGTCTACCCGGCCGATTCCGTGCTTGCCTGCGGTGGAGTTTAGGGAGTGGATGATTTCAGCCGGACTTCCCTCTTTTCCATCAATCGCAACACAGTTTCCTTCCTGAAAATCGAGCTCAATATATTGGGGCTCATCCGGGGCAAGCATGGGGTCCTGTGTAAGCTTAAACATGGAGCGGTTTTCTGGAGTGGTAGGATCAAACCAGGGATCTTCCAAAATTCCTGCCTCGTATGAAATGTGCCAAAGGTTACGGTCCATCGAGTATGGCTTGGAGGCACTGGCTTCAACATCTATCTTGTGCTCACGACAATATTCAATCATCTCGGTGCGGCCTGGAAATCGCTCCCGAAAGGACGGGTCACGCCAGGGAGCGAGAATCTTTAAATCAGGTGCGAGGGCAGAAAAAGTAAGCTCGAAGCGACACTGGTCGTTTCCTTTGCCGGTGGCACCATGAGCCACTGTATCTGCATTGAATTCACGGGCTATTTCTATTTGTGCTTTGGCGATGAGAGGGCGGGCGATGGAAGTTCCCAACAAATATTGGCTTTCATAAACGGCATTTCCTCGAGCCATCGGATAGATGAAATCGCGGGCAAATTCATCGACCAGGTTGAGCGTGCGATGAGCCTGGGCTCCGGTCGCCATCGCTTTCTCTTCAAGTCCGTCCAATTCTTCTTCCTGGCCCACATCCGCACAGTAAGTGATCACTTCGGCACCATGATGATGAGCAAACCAATGTACAAGAACGGAGGTGTCAAGACCTCCCGAATAAGCGAGGATTAGTTTCATTTTTGAGAATTAAATTTGGATAATGCGGCGAGAATGGACTTTTGCATATGCAAGCGGTTTTCTGCCTGGTCAAAAAGAATCGCCCGTTCGGAATCGAGAACGGACTGGGTAACTTCCTCACCTGGATGTGCTGGCATACAATGCATGAAAATAGAATCTTTCTTCGTTGCATCAAGGATGGAGTCATTTACCTGAAATGGTTTCATCGTCTGGTAACGTTCTTCGCTATGCTCTTCACATCCCATGCTTACCCACACATCCGTGTATACCACATCCGCATTTTCTGCTCCTTCTTTGGGGTCGGAGCAGAAAGACCAGGTCGGGTTTAGCTGATAGCGGGCGAGGAGATCGGTGATTTCTTTGCCAGGTTGGTAGTCTTCCGGACCACAAAGTGAAATATCCATTCCAAACAGGGCCCCAGCCAAAATCCAGGAATTTGCCATATTGCAGGAGGTGTCTCCATAAAAGGCCAGCTTTTTACCTTTCAGCCCTTCGTAGGGATTGGTCCCTCCCGAAAGTTTTTCCAACAAGGTCATGCAATCTGCATAGATTTGGCAAGGGTGGAGGAGGTCAGTCAAGGCATTGACCACCGGTATATCAGCGAAACTCGCAAATTCTTGAATGACCTCGTGCCCATGCGTACGAATGATTAAACCATCAAGAAACCGGGAAAGGACACGGGCGGTGTCGGCAATGCTTTCACCACGACCAATCTGGGTGCTCGACTGGTCCAAAATGACAGGGTTTCCTCCCAGTTCCCGTATGCCTACTTCAAAGGACACCCGGGTACGGGTACTTTGCTTATAAAACATCATTCCCCAGCTTTCCCCGTTTAAGTGTGCAGCAGGTCGCTGGTCTCGGTTTGCTTTCAGATCAAAAGCAAAAGCAAATATATCTTTTATTTCTTTTTCGGAAAAATCATTTTCCTGCAAAAAATGTCTCATGGTATAAGTTAATTAGGTTCAAATTGGATCAGGCTTTCATCCAAAATTGCCAGTCCTTTTTCAATTTCTTCCTTTGAAATGGTTAATGGGGGAAGCAGACGCAGGGTCTGTCCAGCAGCACCCACCGCGAGCAATCCGTTGTTTCTGAGGATAGAAACCAGTTCAGCTGGCTCAGCGGCCAACTGGAGCCCAAGCATCAACCCACGCCCTCTCACTTCTAGGATTTTTTGAGGGAATTTTTCTGCTAACCTTTGGACTCCTTCAAGCAACTGGCCGCCCAATTCACATGCCCGGGAAATCAGGTTTTCCTCTTCAATAATATCCAAAACCGCATGGGCCGCAGAACAGGCGAGGGGAGATCCGCCAAAAGTGGTACCATGACTACCGGGGACAAAAAGGGAGGCGTATGCTTCACTTACCCAAATTGCACCGATGGGAAACCCTCCACCCAGCCCTTTGGCCATGGCTATGGCATCGGGTTGTGCCCCTGATTTTTGGTATCCCAAAAATTCTCCAGTTCGGGCGATGCCCGCCTGTACTTCATCCATTAAAAAGAGGAGGTTGTGTTGTTTGCACAATTTTTCGATGCCGAGAAGGAATGAATCCGAGGCTACATGAAGCCCGCCTTCTCCCTGGATTGATTCCACTAAAACCGCCACGGTTTCTTCATCGATCGCATTTTCAAAATCGGATAATTGGTTGAGCTCACAGAAGACAAAACCAGAGAGAAGCGGTTCAAAACCGCTTCTGTATTTGCTCGATTCAGTGGCGGAAAGAGCCCCAAGTGTCCGTCCATGAAATCCGTTCTTTGCGACCAGGATTTTTGTCCGCTTGCCCTGTCCGCATTGTCCGTGCAGGCGGGAAAGTTTGATCAATGCTTCATTGGCTTCTGCCCCACTGTTGCAAAACAATACTTTGCCGGAGCCAATCTTGCTGGCCAATCTTTCTGCCAGCCTAACTTGCTCCGGGATGGAATAAAGGTTGGAGCAGTGAGCCAGTACTTCTGTCTGCTTTTGTACTTGTTTGACCCATTTTGGATGGCTGTGCCCCAGATTGGTCACTGCAATGCCCGAAGTGAAATCCAAGTACTGCTTTCCTTGAGAATCCCAAAGCTGGGAGCCTTTGCCCCGGACAATTTCGATCGCTGGAGGGGCATAGTTTCCCATCAAAAAGGACTGGTGCTTCTGTAAAAAATCCATCATCAGGAATGTACAATTTCGGTCCCTATGCCCTGGTCGGTAAAAATTTCCAGCAAGATGCTGTGAGGCATTCGGCCATCAATAAAGTGCACCCGGTTTACCCCAGACTTAAGGGCTTCCACAGCGCTGTTTACCTTGGGCAACATCCCCGCAGAGATTACCCCCCTTTGTTTCAGGGGGTCTACTTCATTGACCGGAAGGCTGGAAAGTAAGGAAGATGAATCCTTGGGATCTTCGAGAAGCCCGGGCACATCAGATAAGTAGACGAGCCTGCGAGCCCCCAGGGCGACCGCCACCTTTGAGGCCACATTGTCTGCATTGACATTGAAGCAGGTACCCTCACGGTCGGAAGCAGTGGACGAGAGAATAGGCATCTGTCCATTTTCCAGTGCCTGGAGAATAGGCTCTACCTTAACTTCGGTAACCTGGCCGACATAGCCCAAATCATGCTCTCCTTGAAGTTTTTCGCAAGAAAGCACAGTTTTGCCGGGAAATCTTTGCACATCGCAATCGTAAGAGGACACAAATTGAGCGACTTCCCTGTTCACCTGCTCGTTGAGCACTGTATCCACTGCTTCAATGGTTTGCTTGTCCGTGACCCTTAAACCATCGAGAAACTGCGGCTTTATTCCCCGGTTTTCCAGCTCCCGGTTGATGGCTTTTCCCCCGCCGTGTACGACCACCACCTTGATGCCTACAAAATTTAGAAATACCAAATCCATCGCCACTCCCGAACGGACTTTGGGGTCTGGGGAGTCCATGAAACTGCCCCCATATTTCACCACAAAAATGGAACCACGAAACCTCCTGACATAGGGGAGTGCTTCCATAAGGATTTTTGCTTTTGCCTGGCTTTCCTCAAACTCAAACATAATGGCTACTCGCTTTTGTTATAGTTGACATATTCTTCACTCAAATCATTGGACCAAATCATGGACGATGCGGTTCCCATGTGCAGGTTCATGGTGATGACAAAGGATTTTTGGGACACTACATCTTTCCACTTTGATTTGTTCATCGGCAATGGGGTTCCTTTTTCAACCGCAGGCACATCGTTGTAGAAAATGTCCATTTCTTCAAAATTCAACCCAACCCGAGCATAACCGGCGGCATCCACCAGTCTTCCCCAGTTTGGGTCTGATCCAAACCAGGAAGTTTTTACAAGTAAAGAGTTTGCGACACACCGGGCCACTTTTTCTGCATCCTGTTCACTTGCTGCCCCCTCAACTCGTAGTTCAACAAACTTGGTGACCTTTTCCCCATCGGTTACACATTTACGGGCAAGGGTTTTGCAAACCTGGACAACTGCTTCCTGAAATTCAGAACGGATCGATTCGGGCTCATTTTCCAGCTCAATTCGCGAAAACCCATTGGCGAGAATGAGCACAGAATCATTGGTACTCATATCTCCATCTATGGTCATTAAATTAAAAGATTTCCGGACAGCAACCGTGAGGCATTCTTTTAGGAAAGCCGAGGAAACGGACGCATCTGTGGTGAGGAAGGCCAGCATGGTAGCCATGTTAGGCTCAATCATTCCTGCCCCTTTCACCGTTCCTCCAATGGTTATTTTCCCGGAAGGGGTTTCGATCTGGGCGGAGCATGACTTGGTCTTGGTATCCGAGGTCAGGATTGCTTCCTGAAAAGCTTTCCCCCCGTCCAGTTCTTCCAATGTGTCCTGGCAGGCATGGGCAATCCCGGTGGTGATTTTTGTCATCGGCAGTTGTACCCCAATTCTGCCAGTTGAGCAGACGAAAATTTCTCGTGAATGAACCTTGAGATGCCGGGCAGTTTCAGATGCCATTTTCGCACAGTCCAGGTCTCCTTGTTTACCGGTGCAGGCATTGGCATTTCCACTATTGGCAACCACACCATGAAACGATTGGGTCGGATCACTCAACAGATCCATGCAATACCTCACGGGAGATGCCTTTACATCATTCGTGGTAAAGGTGCCAGCAGCAGTGCATGGTCTGGGAGAATAAATGACGCCAAGGTCCAGTTTTCCATTATTTTTGCCCAATACATTACAGGACACTCCGGAGGCAAAAAAACCTTGCGGTTCGGTCACGCCATCGCAGTCGACAAAAAATTTCATACCAATCCACAGTCCTCCTCGTATCCGTTACAGATATTCATGGATTGTACGGCTTGTCCGCCTGCTCCTTTGAGCAGGTTATCTTCTGCAGAGCAAAGAATGTAACGGTTCATTCGGGAATCTTCGCTGACTGAAATATCGATCCGGTTGGTACCTACAACATTCCCTGTTTCAGGAAATATGCCTTGTTCTAGAATTTGAACAAAAGGTCTGTCTGGATATGTGGCTTCCCAACAATCCCGGATTTTCGATGCTGAAAGAGAACTTTTTGGCCGAACAGATATGGTCGAGCAAAGCCCACGGTTCATCGGGCCAAGATGGGGATGAAACGAAAGAGTGATGGGTTGACCTGCAGATGCACTCAGTTGCTCCTCAATTTCTGATAAATGCCGATGCTTGGGCAATCCATATGCCCCGGCATTTTCATTCCTTTCGCAAAATAAGAGTCTTTCCGATGCATTCTTTCCCGCTCCACTGATCCCACTGATTGAGTTTACAATGATATCGTTTTCATCAATGAGTTGATGTTGGAGAAGCGGGGCAAGCGGGACAATGATACTGGTTGGGTAGCATCCCGGAGATGCGATGAGATGGGATTTTTCCCAGCTCAAATCGTTGAGTTCCGGCAGGCCATATTGGGCAAGCGACAACCACTCAGGCGCAGGGTGATCGGTGCCATAAAACTCTTGGTAAAGGGCAGGGGAGTTGAGTCGGAAATCGGCAGATAAATCAATGATTTTCTTGCCGGAATCGAGAAGTGGAATCGCATATTCTGCAGCGGTGCCATGGGGCAAAGCCAGGAAAAATAATTCAATCTCGGATTGAACTAAATCCTGAAGAACTGGATTCACAAAAAAAATGGCATTTCCTTTGTGCCCAAGTTTGGGAACAACCGAACTGAGTGGTTCGCCTGCATTTGCTCTGGATGTCACCATGGACAACTCTATCTTCGGGTGGCTAATCAGTAAGGTTACCAACTCCTGACCAGTGTACCCTGATGCACCGATTATACCTACTTTCATGTTCTTACCAATTTGATGTGAAGGAATATAAAAAACAAACCCCTCGGTTGGAGTGCCGAGGGGTTAAAATAAAAAGTGTTTTGGTTTGAAAAATTATCGCTTGGAAAATTGAAACCTTTTACGAGCCCCTGGCCGGCCTGCTTTCTTTCTTTCAATCTTTCGTGGGTCTCTTCGTAAATGGCCCGCTTTTTTGAGAGGTGATCGCAATTCACCATCCATTTTCTCTAACGCACGGGAAAGGCCGTGACGAATGGCACCGGATTGTCCCGTGCCGCCTCCACCACGTACATTTACCGAAACATCAAGCTGTCCATTTTTTTCGACACAAAGCAATGGTCCAATAACCGCTTTCTTTTGCTGCTCGGTGGAGCAGTAGTCGTCAATATCACGGTTATTGATGGTGATGGCACCCGATCCTGGACGGATTCTTACGCGAGCAGTACTTGTTTTCCTGCGACCGGTGGCGGTGATGTCTTGGTTTTTTGCTTTAGCACTCATGTGAAAAATTAAGAAAGTAGGGGGGATGGTTGCTGGGCGGTGTGAGGATGTTCCTCGCCTGCAAAAACACGAAGGCGGGTGAGCATACCACTGGAAAGTTTGTTTTTGGGCAACATACCTTTAACTGCATTGGTGATGATAAACTCTGGGCGGTTTTCGCGAAAATCAGCGACGGTGCGATATTTTTCGTTCCCCATATATCCAGAATAAAACATATACTGCTTTTGTTCTTCTTTGGCACCAGTGAGCTTTACTTTATCCGCATTGATCACGATAACAAAATCCCCGGTATCAACATGGGGAGTGTAGGTCGGTTTGTTGCGTCCACGCAAGGCATTGGCGATTTGCACTGCAAGTCTGCCCAAGATTTGTCCGGAAGCATCAACAATCTTCCAGTCGTGGGTAAC
>JAYOTQ010000022.1:0-23414 GCA_038150505.1 Opitutales bacterium | reverse complement strand
GCGAATGCATTTTTGTACCTAGGTGCTCAGGTGCGCTTTTGCGATGTTGACCCAGCTACAGGCTTAATTTGTTGCGATTCCCTGGAGGCTGTTGTCCAAGCAATCCAATCCGAATCACAAACGGAGTCCATTTTTATATCTCCCGTCTCTTTCGCTGGTGCAACCGCCCCTTTGGACCGCATCAATCTAATTGCCCAGAAGTATGGCCTGAAAGTTATTGAAGATGCCTCACACTCACCTGGCTCATTTACCGATTCGGAAAACTGCTTACTTCAAAGTGCTTCATGTGTATTTTCAGATGCGGCATGCCTTAGTTTTCACCCAGTAAAACATATTTGTTGCGGAGAGGGAGGAGCAGTTCTCACCAATGATGATCACATTGCAGAGTCCGCCAGAAAATTAAGGTCCCATGGAATTGTGCGCCCAAATGATTCCTCCCATGACATTCCCTGGTTTTACGAACAAAATGAACTGGGGTGGAATTACAGGCTTACTGATATTCAGGCAGGGCTGGGGAGGTCTCAACTGTCCCGGCTCGATTCTCAGTTATCCAAGCGTAGGTCCATAGCCAGCATGTATGATTTGGCATTCAATAAGTCACCTTTTCAGGACATCTTTGATTGCCCTCCCCTGTACGCCGGGCATGCGTGGCATTTGTACATCGTCCGGTTCAAGGTTCAAGGACATCGTGACCAAGCACATAAGTTCCTTAAGTCAAAAGGTGTGAACACTCAGGTTCACTATGTTCCGGTCCACAAACATCCCTTTTACGCTGAGAAAACTGGTCCTGTTTCTTTGCCTGGGGCAGAAAAGTTTTATGAATCCTGCTTGAGCATTCCCATGTTCCCCACCCTCACCGAAAATGAGCAACAAAAAGTAATTCAGGAACTTATGGCTTTTTGCGAAGAAACAAGATGAGTAGTCTGCCCCACTATGTATCTCTGTCTGGTAAGACTTTATTTCACAAGGAATACTCGATCTCATCAATTCAACTTGAAGATGCCCAAATTATAAGAAAGTGGAGAAATGAGCAGATGTCTGCTCTTCGTCAATCCAGCAAACTCACAGAGGCGGAGCAAGCTGCCTATTTTCATCAAATTATTGAGAAAGATTTCAAAAACCCCAAACCTGATAAAATTCTGGTACGCTTTTGCTTTCATGAAGAACTCATTGGGTACGGGGGCATTGTCCACCTGGACTGGTTGAATGCCCGGGGGGAAGTCTCCTTCCTTCTTGAAACGAAAAGAACCATAAATCACCAGGCTTATTCCGATGATCTCAAAGCCTTTTTTGAATTAATCAAAGAATTAGGGTTTATGGAATTAGGTTTAAATAAACTGAGCACAGAGGCCTATGCTCATCGTGCCTTTCATGTGAAGGCAATTGAGGATGCTGGTTTTCATCGGGATGGTGTATTAAGGGAACAAGTTCAAGTGGATGGTCAGTGGGTGGATGCGGTGGTAGCATCGTGCTTGCGCAATGAGTATCTTAGCACCAGAGATTCATGAGCGACCCTACCCGGCCTCCATGCATTCTTTTTACCTCCCTGTCTGCTAAGACCGCTTTATACCAAGAGGTAGTCCGAAGTGCTCAGGCTTTTTATCCAGGCACAAAAGTGGTGGGTTGCGATTCCAATGAGAAATGTGATGCGGCCCAAAAGGTGGATCATTTTATCGTCTTCCCAAAGATTAATGAATTATCTGATCAAAGATTGCTTGGTCTCTGTGAAAAATACCAAGTGACCCACATTTTACCTACGCGGGATGGCGAACTGCACTACTGGGCAAAGAAAAAAGCCCTGCTCCAGGATAACCAAATTACCGTCTGGGTGTCCGACCCTGGATGCATTGATGTGTGCAATGACAAGCTTGCCTTCTTTCATGACTGGGCAGACTGCGTGCTCCCCCCAATCAAAACCTATGTTCAACCACTCAAAGAAAAAGCTGAACGGTGGGTAGTGAAGGCAAGGAATGACTCAGGTGCTCGAACCAACAAGCTCGGCCTTAGTTATGATCAAGCATGCAAATATTTGGATGACTCCAGTGGTAATGACCTTATTTTTCAGCCCTATATCCAAGGCCGGGAATTTTCTGCAGAAGCATGGATAAGCAAGGAGGGTCAATGCTACGGCCCCTTGCTTCGCTGGCGAAATAAAGTAGTGGACGGCGAGTCACATGAATCAACTGTTTTCCGGAACACTGATTGGGAAAGCAAAGTAAGGGAGGTATTTTTACACAAGCCAGGTTTGTTTGGTCATTGCCTGGCTCAGGTAATAGTTGAAGAGGATGAAAACCTTCATCTTGTTGAAATTAATCCCCGACTCGGCGGGGCGAGCCCATTGGCTCTCAGGGCAGGACTGGAAAGCATCCGGTGGCATTTCATGGAGGAAGCGGGAAAACTAGTTGATGTGCCCGAACAACCGAGGTTTCACGACCGGTTATCTCTATCCAAAAGTGAAAAAACTGTTTTCATTGGTATGATATAAGTTTGCAACCTGATTGGGAAAACTTTCTTTAAGATACACAAATGCCGGCAACCACTTTCGCAATAGCCAACCAAAAAGGGGGCGTAGGAAAAACCACAACCACAGTGAGCCTTGGCCATGCGCTTGCCCTTATGGGGGTGCCCACCCTAATCATCGACATGGATCCACAAGGCAATGCAACCAGCTGCTTAGGTTTAGCCAAGAAAGCAGGTTGCGGCATCTACGAACCCCTTCTTCAGGGCACAGATGTGGCATCTAGAGTGATTTCGAGCCAGAGAAGCAACTTGTGGATCGTCCCCTCAGAATTAGACCTGGCTGCGGCAGAACTTGAATTGAGCAGTCAGCCGGAATACCTTGTGAAGTTACGAAAATGCCTGACCCAATTGAAAGAGCATTATGGGCTCCAGGTCATATTAATTGATTGCCCCCCTACCCTTGGCTTACTTTCGATGAACTCTCTTTGTGCTGCAGATTTCCTGATTGTAACCCTTCAGTCTGAGTACCTCGCAATGGAGGGACTTGGGCAAATTACCAGTGTGATTGATAAACTTAAAAATGCACAAGTTAATCCGGACCTGCAACTGGGAGGCATTGTTATGACCATGTACGACGGAAGAACACGCTTATCTTATGAGGTCTGGCAGGAAGTCAACCAGTTCTACTCCGACCGGGTTTTCCGCACCGCTATCCCGCGAAATTCAAGGTTAAGTGAAGCACCCAGTTTTGGGCAGACGGTGTTTGAGTATGCACCAGAATCATCAGGCAGTCTTGCCTATCGTGCCTTTGCCAAAGAGTTCGCGAACCGGTTTTTATCGAAACAGTAAAGGATGGGGTTACTCAAAGCACTAAAGGCTTCTTTTTTGCCTGGTGGGAATCCCGCTGAAAATTCAACTTTTAAGGAACTGGAAGACGCCCTCGGGCATTCTTTTACAAACAAAGACCTGTTAAGAGAAGCCTTAACCCACCCATCTTTTGATCCTCGTAAAAATATACAGCGCCACAACCAAAGGCTGGAATTTCTTGGGGATTCTGTTGTGGGCTGTATTTTGGCCAAGTGGTTGTTTCAAAAGTTTCCTGAAAAAACGGAAGGAGAATTAAGCCGTTACAAATCCTTGCTTGCCAGAGGGCACAACCTTGCTGCGGTAGCCAGAGTTATTAATCTTCAAGACTATTTAATCCTTGGAAAATCAGAACAAAAAAGCAGGGGCAACTTCAGGCAAGCTGTGCTTGAGGATGCGTTTGAAGCCGTACTGGGAGCGATCTACCTGGACAGTGATTACCAAACGGCAGAAAGGGTGATGTTGCAATGGCAAGAAAAGTTTCTCGAAGTATTGAATGACAAGAATGCATCCTTTAACCCCAAAGGAAAACTTCAGGAGTACCTTCAGGCAAAATCCAGCAAACCTAAAGTTTCTTATCGTTTGATCAAGCAATCCGGCCCCGACCATCGTAAGGTGTTTCATGTGCAGGTATTTATTGATGACAATGCACTTGCGGACGGCCATGGACAGAGCAAAAAAGTTGCCGAAGAAAATGCAGCAGAAGCTGCATACAAAAAACTAATCTCAGAAACTGGTGAAAAAGATTGAGCTCCCCAGCTCACTAGGCTCGATCCATGTGCCTAACTGCCTGGCGCAGGCATCCACTGCCTTATTTGTGGATCTATGGAAAAAGCAGCAGCAACAAGTGGCAATTGTTGTGGGTGAATCCATTCCAGATGCCGAAAATAAATGCGAGGATATAGCGGCACTTTATGAAGGTTTTTTCTCGGGTAGCAGGATAAACTTCCATACTTTTGATAAAGTTGTTAGTCCCGACAACCCAGATGCATTTGAAAAGGCTTGCGACCGCTTAACCCTACTCTCCGAGCTACGCTCGATGGGGGAAAACACCCAGCAACCCAACCCTCTCCTTGTCGCCACGACAATGGATGCATTGCTGGGCAGTTGCCCGAGAGTGAAAGACTGTGACGATTCCCAACTTGTTATCCGGGCGGGTGAAGAGTGCTCTTATGAACAGTTCAGCCAGGATTTGATTAACCAACTCGATTATTCCTCTGAAGTAGTCTGTGAGGAACCCGGGCAGTTTGCGATCCGTGGTGGGTTGATTGATGTGTACCCTGTCAATGCAGACTTTCCTGTCCGGATTGATTTCTTTGGTGATACGGTTGAGGAAATCAGGAAATTTGATCCGACCTCGCAAAGAAGCTCAGAGACGATTTCTGAGGTAAAGGTATCCTCCATTAATGATAAAGCTTTTTCCGAACGGGAGGGTGAATTCTTTCATTACCTCGATTTTTCAGTTTTATGGCTCCTGGATGAACCCGAGAATCTCCTCCGTTTGCACCCCTTGGCATTTCATGAAACGGGCAATGCTGCGACTGAGAAAGCCAACCTTTCCTTGGCTTGGAAGCGCCCCCAAGGCATGTCTGATTTCTTTTTTTCCTCCAGTGAGATAAATGCAGGGGCAGGTATATTTGATCACAGTAAAATACTTAACCTGCAGGTTAAACCAATACTGCCCGAACTCGACCAGGTGTCCGTCGGGGACGCACTTGGACTGGCAAGCACAACTTCGCCTAGCAGCCAAACCAAGTGCATTCAATTATCCAAGCAATTTTTATCATCGGGGCTTCGGCTTTTTATTTCGATAGGTGCCGATGCAGAAAAGAAAAGAATTGTTGGTTTATTGAAGGAACACCTGATTGAGGAGAATGCATACACTTTCCTTAAGGTTGGCTTGCACCGGGGGTTTTACTTTCATCGAGATAAAAAGGAACCTGCTTACGAATCACTAATTCACAAGAAAGACAAGGGCCTGGCCATTGTCACATCCCGAGAAATTCTTGGCAGAGAGAGGAGCCGGAGGCCCATTCGCTCACGAAAAGCGAGGGTGCAGAGAAAAGAGGTCGATCAGGCACTCGACTTTTCTGAACTTGTTGACGGGGACTTGCTCGTTCACCTGCAACATGGAATTTGCCGCTTTTGCTCCCTTGGTAAAATCGAACAGCAGGGAAAGACCGAAGAAGCAATATCAGTGGAATTTGCGGATGGTATCTTGCTGCACATACCCTTGCAGGAGTCCCATCTTCTTTCCCGTTATATTGGATTAAAAAAAGCAAAGCCCAAGCTTGCCAAGCTTGGCGGGAAAAGTTGGGCAAAGACAAGGGAAGCTGCTGAAATTGCGGCGATTGATTTAGCGGCAGACCTATTGCGGTTGCAAGCATCACGGGACTCTGAGCGCGGGTTCTCATTTTCTCCGGATGACAAGTGGCAAAAAGAATTTGAAGATTCATTTCCTTATTCTGAAACTCCCGACCAGTTGCGGTCGATTGTGGAAGTCAAAGAGGACATGGAGTCAGACAAACCCATGGACCGGCTCGTTTGTGGAGATGTTGGTTACGGCAAGACGGAAGTGGCTATGAGAGCAGCATTTAAGGCGATGATGGATGGCAAGCAAGTTGCCCTACTCGCCCCGACCACCATTCTGTGCCAGCAACACATGGAATCATTCTTATCACGCATGGCTGATTTCCCGGTGGTGATAGAGATGCTTTCCAGGTTTCGCACTCCTGCTCAGCAAAAAAAGACCCTGCAAGGCATTCAGTCTGGATCGGTAGACATGCTCATCGGTACACACCGGATGTTTTCGGATGGGTTAACTTTCAAGGACCTGGGGCTTCTTATTATTGATGAAGAACAGAGGTTTGGGGTGGATCACAAAGAAAAGCTAAAAAGATTGAAAGCGAATGTGGATGTGCTCACTCTCAGTGCCACCCCCATTCCCAGAACCCTTTATTTTGCAATGGTTGGGGTTCGTTCCTTTAGTACAATTGAAACGGCACCAGTTAACAGACGACCCATCAGAACCGAAGTGGTTCGCAAGTCGGATGATGTCTTAAAAAAAGCAATCCAACTAGAGCTTCACCGAGGTGGGCAGGTCTTTTACCTACACAACCGCGTAAAAACAATACATGTGGTCGCTAAAAAGCTTCAAAAATTGATGCCTGGACTCAGGGTGGCTGTGGGGCATGGTCAGATGGCAGAGGCACAACTTGAGCAAGTCATGGTGGATTTTATATCCGGGAAATACGACTTACTCCTATGCACTACCATCATTGAGTCCGGTTTGGATATACCGAACTGCAATACAATCATCATTGAGGAGGCGGATAAGTTTGGTCTCTCACAACTTTATCAACTCAGGGGCAGAGTTGGCCGGTTCACACGGCAGGCCTATGCTTACTTATTGGTCAACCCGAGCTTGCCCATCAAGGATAAAGCCAAAAAAAGACTCTCTGCCCTGCGTGCTACCAGCAGCATGGGTGCAGGTTTCAAAATCGCCCTCAGAGATCTTGAGCTTCGCGGAGCCGGAAACCTTCTTGGGAGTGAGCAGAGCGGCCATATTGCAGGGGTTGGGTTCGAAGTGTACTGCCGACTCCTTCGCGAAAGTGTCTCCCGGCTAAAGGGCGATGAAATTGCCTTACGGCCCCATGCGGTGGTTCGGCTCGACTTCCTGCACACAGATGAATCGATCCCAGAAGATTCTGCCTCCCTTAACATGGCATCCTGCCTGCCTGAGAGCTACATGAATGAGCCAAGGTTACGGATTGATTTTTACCGTAAAATTGCGGCAGTTATGGAAATTGAGTCCCTGAATGATTTAAGAAGTGAACTCAGAGACCGTTTCGGCCCTCTACCATCTTCGGTTGAAGCTTTATTCATGGAAGTAGAAATAAAATGCTTAGCCCAGGAGTCTGGTTTTGATCTTATCGCCACGAAGGGCCGGGAATTGCAATGCAGGTATGTAAGGCGATCCTCTAAAGAGGGCATCAAGTATCTAAGGAAACTGGGCAATCTACCCTGCTTAAATGAAAAGCAACCTCTTTTAAAGTTGAAGGAAATCATTCGTTTTCTCAAACTTCACATCCATGGGAATACTTAATACAACAAAGATAATAACTTTCATTCTTTTGCTCAGTGCAGGGCACTCCCTTTGGTCAGATAAGCTTATTGAGGTCAATCGGGTGGTTGCCCGGGTAAATGATGAGGTTATCACCTGGGGTGAAATTGAGCTCGCCATGGAAAAACTGAATTTTTCTGAGGATGAAAAGCAAAGACGTGCAGAAGAATTTATTGACGGCAGGATCGACCGCTTGCTTTCCCAGGTTGCCTTTGAGAGCAAGGGCATGGCCATCCCAGACTCCTACATTGAGCAAGAGTACAACAGCAAGCTGATGTCCAACTTCAATGGTGACCGCAGGTTATTCCGGGAAGTTTTGCAGAGCAATGGGCAGTCTCCACTGGAGTATAAGGAGCAACTGAAGGAAGATATCGTACACATGCACATGCTTGCCCAGAGAAAAAGGACCAGTGATGAAATAAGCCCACAAAGCGTGGAGGACTACTACAACCAAAACCGTAAAGACTTTGTGACGGAAAAAAGAATCAGGCTGAGTGAAATTGTCATCACCCAAGGTGAGGACAATTCTGCAAACACGGCCGAGGCCTTGGCCAATTCCTTACACTCCTCGATTCTTAGTGGTACAAATTTTGAGCAGGTTGCGACTCAAAATGGGCAAAGCCCTTTTCGGGAAAAGGCTGGCGACTGGGGGGTGTTTGTTTCAGTCGATGAGATCCGGAATCCCAAGCTCAAAGAGGTTTCCTTTTCTCTGAAAAAAGGAGAGGTTTCCAAACCTTTCAAGGTTCGCCTATTAGAGAAAAAAACTGACGGGTCTGTCGCTCCTTCCGGTAAGTCTGCATGGTATATACTGAAAGTTTCTGAGATCGAAAAACCAAGACAATTGCCCATGGATGAGGTTCGTTCGGAAATTGAAAAAGCGATCGCGAACAAGCTGGAACAAAATGAACAGCGAAAATGGCTGGCACGGCAAAAGCGGGATGCTTATGTCGATGTCAGGCTACCTGCTCAATAAAGTTTCTTGAACGGGCATGACGAATAATCATGCAGGTACAAGGTTATCCTTAAAAGACCTTCCACCGGATGAGCGCCCCCAGGAAAGGCTTGAAAAACATGGCCCCGGGCCCTTGGCAGATCGTGAACTCCTGGCCTTACTGCTCCGGTCTGGTACAACCAAGCACGATGTCCTCACCTTAGCAGACAGCATTATTCGGGAGTCTGGCAATCTTGCCGGGCTTGCACGGTGGGATGTTTCAGACTTTCAGAAAATCCCAGGCATAGGAAAAGTAAAAGCCCTCCAATTGTCAGTCGCTATAGAGATTGCCCAAAGAATTGCTCTTGGACAAAAGGGGAAGAACGAACCGATCGATGCCCCTGAAAAAGTCTGGAAACTCCTTTACCCTAAAGCAATTTCAGCATCCGTTGAAAAGGTGTGGGTCATATGCCTCGACCGAAAAAACCGCCCCGTCCGTACCGAAGAAATTTCTTCAGGTACTGCCACCGGAAGCTTGGTTCATCCAAGGGAAGTATTTCGTCCTGCGATAAGGTGGGGAGCAACCGCAATCATTGTTGCCCACAACCACCCAAGTGGCGACCCGAGCCCAAGCTCCAGTGACCTAATGGTGACAAGAAAAATGTCAGAAGCTTCTCAATGCCTCGACATTGATTTTCATGACCATGTTATTATTGGCGACCCTGCAAGGTGCCCGAATCGCAATGGGTATTACAGCTTTTCAGATAACGGCCTGATCTGAGGCATTCTATTTTCGCTTACCTGGACAATGCAAGGATTCGCACGCTCCACCGGTTAACCGAAAAAGACAGACGGCAGGGCTGATCATGTAGAGGATGTTCGCCCGTACTAAAAGTGGTAGAGCCGGCAGCCCCCTGGCCGCTGTAAGAAGGAGAATCAGTATCGAGTATAACCTGCCATTCTCCGGGGTGCGGGCACCCCCAGTCACGATGCTGTAAATGATCAGAAAAATTACAGGCTACCAGGAGGGTGTCTGTAGCATAGTTGCCGTATTTTATAAAACTGAGTGTTTGCCCCGGTTCATCGTTACAGTCCACCCACCTGAACTTATCCTCACGATGGTCCACTGATGCCCAAGTGGGATGTTCCCGGTAGAGGCAATTCAGGTCAGAAATTAATTGTTTAAGTCCTTGGTGGTTAGGGAAGTCGAGCAATGCCCAGTCGATTTCACCTTCGAAATCCCACTCGGTCCACTGGCCAAACTCACAGCCCATAAAAAGGGTCTTTTTGCCAGGCCATAACCACTGAAGGGCAAAAAGAGCACGCAGGTTCGCTATTCTATCCTCCTCGTAAGGCAGGCTCATTTTATTAACCAAAGACCCTTTGCCATGAACCACTTCATCATGTGAAAACGCCTGAACGAAATTTTCAGTAAACTGGTAAATCGCACCAAAGGTTAATTTATTGTGCTCATACCGCCTGTAAATGGGATCCGTAGCAAAATAATCGAGCACATCATGCATCCACCCCATATTCCATTTAAAGTCAAACCCGAGCCCGCCGGTATAAGGAGGGTTGGTTATTTGAGGAAAAGAAGTCGATTCCTCAGCAATGCTTAAAACATTTGGAAATTCCTCATGAATGGAGTGGTTAAATTGTTTTAAAAATTCAATCGCCTCGAGGTTTTCATTGCCACCGTATTTATTCGAGCACCACTCGCCATCTTTTCTTGCATAATCAAGGTAGAGCATAGAAGCAACGGCATCGACACGAAAGCCATCAATCCCAAAGCGGCTCAACCAGGCAACCGCACTGCCAATTAAGAAACTGCGAACTTCTGCCCGCCCATAATTAAAGCAAAGCGTACCCCATTCTGCATGCTTTCCCATCTTTGGGTCTTCGTGCTCAAAAAGACAGGTGCCATCAAACCTTGAGAGTGCAAACTCATCAGCTGGAAAGTGTGCAGGCACCCAGTCCATGATCACACCAATGCCAGATTGCTGAAGGCTTTCCACTAAAATAGAGAAATCCTCCGGCGATCCAAAACGATGAGTGGGTGCATAATACCCGCTCACCTGGTATCCCCAGCTTGCACCAAATGGAAACTCACTCAGGGGCATAAATTCGACCTGTGTAAAACCAAGTGAATTGATATATTTGGGCAAAGTATCAGCTAATTCCAAATAGCTTAAAGGCTTGCCCGTGGACGAATTGTGACGCCATGAGCCCAAGTGCATCTCGTAGATTGATATGGGCAATTCCGAAGCATTCGTTTTTGGCGCGGGCAGACCAGACTTCCTCGTGATTGATCGATCGCAAACTATGGACGCATTGCCGGGCAATGGCTCGAAGCACCAACCGAACGGATCTGTTTTTTCTCTTAGGTGCCCATCTGCTCCTAAGACCCGGAATTTATACTTATCTCCGACTTTTGCCCACGGCACGAATATTTCCCAGCAACCTGAACTCCCCAGGCAACGCATCGGTAAGGATGCGGGGTTCCAATGATTAAAATCGCCCACTAAATGAATGGACTGAGCGGAGGGTGCCCAAACCGTGAAACAAACCCCATCCACTGCAGATAAGGTTCGGGGAATTGCTCCCAGCTTCTCAAAGGGCTTCCGATCCCACCCCTGATTAAAAGCGGTAAGGTCATCATTGGTAACTCCTGGTAAAAAAGAATAGGGGTCAATCCATGACCGAGCACCTTCTTTGTAAAGAGAATGAAATAAATAGGGAAAGGGTTCGGATAGGCTTGAGATAACAAGCTCAAAAAATCCGTCCTCATTAATTTTCTGCATCGAGTTCGTTTTGCCCGTCTCTAAATTTTCAAGGGTAATGGAGCACGCACTCGGATCCCATGCACGAACCACTACTCCTTTCCCCTTGCCTAGAGAGTGGATGCCGAGCAAGTGGTGAGGGTCATGCGTGGCACCACTAATTATGCTTTTGATTTCTCGATCCGTTATTATCACGTCGTAATAACTTAGAGTCGTGCGAATGAAAAAAAGCAAGATTGATTCACTCAAATTTATTACACTTGTACCTTTGGTTGAATGTTACATCTTTTGGTGGGTGATTTCTTTTTGTTCCTCCAAAAACTTTTTACTTTCAATTCTTGGTCTCTGTATGCTGCAACAGGGCATTTATGGTAATTCCGATTTGATTCTCGAATCGGACCAACCCATTTCTCTCTCTGATGGAAACAAGACAATTCTTGCCCGGGGCAATGCATCCTTGAAGGGAGAAGACTTTTTAGTCTTGGCAGATGAAATCAGCTGGAGCCGTGAAAGCGGGGATGCTTTTGCTTCCGGTAAAGTATCGGTAACGAAAGGAAGCTCCCGCATTTTAGCCGATTACCTGCACTTAAACACTGGCACCGGTGATTACATCGCCAGGAATGCTCGCGGAGGTACCCCTCCAAGGTATTTTCTTGCCGAGAAACTGGAAAATAATGGCAGTATAGAAACCTACAGCAATGGCACCCTGTATATGTCTGAACCTGGTCTTTTTGAGCCCAACATAAGAGCCAAAAAATACACTGTAGATTCCAACCAATCTACTTTTACTATTTCGCCCTCCCAAGTTCGAATCGGTAATATTATAATTGGCATACTTCCCGGTTTTAGCGGAAAAAAGAGGAGTGGTCTTGGAGGAATAAGTTCAGCCATCAAGACCGGGAAGGATGGAACCCTTGGTTGGTATGCAGAAGCGGGTTTCGAGTATCGATGGGAAGATCTTTCTGCTGGGGCAGATCTTACTTATTACCAGGACCGCGGATGGTTTCTCTCTCCACGGATAGCTCATTCTAAAACTTTAGAAGAAGGTTATATCAACTCCCAACTAAAAGGTGGGTGGGTTAAGGATACCGCTTCCTACCGAGGTAAAGATTCACGTAATTCGCCCATCAAACAACACCGAGGATATGCTCATTTCACCAACTTGTCACGATTTTCGAATGACATTAGGTCATCGACAGTGGTTGAATGGGAAAGCGATTCGGAAGTGATTCGTGATTTCCGCAGGCAACAGTTTTATTCGAACCAATGGAACCAAAGTCATAACGAAATAAGCTACGAGGGCAATGGTTACACGGTGTCAGTTTTTACAAGATGGCAGACCAATTCCCACGAATCCATCGTAGAGCAGTTACCTCTTTTTTCCATGGATGCCGGGCCCATCAACCAATGGAATGTTTATCACTCTGGCACATTGAGTTACGGCAGCCTGATTAAAAGGGATGAATTTGGCTTCAGAGAACCTTCCATTGAAAGGATGAACCTGGGATATAAAGTTGAAAAACCTCTGGCTTTAGCCAAAGGCTTAACCCTAAACCCATCGGTCGCCTTGCTGCATCAGGACTACCGGTTATCAACAGGTTCAGTCAACCGCTCGTTTGGGGAGTACGGCCTCGATCTTCATGCGAATTCTTACCAGGAAATTCCCTACTCAAATAAGCTCTGGGAAATTGACCGGATGCTTCATGTCATGAAAACATCGATTAGTTTTCGGGCGACCGAAGAAATAAGCAGCAAAAACCCAGAAAGAGTTCCGGTGATCAATGCACTGGTTGAAGACCTCAACCTAGCCCCTCTCGATATATTGGATCACAAAGACAGCGAAATAATTAGTGAAAAACAGCTGGTCCGTTTCGGGTGGGAAAATAGCATCCTGGCAAAATGGGACGACCAAAGCCGAAAACTGCTCTCGATGCGTACTTATTACGATTTGTACAATTCAAAAACAAACAGCCAGGAGGACGCGGATTCCCTGTATGCAGATTTATCAATCCACCCAATCTATTGGCTTAGTTTAAACCTTCGTCACAAAGTTGATCTTAATTCCGGTAAGAATTACCGAAAATCATATGGTATTAGCTTAAAAGACGGGAGGTTTCAGGGGGCCAGCCTGACCTACCTCAGCTACCTGGATTTCAATAATTACACCTACCTCTCAGGATGGAAAAGACTCAATGAGAAACTATACGGTTCCTTAGGTGCACTTTATGACTTGGACCAAAATTTCCTTACTTATTGGAACGGAAGACTGGAGTACAGGACGGGAAGCAGTTGGGTGTGGGATTTCACAATGACCCAACGAAAGGGCACCAGTAGGGAGAATCACACTGAATTTAGCATCGGTCTTAGTTTAAGTGGTTTTAAGCTGAACCGACTCACCCAACCAGATGGTCTTAGCTCCCTTTACGCTATGTAAGGTTGACTATTGGATTCTTTTGCAAATAAATTAAGTGCATGAACTCAAGACCATTTCATCCTCAAATTCCTTATAAAGACCCAAAAGTAATGGCTCACTTACTTGGTCTTGGCCTGGATTGTACCGATGGTCACAAGCGGATTACGCAGGCAGACAAGTTCTCAATCCTTGGCGGTTCAGATGAAACCCATGGCAGGATGACCGAAACTTTGCTCAAAACCATGGAGGACCTATCCATCAAAGGTAAAGTACTCGAGGAGGCATCGCCTGACGAATTGTCTGACATGATCGCCAAGAATACACCAGATTCCTGAATCACACTTTCATGGCTGCGCCTCCATCACCTCAACCCAACCCAAGCCTGAAGCTCAAGGTTCCCGGGGCCCCCACCCCTCCAACAGCTGGGTCTCCTAAGCTTAAAGTTCCTGCCCCTCTTCCTTCCCCCCAAGCAGCAAGCCCGAAACCGGTTGCTCCTGTCCCTGCACCTGTTCCTGCACTTGGTGCAATGCCCCCGCCTGCAACTCCTGCTGCTGCTCCGCCTTTTCCTGTGCCTTCGGCAGCACCGCCACCCGCTATTGCTGCTCCCCCACCCTCTGTAGGTGCTCCATCTGCACCACAAATGCCATCTCCACCCACAGTTCCTTCAGGACCTGAAGCTCCCGAAGGTGCGGAAGATGCAGGTGGGCAACCTCAAAAATCCAAAAAGAAATCCAAGAAGAAGGAATCTCCCAAAAAGGCCGCTGACAGCAATGCAGCCCCCAAGCCCAGTATTATACTTCTACTCTTGGACATCCTTGTTTTCGGAGGAGCCGTTACTTTGAGCGTTTTGATTTTTCTAAAATAACTACTACATAATGAGCGATATTATAAATCTTAACAAAGATAGCTTTGAAAAAGCTGTTTCTCCTACTGAAAAGACGACTTTAGTTGATTTCTGGGCTCCTTGGTGCGGCCCTTGTAAAGCATTGGGACCCATTCTTGAAGAGTTGAATACAGAAATGGGAGACCAAGTAAATATTTTCAAAGTCAATGTGGACGAAAACACAGACTTGGCTCAGGAGCATGGCGTACAGTCCATCCCAACTATACTTGTTTTCAAAAATGGATCGATATCCCAAACCCTTGTTGGCTTAAAGACCAAGGAAGAATTGGTTGATATTGTAAATTCCTGATTATTTACCTTTTAGGGTTTGTTCCACCACAAATCCTGCAGTCCGTACCCGTGGGCCTTCTGCTGTATTCCCCTCTTCCTCGTTCATAAAAAGAACATTCCGGGCGGTGAATCTTATTAAATGATGTGACCCAAAACTTGATCCCGCCTGAAAAGGGGTTTTGGCCAATCATCGATTTCAATAAGGGAGTAGGTACAGACTTATCTTGTGCTTGCTCAGAATAAGCACCTCCGTACTTCCAGATACCAAGGCTTTGTCTTTTTGCTTTAATTTGAGCAATCACGAAAGCTCCATGCCTACTGGTCTCCTTTTCGTTGTGCCACCCAAAACCTTGCTCGATGGCTAACTTGGAAAAGTTTTGGGCAGTCTCGTTATTGAGTATGTTCACAACCTTATGGTTTTGGTTATCAAATTCTTTTTGGACCGAAAGGCTAAGATTGGAATCCAATAACATCTCTTCGGTGAAAGAGATGGCTTCTTCGTAACCTGGTTTACCCCGAGGCGGGAAAGTGACCCCCCAAGCCCTCATTCGCACTATGTAAACGCTTGACTGGTAATCAAAAACACCAGGGGCCAGCACCCTGAGAACACCAGGCTTTTTCTGGTTTATGGTTTCGCTGTCACCCTCCACCTGATTTTGCCCGTAGGCAATCAAAGGGAGTTGGGCAAAGATCAACAGGAAAAACCATGGGTAATTCTTCCCTATACATAACTCCCAGATACTCTTATTGTTAAATTGCAACATCTGACACGATAGGAATAATAAAGATCAGCGTACACCTCTTTTTCAGTGAAATCAATCCCCACCAAAAAACCATCCAAGCGCCCCAGTGTCTCTGCATTGCGCATACCTATATACCATAGGCGAAGAAGAGACTGGCGAGATGACCAATATCTCATCGAAGAGATTGTAAAACATTTGCAAACGGATCATGGAAAAAAGGCGAACACTGCCGGAAAGATTAAAGAATTCAAAGATCTTGCATCGCAAATTGAAGACTTAGGGTATCAATCCAACAGCAAGGCACTTACGCTTGCAATGTGGATACGGGAGCAATTAGCCGAGCTATCTCGAAACCATGGTGGGTACGACTTACAAGTGCACGCACTCCTTCTTCCTGCTGGGCTTGATGAGATTATATTGAACCGGTGCAAGCAACTGCAGATAACTGCACCGGTAAACCCCCTACAGGTATCAATCGAAGAATTGTTCCCAGACCCTGAGATAAGGGCTCATGCCCTCCAAAGGGTACAACTACTGCACAAAGGAGACCTTCATTCCTATCTCCATGCATTGGTGAGCAAGGAGCGTGATTCCTTAACTGGAAACTCTGCCACGATCATGGACCTCATCCATATATGCAGCCAAAAGCTTCGCCGCAGAAACCTAAGAGTCGTATCGAATTACAATGCAAATGAGGTGGATTTCTGGATCCCAGGCTTATCTCTCGGGATAGAGGTTAGGGATGCCCTTTCCCCAAATGACTGCGAAGACTTACTCCCAATTCTTCAAAATACGAATTCATCAAAAAAAACCCGCTTTCTGGCGGTGGTCTGCCCGGATGATTTATCCGATTTAATGTTTCACCAATGGCGCGAAATTGAAAAGTCTGACAACCTCTCCAACCTGTCTGTCATCCGGATAGGAGACCTCGGTGTCTACTTGGATAAACTTACTGAAATGATGAAAGAGGGGTAAGGTACTGCCCTACCTTGCTCGTTCCTCTTTGATGAGCCTTCCCTGTTCATCCCACACCGATCTGCCCATGTAAGAGCCATTTTCCCAATACTCTTCTTCTTTTACAGTTCCATTGTCCCACCACTTAGTTTTTACCCCAGTTAAAATGCCACGGTTCATGAGTGCCTCCATCACAACTGCCCCCTTTTTGTTTCTTCTTAGTTGTGCTCCGTGAGGTTGGCCTTGAAGGAAGGAAGCTTCCAGTAAGGCCACCTTGTTTTCGTCTAAGTTAACTACGGTTCCACTAAAAGCACCAGGAACCCCTTTTCTGTAGAGAAGTCCATCCTTTCCATACTCTGCCATTGATAATTCTATCTTGGGGTAACTATGCAGCGGTTTCTCGAATTGATGAAGGATACTGTCCTTAATCTTTTTGTTAACTTTTGGATTAAGCTCTACCGCTGGTGCATATTCTTTGATTTGGGCAGGGGTAAAGTCCTGCACACTGCTTTTCGGTGCCCTGTTTTCTGGAGTAGAATCAGGCCCAACTTCTCCGCAAGAAATGAGAAGAATTACAGAAACTAAATATAGCGCCCGCAAGAGCATAGGAAACAACTAGAGGACGCCTTTATCGAGAAGGGCCTCAGCAAGAACATTCAGCGGGTCATCATCGGTCATATCTTCGGGAGAACTATGGGCTGGATACGGAGCTTCATCTGTTTGATGGACCAATAGGTCCACCCACTTCGAAATTTCTTCCTCGGTTGGTGAAGCAGATGACGGGAAATTGATGACATTGTCAGGTTTAGGGGTCACAGGGACTGCATTCTCACTAGGGGAAGCACTGGGAGGGTCAAATTCTAAATAATCGGAAAAATAAATCATTGCTTAATCAGGTAATTCCACGAATGGAAAGTCGCTGATTCTAATCTACCTCCTGTGGACCGAACCAATTTTCTAAGGCCACATCCGTGTGGCTACTATGCATAGTCGTCACCTCGCATCTGAACTTTAGCACTTCTTTTAATTTTTCTTTTCAATTCTTTCTTTGCGATCATGCTTTCGCATATGCAAAACAACCCAAAAAAAGCCTACGACAATAAAGATTTCCTTGCCAGTCATGATGCTCGTTCCATTCGTGTGCTATGCGAACTTTTAGAGCCGGACTTAAGGTTAAAGGAGCAGGGCGTAGAAAATACGATCGTATTTTTTGGGTCTGCCCGCCCCAAACCCTCAGAGATTGCAGATGCTGAACTGCAAAACTTCTTATCTCAATTGCCAGAGGAAGAACAACGCTCCGATAGCGAAAAAGCTCAACTCAATCAACTCCATGCTATTGCCCGTCTTTCCCCATACTATGACCAAGCCGTTCAATTGTCTGAAAAACTAACTCAGTGGACTGAGCAATACCCGGAAAACGAAAAATATTTCATTTGCTCGGGAGGAGGTCCCGGCATGATGGAGGCGGCAAATAAAGGAGCCAACCAAGCGGGCGGAAAGTCAATTGCTCTGGGGATAAGCCTGCCTTTTGAGCAAGGAGTAAACACCTATGCAGATCAAGATCTCTCTTTTGAGTTTCATTACTTCTTTCTCCGGAAGTTTTATTTCCTTTATCATGCCAAGGCCATTGTCGTATTTCCGGGTGGTTTTGGCACGATGGACGAACTCTTCGAAACCCTTACCCTTACCCAGACCAATAAGTTGCACAAGAAAATGCCCGTTTTTCTTTATGGCAAGGAGTTCTGGGACGGACTGATTAATTTTGATCACTTCATTAAATGGGGTGTTATATCTCCTGAAGATGTAAACCTGTTTAAGGTGGTCGATAATGTGGAGGATGCTTTTTTGGAGATTACCACCGCACTAAGAGTCGAGGATTAACCTCCCCCTGCTCTATCAATCGAAAACAATCGTTCCAGGCAGGTCGTAAAATCATCTGGCAAGGGGGCTTCGAAACTCACCCTTTCCTGACGGGACGGATGCACAAAGGATAGCTTCCATGCATGGAGCATCACTCGTGGGAAAAGAGTTGGGTCTTCTCCTTTCAGCTTGAACCCATAGGTTTGATCCCCAGCCAGGGGGTGTCCATTTGCAGAAAAATGTACCCGTATCTGGTGGGTGCGCCCAGTGAGAATTTGGCATTCCACATGACAAAATGACCCGCCCCCATTCTGCACCAATTTCCACTTAGTTAAAGCAGGCTTCCCTCTATCTGAAATTGCCATTTTTACCCGTACGGTTGGATGTCTCCAAATGGGCTGATTAAACTCACCTGCTCCAGTCAGGTTTCCGGAAACAATTGCCTGGTACACCTTCTCCGTCTGCCTATTAGCAAATTGTTCGACCAGGGAATGGTGCGCGGCTTCCGATTTTGCCACCACCATAATTCCACTTGTATCTTTATCCAGGCGGTGAACAATGCCCGGGCGCAGGGGAGCTCCTACTGGAGATAAGTTGTTGGGGCAGTGATGAAGCAGTGCATGCACAAGGGTATGGTTGTCCGTACCATCCCCTGGGTGCACCACCATGCCCGACTCTTTGTTGAGAACCAATAGATCATCATCCTCAAAAAGTACCGACAACGGATGGTTGTAGGGTTGAAGCTCGGTAGTATCCGGGCGGACAAGGCATACCCTCAACTGATCTCCAGGCAGGAGCTTTTTCTTGGGCTCAAGTAGCGAGCCATCCAGTCGCACAACCTTGCCTTCTTCAATACATTGCTTGATAAACCCGCGACTGAAATCAGGGTATTTTTCTGCGAGTAATTTATCAGCCCGTCCGCTTTGGCCGTCCGGGCAGGTGAAAATATCATCCATTTAGACCGTGCCTCCATCCTCTTCGATCAAGCGATCTATTTCATTTATATAGTTTGCTTTCTGAACATCAGGAAGATCTGCACCCTCAAACCCAAACTTGGCGAACTGGGCAAGTTCCCCTGCAGAGAACCCCATCTTTTGGTGCAGGGTCAAATACTCATCGTTTAAGGAGTTGGCAAAAGACAGCGGGTCATCTGTGCTTATGGTGCATGGAATTCCACGTTTCAGGAACTCGCGAACGGGATAGTTTTCCCACTGGTCAAACACTTGCAGCTTGTAATTACTGATCGGGCAAATATCCATACTTACCCCCTCGTCCACAAGCAGTTTCATCACCCCCTCATCCTTGGTTGCATGGATCCCATGTTGAATTTTTTTAACCCCAAGTTCTTCCACCGCCCATCGTACATTCTCCGCAGGACCAAACTCTCCCGCATGTGCCTTGAGTATACGTCCGTTCGCCCGGGCAACCTGCCATAACCGGGGAACCCAGCCCATAAGAGGCAGATTTTCCGGACCATGCAAATCAATCCCATGCAAGCCTTCCCAATTGGCTGCGGCATCCTCCAAAGTAGGACCGAGGTAGTCTGAGTAAGAGTCCCGGCTCATTCCCATGAAGATACGGACTTCCATGCTTGCAGGTACTGCCGAACGGATCGCATCGATAATTTCCAGTCCGGGGATTTTTAAAAATTCGATAATGCCAGCATGAAAGCTCAGTTCCACATAGCGTACATTCTGATCCATTTGCTTTTGGAAGACCATGCCAGCAACTTCATGGTAGTCATCCGGTGTTCGAATAATGCGAAGAGCATGGTCGATCAGAATCCCTTCAAACTGGGCAAAATGATCGTAGCGAAAATCAGGTCGGCGAAACTCGGGAACCTTTGGGAATTCACCGGGAAACCGTTGCTCAAAAAGCTCCCAGGGGATGGCTCCTTCAATGTGCAAATGAGTCTCCGTTTTAGGCAGAGACTCAATTAATTTTTTCATTCTTCAGGAATTAACCGACTGCAAGCAAGTGATCTGGGTTTAAGGGAAGTAAGTCATCCACCACAAACAGACCGTCCTTGCGGATGAGTTCACCATCGAAACGGATTTCTCCCCCGCCCCACTCTGGTCGCTGAATGCAGACCATATCCCAGTGCACCTGGGACTTATTGCCATTGTTTGCCTCTTCATAGGCCTGGCCGGGAGTGAAGTGAAAAGAGCCGGCAATCTTTTCATCAAATAAGATGTCCAGCATCGGTTCCTTGATCATGGGATTAAACCCGATGGCAAATTCCCCGATGTATCTTGCCCCCTCGTCGGAATCGAGAATCTCGTTAAGCTTCTCCTCATTGGAGGATGCGGTTGCCTCAGCAATTTTGCCTTCCTTGAAACTCAGCTTGATTCCGGAAAATGAAGTGCCCTGGTAGATGGTGTCTGCATTGTAGGTCACATACCCTTCCACACTGTCTTTTACCGGGCAGGAAAAAACTTCCCCATCCGGAATATTATGGGTACCGCCACAACCAATTGCTTTTATGCCCTTCATCGAGAAACGCAGTTCGGTGCCTGGACCAGTGATTTCCACCTGGTCTGCTTGAGTCATGCGGTTGATTAACCCATCCATCGCATCTACCATCCGGCCATAATTCATACAACAGGCATCAAAGTAAAAGTCTTCAAACTTTCCAGTGCTCATTTTGGCCTGCTGCGCCATGGAGGGCGTGGGCCAGCGCAGCACACACCACTTGGTCTCATTGACCCGCCAGTCGAGCACAGGCTTAAGCACTTTCATTGCCCGCTGCACATCAGAGGATGGCAAATCCGATGTTTCAAAAACATTGGCTGAACCACGCAGAGCAATGTAGGCATCCATCTCCTTCATTCTCTCGAGTTCCCATTTTAGTGAGGACTGAAACTGCTCTTCTTTGCCCCCAAGCACACACTCCCGCTCAATTCTACCGTTTTGCAACTGCACAAAGGGATGACCGCCCTTCTCTCTTACGGCACGCACCAAGGAAAGGGTCATTTCCTCCGGAATATCAAAGGCATGAATCAATGCTTTCTCCCCCGGTTGTAAATTCACAGAGTGAGAGACTAAATTATTGGCTAATGTAATATACCTAGGGTCCATATCGGAAATAAAAGAAAAAATGAAGAAAGAGGAATCTTAACCCCGACGAATTTTCGACCCGGGGAAATTAATCCTCACACGGTATACATTCTTGAGCCGGTTGATAATTTCATAGGACTTCGGATCAATCCGGGTGGGCACTTCCTTTTTCTGGATATCCACCACCGCGGTAAACCCACGCTCAGTAAACACATCAATCAGCATGGTGATAGCCAGAGGATCATTGAGCACCTCGTTTTCAGAATTAATGTATGCGAGTCCTGAAATGGAATGCTTTTCCACGATGGGTATAAACTTGGATTTGATCAGCCCCACCACTTTTTCAAACAATTCGCAGTGGAATTTCTCGTAGGAATCCAACCGGTTGACCAAGTGTTGCCGGGCATGAAGGGATAATTGCTCAGCTAAGGGAATAGAGGAAATGCGGTCGTATGTGGGTTGATCCAGTTCAAGGGAGCTTTGGTACTTCAACTCACTAATTATCCGTTGCTGTACCTCTATCACACTGCCATGGGCATTGATAAAGTGGTAGTGAAAAACCTCCCTCAAGCTAGTCAATGAATCATAGGTGGACTCCTTGAAAGTTTTATATCTCTTGTGGGCTGAGGCTTCATCGAGATCCGTTTTACGAACCTCCCAAATCTCTCCCACTCCGGATGCCTCCACTTCTTTATTATGAGCGATACAGCGCTCCCCGCGCAAAAGTTGCCGCCGTACACTCTCATCTTCATCAATAAAGAGCATGATAATATGGAAACGGGGCTTGGGGAACTGGGCCTCCTGAAAAGTACCTAGGTATTTACTGCGCAAATCACTCAACCGGCGGTGAAAACGCTTCAGGCACTCCACCTGAGTCTTGGTTCGGGGATACCCGTCCACCACCGCACCACTCTCATACTTGGGGTCAAGCAGTTCGCGCAGGACCAATTTGGTCACTTCCCGATCCCCCGCAAGCAGTCCGGCATCGATCTTTTTCTTTGCCTCGGGAGATTGGAGAAGTTCGCTCACCACGATTGGTTTCTCCGTAAGGTCACGAAACTCCATAATAAATGCAGTTTGTGTACCCTTACCTGCACCGGGGGCACCGTTTAGCCAAAAGATCTCCGCGGGAAATTTTAGGTTTTCCACACCCACTTCTTTTTCCAGTTCGTGCCAGACGGAGTGGAAAATGAGCTGGGCATCCTTTACCTCAATATCCTCGACCGGTTTATTGGACTTCGGATCAGGTGCGTCACGATTCTCTAGTGAGACAACATCAGGATTGGTACTTTTGGACATAAATCGAGTACTATTGTTACAATTTAACTTCGTCAATCACAGGGAAATATTTAAAGAAAAAACCGCTCAAATCCCCCCGCCCAACTCATATTCTTTCATGCTGGCCAAGCTATGGTCCATACCCAGAGATGGCGTGGTATCGTCCTCAAGGGAACCGAGAATTTTGGATGGCACCCCGGCGACAGATACATGGGGAGGCACATCAGCGAGCACCACACTGCTCGCACCCACCCGTGCACCTTCCCCGATTTCCACATTTCCTAAAATTTTTGCCCCTGCCCCGATCAATACACCCGAACGGATTTTTGGGTGGCGGTCCCCACGCTCCTTACCCGTTCCTCCGAGGGTCACCTCGTGCAGGATGGATACATTGTCCTCAATCACCGTAGTCTCTCCGGCAACAAATCCGGTGGCATGGTCGAGCAGGATACCCTTGCCAATCACTGCGGCTGGGTGGATATCCACGCTGTAAACCACCGAAATTAGGCTTTGTAAATATAAAGCGAGGTCTTTCCTTTCTTGGGTCCAAAGCCAATGAGACACCCGGTAAGCGGACAATGCCTGAAATCCCTTAAAATAAAGAAATGGGCTGAGAAAATCATCACATGCCGGATCCCTCTCCTTAACTGCCTGCAAATCATACTCGATCGATTCAATAATTGTGGGATCAGCTGCATAAGCATTTTTAAAAAGTTCGCGCAGATCGTTTTCCGGCACTGTGCCCTTGGCCAGTCGGGTGGAAAGGCGCCAACTCAG
>JAYOTQ010000021.1:0-24166 GCA_038150505.1 Opitutales bacterium | reverse complement strand
CCCATGTTCGTACAACTAAGTCAGTGGCTCACCATATTGAGTCGGGTTGGCAGGTGCAGGCACGCTGCTTCGATGGTGAGAAATGGTCCAAGCTTCACTCCTTTGAGCATCCCCAGCGGGATGGTTTGCAAAGAATGTCCGTTACTCCTACACCCCATGGTTTTGCGATCACTTACACCACCGGTCGAACTCATCGTGACGCTCCTTCCGAACATCGTGGGCTTTTCTATGGGACTGCGGCTATGGAGAGTTTTAAGGCTGAAAAAAAGCAGGTATCCTTGCCTGCAACCAAGCCATCCAAGTTGGTCCAAACGAGGGATCTATCCACTCTGGGGAGAGCAAAAGCAATGATTGGTGGGCAGTCTTATCTCCTCAGTTTTGGCGATTTGCACCGCCATACCGATCTTTCCCTTTGCTTTCCTTTTTTTGATGGCACTTATGATGACCAGTTCCGCTATATTATTGAAGTGGTGGAGCATGATTTTGTGGGCATTACCGACCATGCTCGTGATCTATCCAATGGTGAGGTGGACAGCCTGGTATGGCGAAGAAGTGTTAAGGAAGTGACGAGGCACCGGCTCAAAGGCCGTTTTATTCCGTATTTTTCTTACGAGCGCAGCCAGCGGCAGACCGACCACAATGTCATTTCCCTAAGGGATGATCTTCTGCGTCCCTTCCAACCGCACCTTCGTGAATTTTGGAAGGAGATCGATGACGATACTTTTACCATTCCCCATAACACCGGGAAATCTCCAGCGATGGTTCAGGCCCTATGGTCCATACATGACAATGAAAAACGCCCCTTGATGGAAATCTTTCAGGGCTGCCGGTCCAATGCGGACAAGAATATGGCGGCGATGGTTCGGCTCGGGTATTCCAAGGGCTACCGCTTTGGGCTGATTGCCAGCAGTGATCACCTCTCTACCCACCGCAGTTATGCCTGTGTGTGGTCTCCCCAGCGGGAGCGAGAATCCATCTTCCGCTCCCTCCAAGCGAGAAGAACCTATGGGGCGACCGACCGGATCGGGCTAGCCTTCCGCTATGGGCAAAATTGGATGGGGGAAGAGGTGAAATACCGCAAGGGAGATTCTCTCTTTGTCGAAATTGCCGCTACCGGCCCCGTCAGGGAAGTACGGGTGATCAAAAATGGAAAGCCCTGGAAAACCTTTAACCCTGCAGAGCAATCTCCTATCTTTAAACAGTCAATGGTACCGGATCCGTTGGAAGGACGGGAGGATTATTATTTTGTCGAGTTGGAACAATCGGATGGCAACCGGGCATGGGCCTCGCCAATATGGATTGTCCAATGAAAACGATCTACCTGAAACGAACCATTGCTAACCATTGCCCGCGTTGCGGGGAGGGCAAGGTGCTTAGCCACCCCTTTGACCGGTTGGATGACTGTTCTGTCTGTGGGATGAAGTATGAGCGTGAGCAGGGCTTTTTTCTTGGGGGCGTGCCAGTGAGCTATGCTCTAATCTGCACCCTGTGGGTACTTCCCATTATCACGATCTGGTTTTTTGGCTGGATGCCCCTTGGCTGGATGCTCGGGCTTTGCATGGGCGGTGGGGTGGTTCTGCCCATCGTTGGCTACCGTTACTGCCAAGCCTTGTGGTTGGGGTTGTACTTCTGCTTTGCCTGGCATGAGATGCCTCCTCGGCAGGAATAAGCTCTCCCTTTCGAACAACTTGCTATGTTCCGATCCCATTTCTTTTTAACTTCTTTCTTTTTAAGCCTTTGTTTTTCGCTGTTTGCGGAGGAGCCCAAGGATGTCCTCCTTTGGCCGGGTGACGCTCCTGGTGAGGTGGAAGGCGAAGTGGGCGAGGAGACGGAGGAGGTCAAGGGCGTAAAAAGGGTGAGGAATGTAACCAAGCCCAGTATTACCTTTTTTTGGGCAGACCAACAGAAAGCCAATGGTACCACCGTAATCGTCTGCCCTGGTGGAGCCTATCAAATCCTTGCGATTGAGCATGAGGGGGAGGATGTCTGTAAATGGCTAAACAGCCTGGGGATTCATGCTGCTTTGCTTAAATACCGGGTTCCCCGGCGAAAAAACCGGGAACCCCATGCCGCTCCTTTACAGGATGCCCAACGTGCAATGAGGCTGGTTCGCCAGGCTGGGAAATCCTGGGAGGTTCCCTTGACCAAGCTTGGTATTATAGGGTTTTCCGCGGGGGGGAATCTCGCACTGAGAACCGCCACCTCCTTTGAAGAGCCTACTTATGAACCGATCGATCCGGCAGATCAGTTATCCTGCCGGCCTGATTTTGCCCTGCTCTTATACCCGGCTTATCTTACCTTGAAGGATGATCGTACCGTACTTGACCCAAGTATTGAAATGACCAGCAACTGCCCGCCGATGTTTTTTGCCCATACTGGGGATGATCATATCCCTGCGGAGGGCAGTGTACTCGCCTATCTCGCCCTTGAACAAGCGGGTGTGGAGGGAAGTGAAATCCATATCTTTCCCTATGGGGGCCATGGGTATGGTCTACGCCAGAGTCGATATCCAGTATCTCAATGGCCCAACTTGGCTAGCACTTGGCTGGTCTCATTGAAAATGATCGAAAAGTGAAAAAACAACTTTCGAGGTTTTGGTTGTACACAATTTTGGGGCTCTTTTTCTTTTTTATATCTTCTCAGGTTGTCGGCTTAACCTTTCATATTTCTGAATTACTGGGGGCATTCTTTGCCTTTGTTAAATCCAAGTAGGGCAGATTCTTTATTGGAAATCGTACACCACCCGAAAATAATACTTCATATCCATCTTTTCAGAATCATCTTGAGGAAAGGAATTATAGGTTCCTGAAAGCCCAGATCTCAACCTCCAGGCACTATCTTCTAGGATAGGAAAGGTAACTGAAGAATCATGATTAAATAAATAGTCAGATAAATCATTCACTTTCGGAATAAGGGAAAGCTCACTTCCTAATGCCAGTTGCTCGGAAACAAGATGGTTGTATTCGAGACCAAAATCGAATGCAGGGTCCGATTTCTTCGCGATTAATTTTTCGGTCGATTCTGTATACCTGTAAGCAGTTCCAACACGGATAGAAATGTTGTAGTTTTCACCATTGATCCAATCGTACTTGATGCCGGTGGCACTGGTGTTGCGCAGGTTGATTTTTTCTATGGGGTCGTGCTCAAAGTCAGATCTCAGGTACCAAGCCGATCGATCGCTGAAAAGGGAGTCGAATTCCGCACCCACCTTAGTTTCATCCGTATCACTCTGTCCATTGGTGGTCTGGGTGTTGTAGGACAAAAATAAATCCAGTTCATGGAGGTGGTTGGAGTAGATACTATCGAGCCTAATACCCAATCCATTTGAATCCGTATTGCCTGAAGCACCCACCCAATCAAAACCGATCGAGTTCTGCCACTTCATTTCCTTTTCCAGTTCGCTCTTTTCTCTTTCAATAAATACAGGGTCTGTTGATGGGCTGATCCACAAGTGCTGAATTTCAGTAAATGCAAGATTGTGCGACTTATTTTGATTGAGGAGGTTTAATTGATCCTTTGGCAGGGGTATGGATTGGCCACTGAAAGTTTCGTTGTTCTCGTCCCGAATCGAGAGGCTATCAGAAGAGGAAAGACTGGTGAGATGTTTCAGGGGGATGTGGATCAATCCGGCGTAATCTGTTTCAAGGGTTAAGTTTCCATCCTTTGCACCGATAATTTTACCATAAAGAATGGAACCATCCCTGGTCTCGGCCCGGTCTGCATACAAAAAGCTTGTCAGTAAGGCTGAAATTACTGCACCTAATCCAAAAAATGCTTGAAGCATGGTGCTCAACCCGGAGGCCATCTCATTTGCCTACCCCCAAGCACATGAACATGGAGGTGGGGCACGGTTTCGCCCCCATTTTTTCCATGGTTGATCACGACTCGGTAGCCAGATGAAAGGTTCTCTTGCTCAGCGATTTTCCCTGCAGTGAGCAGGAGGTGACCCAGGGAAGATTGGTCTTCCTGTAGTGCGTCGCCAATCCGAGGGATAACTTTCTTGGGGATAACAAGGAAGTGGACCGGTGCCTGAGGCTCAATATCTCGAATGACGATGCAGATCTCATCTTGGTACAAAATATCAGCCTGAATTTCTCCAGATATAATTTTTTCAAAGATCGTACTCATAATAATTTCCCTAATCTTTTCACTTTGCAGACCATATTCTCAGGGAGGATAGGTAAAAGTCTTCCATCGCCGCTTCATCCTTGAGGTTCACTTCCATCAGTCCGGTGTTTTTTTCGAGGCAGTGCAAGACTCTAGACAGCTTGATTCCCAATTGGGGCAGGTGGGGTTTGTTTTGCGAATGAACCACGACCGCGCGTGTGGCATCGGCAAGCCTCGAAAGAATTTTGGATCGCACACCTCTGCGAAGACCTGCTTCGTAGGCATCTCTTTCTTTGTCTTCCATTGCAACTGAATGTGCTTTGGCCTCCTTGGCCAAGGTGTCAGATTTTTGGTTAATCAAATCGAGCAGGGAGGATGCGAGTCCGTAGGCTTGGAAAAGGGGAGTCACTCGGTCACTCTTAAGCTTTTCTCTATCCAAGAGTGAATGAATCCACTGGCGGTATTCTTCTTCCCACTCGTCCCATTGCGCATCCTGTTCTTGGTGGTCATCTTTGGATAGCCTGACCAGCAAGCATCTACTGCGAATGGTTGCGAGAAGAGAGTAGGGGCGTGAGCTTGTTAAAAGAATGAAGGTGTCGGGAGGGGGTTCTTCCAAGGTTTTAAGAAACGCATTCGCTGCCTCTTTTCTCATCCTGTCTGCCTCATGTACAATCGCTACTTTACAACCACCCTGGTTGGATGTCCGGTTGATGACTGAGATGATCTCTCTGGTTTTTTCTACCGTAATAATTCGGGCTTTTCCAGATGGACGCAGGTGAAAAAGATCTGGGTGTGCCGAATCTTCCTCATCCATCGACAAAAGTTCCTGGGTCAAAACAAGGGCTGCTTTTTCTGTCCCAGATATATTATTACCTAACAGTAAGATACCATGGTGAAGAGACCCTTCATGGAGCCTCTTTTTCAGAGAAAGAATGGGATCAGGTCTAGGCACAGACATATTTGCTGTAGGTATAGCCTGTGTGATTTATACTTAGGTGTAAAAACGTGCGTGAATTTCGTTCCAGATTTCGAGCTCGATTTCATCCTGTTCCGCATTGCCATCAACAACGAAGAATCGCTCGGGCAGACTTCTGGCTAAATGGAGATAACCCTTGCGGACTTTTCCGTAAAATTCGATGTTTTCCTGTTCCATGCGGTCGGGCATGTCCGAAACTCGGTGTTTGATCCGCTCGAAACCAATTTCTGGGGGAATATCCAGAACTACGGTCAAATCGGGCACAATTTCTCCAACCGCAAACTCATTGATCATCGTGACCGGATCATCGGCAATTTGTCTGGCAACTCCCTGATACACGGTAGTGGAGTCCAAAAAGCGGTCACAAAGCACAATTTTACCCTCTTCAATTGCGGGGAAAATAACTTCACGAACCAATTGAGCTCTGCTTGCCGCAAACAAAAGAAGTTCTGTTTCGGGAAGCATGCTTTGGGATGAATCTGCGTGCATTAAAAGGTGCCGGATATCTTCACCAATAACGGTCCCGCCGGGTTCTCTAGTGACTATTACATCGCGGTGATCAATTTCTTCCAAGCGATCGGCTATACGGCGTATCTGGGTAGATTTACCGCAACCTTCCGATCCTTCGAAGGAGATTAGTAGGCCTTTTTCGTGACTCATGAAATAATTTGTGCGTTTGCTTTTAAAAGTTCAATTACCTGACTGGTAGAGGGGCTTTGTGCCGTTCGGACATAATGCCCTGATGTGCATGTTGCCAAAGCCAGGGAAGTTGAAGGAGAAAAACCGCTTAACCGGGCAGAGCAGAAACCGGCATTAAAATGATCCCCAGCACCGGTGGTAATTTTAGGATTTTCGCAGAATGGACCTTCAGACCATACGGCCCCATCTTTGGTGGCACAGGCAGCTGATTCAACCGGGTGCAGCACCAGGGTAGAGATGCCGAGTTCCCGTCGAATTTCCGTCGCCATGGTCTTGAGGTCCGATTCACTCTTGGAACCACTCTTGAGACCAAGAACATCGCAGACTTGTAGTCCTTCGTTGTAATTTAACCCGAGGGTAACCTCGGCATGGGCCTGAAACCTCGAAATAACCTGTAATACTTCGTTGATATCCGAACTGGACCGCTTGGCGGGGTCAGCCAAATCAAAAAAGAAGGACCGGGTATCCCTTGGGGGTAAGTTTGGTAAAACCTTATCAACAAGCTCAACCAGAACCGATGTCATTTTGGGAATCATGGTCCAATTGACCACCGAAACTAAATCAGCATGAGCCATCAAATCGAAAAATTCACCTTCCCCGCATTGTTCGATAATTTTTGAGTAGTCTATGCTTTCCAGGCTCAGGGTATTGCCCAACATCAACTTGCCGTCTTTAAACTCCAATGCGGTGGTTATTCCCGGTTCACAAAGAGATATTGCCTTCGTTTGGTTGGCAAATTCTTCAAAGACTGGATTTACAGAAGGACTGCCAAGGGCGCCGATGTATCTGACTTCCATTCCCAAAGCAAGCATTGCATTGGCCATGATCGGGCCGTTCCCTCCAAGCTTTTCAAAGCGGGGGAAGAGTTCAATGTTGGCACTTTTTCCTGCAGCGGCAGAAATTTTTGCACCCATTTCAGAAATTGTCTCAACTGGGTCGTATTGATCGCCCAAGCCATGCCTTTTATCCACAGGTGCGACAATCTTATCGACAAACCCATCCAATCCAACAACGGCTTTTCTCGAAGCTAAGGAAAAGGGCTTGTTATTTATTTCATCAATGACTTTTTGATCTAACTGCATGGATGAATTTGCCTAAAATGCTTTGACAAAACCTGCAAACTTAATCGCCAAATACCAAATAGTTTTATGCAGGGGGATTTTTTCATTGATTTTTAAACATCTAAAACTCAATTTTCATATTTGGGTGTGTGAATTTTAACTTTATTTGGGAAAATTATGAACGAGTTTTATAAACCTGTTTTAGCAGAAGCTGGCGTGATCGATTATTTTGTGGATTCAAATTTTGCTGGAAAGTTTGTGATTGCGGTCCTGGTTCTGATCAATTGCTGGGCAATTGCCTTTATCGTTAGTAAGTTTTCTGAGTTAAGGAAAATTCGCAGAGCGAATGCCCGAGATGAGAAGAGGATCAACGAATTGGCAACCATGGTGGATTACGATGATGCGAATTTTAAAGGAACTAGCAGTCCTTATCTCCGTGTTTGTTCCCGAGCCATGGCGGCAGCAAGAGCGGGGGCAAAAAACGGCAAGGTCCGTATGAACTATGTCGAAAACGCCATCAGCCGAGCGGTCGCGGAGTTAGAGGATGTATACGAGAAAAATATGTACTGGCTTGCCACAGTTGTCTCGGGTGCTCCTTTTTTAGGTCTGCTGGGCACGGTCTGGGGGGTTATGGATGCATTTGGGACCATGGATTCTGGGGGAGCCACAATCGAGCACCTGGCTCCTGGAGTCTCTGGTGCGTTGCTAACCACAGTTACTGCTCTCGTTGTAGCCATACCCATTGTTTTTATTTACAACGGACTGTCTGGGCTTACCCGTGCAGAAATGACCAAACTGGAAAACTTTGCCAGTAATCTGGCGGACCGCATTGAGCTTGAAACCGAGTAATTTGTATTTCGCCCATCTTTTTAGTCCGGAACTTTAGCAAAGAATTATGGCGAGAAATTTTCATCGGAAAAACAAGTTGGATGTTATTTCTGAACTTAATGTCACTCCATTGATTGATTTAGCCTTTTCGCTTTTAATTATCTTCATGATTACCACCCCGGTTATCGAGCAATACAACCGGGTTAATCTGCCCAATCAATCTTCAACAACCCGGCAACCCCCTCCGCCTGTAGAAGATAAATACATCACCATCGATGCGGATGGTCGTCTGTTTTGGGGAAAAATACCTGTTGCCCTGTCTGAGTTGAAATCGAGGCTCGACCTTCTCTCCAATGCCGAAACCCCTGCTCCCACCATTCATATACGGGGAGACAAGACCTTACCTTATCAGCACATCATTGATGTGGTTAACCTGCTTAAAGAACGGAACCTTACGAAACTAAGCTTGGACACCCGGGCAAGCTAAGGAATTATGGGATTTGGCGGAGCAACTTCGTAAGTACATTTCCTGGACCACATTCAACAAACTCAGTAGTCCCCATTTCCCTGATTTTTACAATGGTTTCTGTCCAGCGCACAGAGCTGTGTATTTGCCGAACTAACAGCTGACTTATTTCCTCTGCATTTTCGTAAGGAGATGCTTTGACATTAGAGAAAACGGGGAAAGCAGGGATGGAAAAGGAGAAATCTTTGATGAAGCGATCAAATTCTCTCGCAGGGACTTCCATCATCCGTGAGTGAAATGCTCCACTCACTTTTAAAGGGACCACCATTCTTGCACCTGCATCTTTAAGGGGTGCAAGTACTTCCTTGATTTGAGATTCAGGGCCTGAAACCACAATTTGGCCAGGTGAATTATAGTTTGCCACATCCACTTGGTCTGCCTGAACAACCTCAAGTGTGGATCGAATGGTTTTCTCATCCAGCCCAATGACCGCAGCCATTCCTCCTCCCCTAACTTTTGCCATAATTTCTCCCCTTTTGGAAACCATCTTTAAACCATCAATGAAGGAAAAAGCACCGGCAGTGGCTAAAGCGGCAAACTCACCCACTGAGTGTCCTGCAGCCAGAACTGGGGTGGTTCCATCTTCAATCTTTGATTGTGCATCAAGATAACTGGCTAAGTATAAGGCCGGTTGGGTGAATTGGGTTTGGCCAAGCTGGTTCTCTTCATCTTTCAGGCATATTTCGTCCAGGGCGTAGCCTAGTTCTGTATTTGCCTGTTGAACCAGGTGAGGAAAACGATTGAAAGAATCGGCCCCCATGCCTTTGACTTGAGAACCTTGGCCGGGAAATAGAAATGCTACACTCATGAAGTTGTTGGAAAGTTTGATATTGTACTGTAAGAAAAAGGACTTCTCTTTTTTGATGGATTATTCCTAGATTACTTACCAAAAGATATGCAAGAACATCTGATAATCGATGGTAACAATACCTTACATGCGATTCCTGAACTCAGTAGGGAATTGAGTGTGGACCGAAATCAGGCAAGGGATAGTTTGCTGAGAATGCTTGAGCCTTTGACCAACACTGGCATAAGACTGACTGTTGTTTTTGATGGCCGGGGAGGGCGGGGTTCGATTCAGAAATTTGGATCATCCAATGCATTTGATGTGGTTTATTCGTCATCTCAGGAGGGTGCAGATGGGGTTATTGAACGCATGACAATGGCTTCCAAACAACCCGCACAACTATGTGTTGTAACCAATGATAACTTGATTCGAAATTGTGCTTATTCCTGCGGGGCTTCCGCGATGCGGGTGGATCAGTTAACCAAGAAACTCGACTATTCCATTGACCAAGTAACGAGGCAACTGGATCAAATCCGAGGGAAAAAAAACGATTGGAAAGAACCCTTTCACAATAAACTCGATATTCCCGAATTTTGAGGGCAAAGAATTCAGTACCAGTAGATCTCCAAGTCCAAGAAGTTCCTGGGTATTACGGTCTTGTGAAGATGGAAGAGCGAGTGGCTCAACGAATTTGGCAGGAACAGAATTTTTTTACCGATTCTTTGCTCACAGAGTGTGGGCAAAAAATCGATGTAATTGATTGTGGGAAATGGAACTTAGCGGAGGAGGGTCCTGACTTTACCGAGGCATCCCTGTTGATTGATGGAATTAAACATCAAGGAGATGTGGAGGTGCACTTTTATCCGAACCAGTGGAAATTGCACCGGCATCACCTCGATAGTAATTTTGACAAGGTTATCTTACAGGTGACGATTTTTGCAGGGCATGACAAACCCAGTTCTGTTACCCGCATGAATGGGAAGCCTGTGCCCAGTTTGGTTTTATTGCCTCATTTATATTATGGGCTTGAAGAATACGCTGAACACCATGCATTGGCAAATTTGTCTGGCAATGAGAGTGACAGGGATAACGCTCACAAAGAACTCACTCATCTCAGTTATGAAAAAATAGAGGATTTAGCTTTAAGCAGATGGCTTTTAAAAACAAAATATGCTCTCCATAGGTTGAGTGATCAGGAGTGGTCTGATGCTTGCCATCAATGGTTTTTAGAAATCTTGGGCTACAAAAGGAACAGGTCGAATATGGTCAAGATTTCCCAGCAATACCCTCTTAGCTGTTGGACGGAAGAAAAGATTGATCCTGTCCAAATTTTTGGCAGGCAGGATGGTTGGAGGTTGCGCGGTTGCAGGCCGGCAAACCATCCACGGGTCCGGCTTCACCAGTATGCGGAACTATGTGCCAGTAACCCAAACTGGGTGAATGATTTGGCGTCACTTTCTGGAGTAATACAAGAAGTAATGGAGTGTAATCCCGGGGATAGGAAACCTATGCTTGAGTTGGCCAAGAGGTGGAAAAATTCTGTGTTGTTAGGAAAGTTTTCAGATGGAAAAGCAAATACACTTTGGATTGATGGAATGATGCCCCTTTTATGTGCTCGTTATAATTTGGATGCTTTTCAAATTTGGAAGAATTGGCCTGTGGGTGATTTTCCACAGAGTTGGAAAATGGTGATGAAACAGGCGGGTTGGTTAGACCGGTCCAAGAGGAGAGTCTTTTGTAACGGAATGGTTCAGGGAATCATTCAGTTTAGGATAGAAAGCCATGATGCTGAATGAATGATTTATTGAATCAAAAGACAAGCAGTGTCAAAGCTTGGGTACGAGAAGCTTTCTGCTTGATCAATCTTAGTCTGGAAAGTGGTCCGGGTGCGGAGTTTGTGATCGGCAAAGTCCTTCGGTCCTTGCCGGTGGACCCGTCCCTTTCGATCAATCGAAAGAGAGCCCTTTTGTTTGTTGAACTGAAAAAGCGGCTGCTCAAGGAGTGTTTTAAGGAAAACAAACCTAATCATGGCCAAATGGAGCTTTTTGTGGAGCTTGATAAGAGCAATGAAAAAGAAGAGGAGGCTTTGGTCTTGCTCAGAAATTTCGAGGTTCAGGCATTTGTCTATTCCAGAATGGGAGAAGCTCCGCCGCTGAATGATCGTGCGGTGGTGCAAGCCTCAATCCCTCTTGACTGGATACTTGAATTCATCTCTCATTTGGATGAAGAAACGAATGATTCTGCTGGACTGCATCATCACAGAGATCCAGAACGAACTGAACTTATTGCCAGGTACTTATTGGGTATGCTTTCAGACGCAAAAGCAACTGAGGTAGAGAAAAAATTGAGACAAAATACTGATTGGCAAAAATCTAAACTTTGGACGGGGGAGTTAATCACCAGGTTCGAGGAGTCTCTTCATCGATATAACCAATGTGATGCAACCCAGGCATTTGAGTATTCTACGAAATTGGAAAACTCTTTGATCGGTTGGTTTTTGGGGGAGGGGGAAATTGTCGAAAGCAGCCAAGTAAACCAATTCTCAGAGGGGCGAGTCGAAGAAAAAGAGGTTGCAGATAGAACGCCTGTTCCTCGTTTTTTTAATCTCTCCCCGATTCAAATATTTACATGGGTTGGGCTTTTTTCCTGCATGATTGGATATTTCGGGTGGAAAGAAAAAAAGGAGGAACTTTCCCTGGGACTCCTGCCTTTGCCTCATGAGGTTTCCCTTGCAGATAGCGATCCATTCCCTTCCGGCTTGGAACAAATATCAAACTTACCCTCTATCGTTGCAGAGGATGTAGCGGGTGAGTTACTTGGAAATCGAACGATCGATGTTTTGAGGGAGATGGAAAGCAAGATAGATGCAAGGCCACTTCTTGACACCAAGGCTTATCCAATTGAGGATTTTACTCTCCCTGGGGATCCCTAAAACTCCTTTGATGGTTTACGAACCGATCAAGGACAGAAGCATTTAAAAAAACGGGTTCCTGTTCCTTGTGGTCCTATCCTTACCCGTAAGGCATGCATACACTTCGGGCAGTGCCCGACATAGGCTGTACCTTCCTTGTTCTTATAAATCCTTCCGTATGTACCGCAATTGACAAAATGGATCCCCAGAAAGGGCCGTCCCGGATTGGATTCGGGTTGCTGAGGAGGTGGTCTGTCCCCGTTCATTTAGGAAAGAGTTAGTCCAGGTTCTTGGACTTAATCCCGCTGACCAAACCATCCACTCTTTGGCTAAGAATGTGGGCTTGTACAGAAAGACCATCTTGCCCTTCAATGATCTCAGAAACCCAGGTCTTTACCCGTTCTTCAAAAAATTGTAATTTTGCGTAGGACTCAGGGTCGCTGGCAAGAGCCTTAAAACTGGTTTGTAAATCTTGGGTCGTTGAGTTGTTTTGACCAAGCATTTCCTGGATAGCCTGAAGGGAAGAGTGAACCAGTTCCAAATTTACCTCATGGCTCGTTTTTTGGATAGGCTTGAAGTAAAAGGGAGCGGAGGGTTGCTTGATTTGAGGAGCATTCGATCCCGCTTGATCAAAAAGAGGAAAGGATGTGTCTGATTCTTCGGAACTAAAAAGGGATTGTTGGTTAAAGGAGAGACTGGCAAGGGCCTTTAATTCCTTTCGCAGAGCTTTAAGTTTTTTCCTCGATGTTAATTCTTCCTCCTTGGACACCTTCCGAATAATGTCGGCTTTCATCGTGGGGGCGAGCTTAGCGATTTCCTCTAAAACTACGATGGTCCTTTGCAGTGCAATTTGCTGAGTCTGAAGAAAGGAAATGGCTCCCTGAAGATACTCTTCCAAGTTTTCCTTGGTTTTAAGGGGAGCTTGGTCCTCTGCAATTGGGAGTTTGTTACGGGTTTTTTGGGAAAGTCTTAAACGCATGGTATAGGTTCATATATGCTCCGGAAACAAACCGAATCAAGTTGAAAGGGCAGCCCTGCCTAATTTGGAACGGGAATAGATTCCTGAGCCAACAAGTTGCTCGCCATCATAAAAAGCCAGAATTTGCCCCGGGGTAAGCGCTCTTTGCGGAGATTCAAATTCCACAGACCACAAACCATCCTGATTGCGGTTTAAATGGATGGGGGTGGAAGGATCCCGATACCTTGCTTTTCCCAGCAATTGAATTTCATCTAAGGATTTAAATTCGTCTTGGATGAATGAGACATCATTGAGACCAAATCGATTCGACCAAAGGGTATTTTCTTCTGGGCGGTCAAATGCTACAATCAAATGGTTTAGGGACTCATCTTTTCCTGTGACAACATAATTTTGATTGTCTGTGTTTGAGGGTACACCAATCCCTCTTCTTTGCCCAAGTGTGTAGCGGTGCAGACCAAGGTGGGTGCCAAGTTTAACCCCTGACTGGTTTACGATATCCCCTGGGTTTTCCTGAATGAAATGAGATAAGAAATCAGGTACTTTTACTTTTCCTAAGAAGCAAATTCCTTGGCTGTCTTTTTTATCAGCAACCGGCAAGTTTGCTTTCTTGGCAAGGGCGCGGATTTCCTTTTTCTCAAATTTCCCAATAGGAAACCTCGCATACCGAATCTGTTCATGGGTCAACCTTGCCAGGAAATATGATTGGTCCTTGTTTTTATCCCTTCCTTCCCAAAGCTCTGCCTGGTTTGAGCGATTAATCTTTTGGATGCAATAATGTCCCGTGGCCAAAGCATCAAAGTTTTCCTCTTTCGCATACTTCATCAGAGCACCGAATTTCATTTGTTTGTTGCATAGAATATCCGGATTGGGAGTGATTCCGTCTGCGTATCCCTCAACCATGGGTTGAACAACTTCTTGCCGGTAAAATTCGGAATAATTAACCACCCGAAATGGAATCTTTAACTGAGCGGAAACTTCTTCTGCATCTTTTAAATCCTTTGCTCCCGGGCAATCTCCCAGTAAATCATCCTCATGCTCCCAGGTGCGCACATACACCGCCTCCACCTCATGCCCCTCCTGTTGAAGAAGCATTGCAGAAACGGCGCTGTCTACTCCCCCTGATATCGCAACGAGGATTTTTTCTTTATCCCTATTCTTTGACATAAAATAACATCACTCAGTTATAATTTGATGGAATATGCTTAGCAAAAGGATTTTGAGTGCATCGTGTCAGTTAATCACTATGAATTTACCTTATTATGTCATATTTTCGGGGTGGTAAAGTTTGGGCGGATGATCCAAAAGTGGGCTGGGTTGCCTTGGAGGAAGACTGGCAGGGGGATATGCTTCCCCAAGACTTGGTTTCTGAAAGCAGTATGATTGGGGTGGATTTTACCCTGGTGGACCCAATCGAACGGGCGAGTCTGGGCGGGTATGCGGAAATGGATGGGGACTGGTTTTTTTATCTGTCTTCAAAAACCCTTCGGTTTCATAACATAGAGCAGGAACCTGTTTATTTACTTGGAGATTTCAATGGCTGGGAACGATCGAGGAATTATCTTTTGAAACAACTCAAGCACGGGCAGGGAATTACCCTGACCCGGAAGGAATTGGAACCATTTGAGGAGTGTGAATTTAAGTTTTGCACGGAAGGAGGCAAGTGGGTGGATCCTCATTCCCAGTTTCCGTATCGGGAAAATGATTCCTCAATCAAAAACTTCTGGTTTCATCAGAAACGTTCAGGGCGTGATTTACTAAGGTTCCGTTTGGTTAGGCCGAATGCTGGCTTGGAGTTGGAAAAATGGATTCAAACAAGGCCGGTGGGGAATTTCGGTTTTTCTTATGATGGGGAAGCCTCCTTTTTTCGTTTGTTTGCTCCCCGTGCACAAGGTGTGAAACTTGCTCTTTTTGCGGAAGAAAAGTCAAAAAAAGAAGCCAGGCTCATTCCCATGAATTTGGGCAAGGATGGTTCATGGTCTGTCTCGATTGCGGAAGATGCCAGAGGGAAGTTTTATCAATTTCTGGTTCAACAACTGGATGGGGATGGCGAACTTTTCAGCAAAGAAATTGTCGATCCCTATGCCAAAGCAATCTGTGGTAGAAATGGACCAGCGGTTGCCATTTTTCCAACTTTTGTGGAAGAAGAGAAAAAGTTTCAGCCCCCAGCACTTGAGGATGCGGTTGTTGTGGAAGCTCATCTCAGGGATTTATTAGCTCATGCTCCCTGCGAACTCACTTCAGCGGAAAGGCTTGAATTTAATGGACTTTCCAAATGGCTTATTTCGGAGGATTGTTACCTACGTAAGCTCGGTGCCAATGTGGTTGAGCTACAACCGGTGCAGGAGTTTGATGCCAAACAGAAAAATGAATACCATTGGGGCTATATGCCGGTCAATTTTTTCTCGCCTGCATCCGTGTATGGCAGTGCCAGTGAAGATGGTCGTGTCATTGATGAGTGTAAACAAATGGTAAGTGCTTTTCACTCTGCAGGCATGGCTGTGGTGATCGATGTGGTTTATAACCATGTGGGAATCCCTCCCCATTTGATGCATTTAGACCGGGAAATGTATTTTTTGAATGATGAATCTGGTAATCTGACAAATTTTAGCGGATGTGGAAATGATCTTAACTGCCATGCCGAACCCGTGAGAAAATTAATTTTAGACAGCCTGATCTATTGGGTGAAGGTATTCGATGTGGATGGTTTCCGCTTCGATTTGGGGGAGTTGCTCGGTGTTGAATTGCTTGCAGAAATAGAGACAGAATTAAAAAAAATTAAACCCGGGATTCTCTTGTTTGCTGAACCATGGAGCTTTCGTGGCAGATTGCCACAAGAGATGAACCAAACTGGCTATGCGCTTTGGAGTGATTTATGCAGAGAGGAGTTACTTTTATTTGCTAAAAACCATACGGGAAATGGATCGGTTTTAGAGCTCTTAAAAAATGGATTGGATAGGGAAAACCAGTTCCCGTGCCAATCATTGAACTACCTGGAGTCTCACGACGACTACGCTTTGGTGGATCGATTTCGCGAAATTTCAGATCCTGTCGTAGGGGATTCTATAGGGAGAGAAACCGTTAGCCGGGTAATGCTCGCACTTGGGCTCTTGTTGGTTGCCCCAGGAGTTCCTATGATAAGTGCAGGGCAGGATTTTTTACGCCACAAAAGAGGAATTCGTAATACCTACTTAGAGGGTGATGTGAATGCGTTGAATTATTCGCTGCAAGATAAGTTTGCTCAAGAAGTTCAGTTTGTCAGGGAAATGATTCGCCTTAGGCTTGGCGACCCAGGGAGGAGAGCCAGGTATTCCCAGTCCGGGGAGTGGGAAGTTTATACTTTCACGGACGAACATTCAGCGGGATTTGCATTTGGGTGGGAGAGCAAAGAAACCAGGGAGCAATATCTGATCACAGCCAACTCAAGCGATGCAGAAATTGTTTTACCCCTGCCGGAGTCGTGGCATTCCTCAGCCAAGAGATTAGCCAGTTACAACGCCGAGGTTGCCAACCCATGCTTGCTCGGGCCTTTGTCCTTTTGCTGGTTTTCTTATTAAGATGTTGAAAAGTCAGGCGGACTCCATGATTTCCTGAACCAAGCCATACCTTAAATTGTGATAAGAATGAATGATTTCCTGAACTTCAAAGAAATTCATAATTTCCAAAACCGTGAGCAACCCATAAGGAAAAATATCGGCACGGTCCGGGGGCAGATCTGGGAATTGATCTATCCGTTCTTGTAAGCTTAGTGCACATACCGTTTGAGCAAGTTTTTCAATATCTGATTTATGGATAGATCCATCCTTTGTTGTCTTGTGTAAGAGGGTTAAGATTTTTCTACAGAAAACAAGAGTCCCCCCAGTGCCAACCAGCCTAGGGTGTTTGGTCCGAAAAAGGGGTAACTCTTCTCGGATAGCTTCCCGGATGTAACACCTGACCATTTCCTGGTTTTGGGGGGCGATTGGTTGCTGTGCAAATGAAGGGTCCGATTTCGCCACCTGTACGGCTCCCAGAGGGAGGCTTAAGACATTCTCCAGTTTTTGATTATTTACTAGGATAAACTCCATGCTTCCTCCACCTATATCCAGGGCGGTGTAACTTCCGAATTTGTTAACATTTGGATCGGTTTGCAGGCCTTTGGCTACGCCTGATGCCTCCTCGGCTCCACTTAAAATTTTTAATTTAAAGGAAAACCTTCCTTCAATCAGGGAAGCAATTTCCGAGGAATTGGATGATTTACGAAAAGCTTCTGTAGCTACAGCTTGAATTACATCCACTCCATGCTTGATGCATAAATTTTGAAATTCGAGGAGGCATTTTATAAGTGTATGTGCTTGATCTTGGCCAAGAATGTTTTTCTCTTCCGGGTTGTTGGAGAATAAGCGGCAGGGTAGGGAAGATTGAGCCAAAAGGGTAAATCCAATTGGGTGCAAACCTGAGCCCTTTTCTGCGATTAACACTTTAGTAGTATTGGATCCAATATCAATGAGTCCAACTTTCATGATTCAGTATCAATTAAAACGAATAGCCCTGCGGTGCAATCACCAGAGTGAATTCCCCTTTACCACTGCTAAGGGCTTGTTGGTCGATCACCTGAGAGATGGGCCCAGTCCTAATCGATTCGTGTGCTTTTGTTAGCTCCCTGGCTACGCATACAAAACGATCTTTACCCAGGGTCTCGGCGATGAGCCCAAGAGTTTTTTCAATCTTGTATTTAGATTCATAAAGCACAATGGACCCTTCATATTCGCTCCATGACTCCAGAATTTTTCTAACCTGAGCACTTTTTTTGGGCAGGAATCCCATGTATGAGTACTGATGAGTCGGGAGTCCGGAAACTGCCAGTGCGGTAAGGGCAGCATTAGGACCGGGGATGGGTACAACTTTAATTTTTCGAATGTGACACTCCCTTACGAGACGAAACCCAGGATCGCTAATACAGGGGTAGCCCGCATCCGACAAGAGGGCGACATTCTTGCCTTGCTCAATATCTTCGGCAATTTGCAGGCTTTTATTTTTTTCATTTTCTTCCCGGTAAGAAATGAGTTTTTTATGTAAATCTAAGCGACTGAGTAGCTTGCCTGTAACCCTTGTGTCCTCGCAAGCGATGTAATCGCAATCGGTTAAAGTCTCCACTGCCCGGGTGGAGATGTCACCCAGATTGCCGATGGGTGTTGCAACTAGAAAAAGACATCCGGATGAATGAGAATCCGGGCACATGGGAGAGGGTGCTGCTAACGGTTGAATCCGCCGCGATCAAAACCACCGGGCAAGCTGTATTCCCAGCTGGCTGGTCTACTTTGGGGAATTCTTGAATCGTCAGGCGAGGCAGTAAAGCATCCAGAGAACAGAAGTGTGATGCAGGAAATTAAAAGAAAAGAAATGGTTTTCATCAAAATAGAATTATAGGGTTTCCTCTTTCTCAGGAACGACATGAACACTATCCCCAGGACGAAGGTCTTGTGGGTTTCCGAATTGGGGGAGCAGGTAAGCGAGAGAGTATCCTTGGCTCACACTCTGAATGCGTATTCGAGCCGCTTTTTTTTGCTCCTTCCAAAGGGTGTATACATTGCCAAGTAAGACTCCGCGTTCACTTCCTAAGGGTAACAAAATCATCCCTGATTTCCCATCAACACGCCCGACTGTCGATGGCACCCCTGTCTCACTAATTGTTTTCGCTTGGGCGGCGAGCATGAGTTCTGCCTGAGACAATTTAGGCGGACCATCCTCTGAGGGAAGGAATGGGTTAACTGCGACTTCTTCATCTTGCTGTTCGACTTCCCCGCCTTGTTGCTTCGCAATCATCTCATCTATGCCTCTTTTGTACCCTTCTGCATCGGCTTTACGGACCTCATCTTGGAGAGCAGCCATTTGTTCCTTTTGCTCATTTCTGAGGGTATCAATAAATTCCTCATGTTCTTGAGCAGTTTTAATTTTCTGCTCCTCCAGATCAGCGACAATCCGATTTAATTGTTCTTCTTTTTCTTGGGCTGCTTCCTTCTCGGCCTGGCGATCCTCTTTTTCCCTTTTGAGGTCTTCCTCTAAGCCAGCTACTTTAACGGTGAGTTCCCCAACTTCTTCCTCAAGTTGTTCTTTGCGCTCTTTTTCCTTGGCATAAAGGTTTTGGTATTCCCTGAGTTCTTGGTCCCGGGAGACGATCATTTCCCTGAGTTTTTTTATCTCTTTAAATTTGTCATCTCTGTCTTTGTAAAACATGCCAATTACGGTCCGTAAACGGTTGGACCTTGGTACCCCCCGCACGATGGTACCATCCTCTTTTTTGATATCTTCTTTGGGAAACTTGGACTCATCTGCAAAAGGGTCCATGAAGCTGGCTGGAGGAGACAGTTTTACGGCAGGATTAAGTTCCCATATTTTGGTTTCAGAATTCCAGGTAAGTGCGTCCACTCCATATTCTAAGCTAAGGTTGTTTAAACTTTCCCCATACTCAGGATTTCGAAGAATGGCCTTCTCGGCAGAGGAAAGTGAGTCATTAGCGAGAAGAAGAGGGTTTTCATCATTTTGCCCCACCTGATCATTGGCATCAAAGATTTCGTAGAAAGAAGATTTTTTCTCGGAAATGTCTTTCCATTGTGTTTCACGCTCGGATTGTAAAATGGTGTAGGCATCGGAGACAACTTCATCGAGGAATGAATGGTTCTGAGATGTAAAAGTATCCCATTTTAACCAGATAACTCCGGCCAATCCTATGAGGGCAAATGTGGCAAGTAATCGAAAAACAGTGGCTAAGGCTCTCATAAATAATAATCAATCGCAGATGAGGAAGAAAATCAATCAAACATTCGCGGCCTATTCATAAACCGCCAATCTAAATACTTGGGCTCGGTTGAGTCCATGAGTTTCTATGATTTCAACTTCGATCGATTGAATGTCAGTTAATTCGAGATGATGAATTCTGTGACTCATGCAATTGTGGGTTATTTTTTCTATCAATACAGACTTCCCCTTGGATGAGGTTGAATAGATGTTGTAACTTTTAACAAGAGAGATGGGAGTGACGAGAGTGGGGACCTCAGGTGAGGGAGGGGAATCATATCCGAAAGATGGATCGAAGAATAGGTCGATACGAGATACATTGATCGCTTCCGGCCAGTTAACCTCAATAAATTCAGGGTAAGCAAAATTCGTAGGTTGAGAAATCCATAACTCGGGACTGTGGGACGGGCGGGTGTAATCGGATTTTAATTGTACAACCTCATAGCTTTTTTGAGCTGGGTAAGTTTGTATTATGGCACAGCGGTGGGGAGTAGGGGAGTAATTCGCGGGCACAGCATACTCGCAATAAGGATTCGTGGCCTGCATGCCGGGGATAGATTCATTTGGATAAAGAGAAATGTGGCCCACAGGTGCGTGCTCCCCTTCAATTAGCCTGAATTCTTCTTCTGATTGAATTTCAAGAAAATGCCATCCTTGGTTTGAAATGGTTGTGCGAAGATCGAATTCCAGCCATTGCTTGCCTGGTTTTTGGGCCACAGAAGTTGCGACTTCCAGGCAGGCACCAGGTATATGGTAGTTTTTTTGTGAACCTGCGAGTAAGCGAAGATCAAAGTTTTGGTCTGGTTGTGCCTCAATTAAAACTTGCACCTTATCTATCTGGTTTGTGTTAACTGGAAACTGAACCAGGCATTTTTGGGTAGGTCTTCCACTCGATTGGTTTAGTTGGAATAAGTCTTTTTCATTCCAGGTAGTGGATGCATGGATATGACCAGATTTTACAAGGTTGGCTTCATCCGCGAGAGGAATCCTATGAACTTGGTGGTTTGTTCTTTGCAGTTCTTTTTGAAAACTTTCAATGTGTCCAGGTTTAGAAATTGTATGGGGCAATCGTTTTTTTCTGAGGCACCAGGACGCACAATATCCAACTGCAGACCCAATTACGGATTGCGTGGGTGGATGGGCCAGGCAGTTGGAGGTGAACTCATCGCAGGAAATATGCCTCCCTGCCCAGAGTAAATTTTTTATTTTTTTGGAAAATAGAGACCGGAGGGGAATTTCAAAAGGATTGGGTAAGAGGATTTTTTCATGGGAAGTAAAAGTGCTCGAATGGGCAGGGCAAAGGGGAGCCCGGCTTACCGCCACAGAATCATCGAAGCAATTTCCCTCTATTAGATCATTCTCTGCTAATTGGTATTCACCATATCCCCGATAAGAAAGGTTGGGTGTTTTTAAAGGGAGAATCTTTTTGATATAAAAGTTTCTCGCTCGTTCTTTCAAGGGCGAGCGATTTTTGATGAAATCCCATGCTGCCCAGCAAATTTCATCCAACATCTGAAATGGAGAATCATCTCCTATCCATTCTAAGTGATGTAACCCGGTAAGGTTCTGGTTAAGAGACTCCATAAGAGAAATTCTGGCAGAGAGCGCATTTTCTTCCCACTGGGTTTCAATCCAATCCGGACATTTAAAATCGATGGGATCATTTTTCTCCCCAATTTCAATAAGGGTATGCAGTTTAAATTTTCTCGCGGTATCTTCCCGATTTCCTGGGTTGATCGATGATAGATGTTCTCCAGGAGCTTTAGCTGTTTGAGAAAGTTCAGCAAATTCAGAGCAATCAATATAGTATTCGGAACGGTGTAGAAATTTTTCTCCTTTATCCAGGTTTGCTAAAAGACAGGACTCAATTCGGTCCTGAGAAGTATTTAAATTCGTTTCCAAGCAGTGATATCCCAAGGCAACTGAAATTGTCTTGTATTCCTTGATCAGTGAAAAAAGTGCCCTCGATTGCCCGGTGAAAGTACCCTCCGTATTATCCTCTCGAATCCGGTTGGTAATCTCTTCCCAAATCCCGGACTCCCTGAAAAATGGATTGTTCGTGCTGTATGGGAGATCAAGCGGATGCTGGAAACCCTCACTCACATTTCCACCCAAGCAGGGCAGAGTATCAACTAATTGAACGGTGGCACCTGATTTCGAGGCAGCAATTGCGGAGGAAATGCCTGCCATTCCACCACCCAAGACAAGGATGTCCGATCTCCTTGGTTGTGTTTTCATGCCAAATCTCGGTTACGCATTGGATCACTCATGGTAGAAAAATTTAAAATTTACGATTCTTAAGACTGCTAATGAAATGCATTAAGTAAAATTAATAGGTAGCGTTTAGATTTTTTAATATTGTGTGGTCTTCGAACAACAGATACTTCATGACAGTAATTCGTAATTCACGCACCTAATTAATAAAGCCCAATTGTGAGAAACATTTTCCCTAGATGGTCCAACACGGTTCCTCTTAAGCTAATTATCGCACTTGGCATGATTGGGACTGTTCTGGTAGCCGGGATTACTTATTATGCTACCCCTAAGTACACAAGAGTTGGTTACCAACCCACCCAACCGGTGTCTTACAACCACGAATTTCACGCTGGTGAGTTGGGTATTGATTGCCGTTATTGTCACACAGGAGTGGATAAATCCTCCCACGCAAACATTCCAGGAGCCAATGTTTGTATGTCCTGCCACCAAAACGTGAAAGCAGATTCCCCTTTGTTAGAACCGGTTAGAACCTCTTTTTACGGCGAAGATACGAATAAGGATGGAAAACTTTCCGATGGAGAAGACCTCAATGGAGATGGTATTTTAAATGCAGGTCCAGCAATCCCTTGGGTTCGCGTACACAAGGCACCAGATTATGTTTACTTCAATCATGCCATCCATGTGAACCGGGGAATTAGTTGCGTGGAATGTCACGGACGGGTGGATCAAATGGTTGAGGTTCATCATGATAAGCATTTGAGTATGGCGTTTTGTTTGGATTGTCACCGCAACCCAGAGAAGGCACTGCGACCCCTGGATGAGGTCACCAACCTATCTTGGGAAGTGAACCAGTCTGGCGATGTAGACCCGTTACTTGCCCAAGTCCATGCTGGTCTTGAATTGAAGGAAAATTGGGGTGTTCATCCACCTCTGAGCTGTACCGGGTGCCACAGATGATTATGCAAAACAACCAACCTGATATGCCCACCGGCAAAGAATATTGGAAAAGCTTGGACAGCTTAGCTGATACTCAAGGCTTCAAAGATTGGGTATCTCGCGAGTTTCCTGAGGGTGCCAGCATGCTGGAAGGTGTTGAGCGTCGTAGTTTTGTCAAACTTATGGCTGCTTCCTTTGGATTGGCCGGTTTAGGAATGTCGGGTTGTAGGCGTCCTGAGCATGTAATTTTACCTTATGGAAAGAGTCCTGAAGAGCTCATACCTGGTGTACCTGCTTTTTACGCAACTTCTCATCCCACCAGTCGTGGGTTTCAACCTCTAATCGTCGAAAGTCATCAAGGCCGTCCTACCAAAGTTGAAGGGAATCCATCCTACTTGCCCTACGGTGGAAGCACTGATGTCTATTCTCAGGCAAGTGTGCTTGACCTTTACGATCCTGACCGTGCCCAGGGAAGCTTTGTTCGAGAAACTCTTAAAAATGGAGTCAATCGTTGGAAAAAAGTTTCCACTGATTCTATATTAGATGCACTTAATGATGAGGTTGCCGAAGGCAAGGTTGCTGTTCTAGCCAATGGCTCCCATTCGATGCTTCGCCAATCTTTGCAGATGAAGGTTGCGTCTTCTGGTATCCAATGGTTTGAGCACGACGCGATAGATTATACTTCAGCGGAAAATAAACTTGGTAAAGCCCTTGGTCTTGAAAAGGCATTGCGTGCGGTACCTAACTTATCTTCTGCCAAACGGGTTTTATCTTTGGATAGTGATTTTCTCGGAAATCGTGAATCCAATGAGTTGTCGAATACAAGGGCTTTCATGTCAGGTCGAAAGGTCCTTAATGCAGCTGATGCCAAAAAAATGAACCGGCTTTACATTGCCGAGTCTGATCTTTCCCGTACTGGTGGTGTTGCTGATCATCGCATTCGTGTCGAATCCTCTCAAATGATTGGATTTGCTTCACTGGTTGCCTCTGAATTGCTTTCTAAACTTGGTCACTCAGATCAATCATTGAAGAAGCACCTAAAAAATTTATCATCCGTCACAAATTCTCAAAAAGAGTGGGCTTCGGAAGCAGTTGCCGATTTGCTCAGCGATCCTAACAAATCTGTTGTACTTGCTGGGTCTCACTTGCCTGCAGAAGTTCAGTTGCTTGCATACGAGATGAACCGCTTGCTTGGTTCGATCGGTTCCACGATCAACTACATCGAGGTTGGTGCATCTGCTGATTCAATCTTTTCACTGGCGAGCAAGATAAATGACGGTTCGGTAGAGCGCTTGTTCATTCTTGGTGGTAATCCTGTTTATCAAACCAAAGGTTTTATTAACTGGGAGGACTTGTCGAAAAAGC
>JAYOTQ010000020.1:0-24873 GCA_038150505.1 Opitutales bacterium | reverse complement strand
CAATGTGAAAGAAAAATTGAAGAAGGCGGGAATCTTTGATGCGGAAGCGGTTGCCCTTGTACCCATAAGCACGCCCGCTCCCACCGGTAAAGCTACCCTCAAGGTAGGAGATGTGATGAAACTAAATGGTGATCCTCACCAAGGTAAGACCACCATCATGAGGTGTGCCATGTGCCATGAAGTTGATGGTGTAGGCGTAAACTTTGGCCCAAGGTTGGAAGGATGGGCGGCGAAGCAATCGAAGAGTGCCGTGATCCATGCCATTGTGAACCCCTCCCAGGGAATTGCCCATGGGTTTGGAGGAACGGAATATGAGCTTAAAGATGGCAACATCATCCACGGAATCACCGAAGCCTATGGAGACCCAGCGATCGTTCTCTCCCAGGGTGGACTCAGCCAATTAATCCCACGCTCCAAAGTAAAATCTTCCAAGCGGATGAAACGCTCCCTGATGCTCTCTGCGGAACAACTCGGTCTTACTGCTCAGGATGTGGCCGATGTGGTCGCCTTTATGAAGCAATACAACTAAAGCCCGGCAATACCAGGATTTGGATAAATAAGATTAACTGGCTAAATCGGATTCCCGCCAGTTAACCAACTCCACCGATTCGGCCATGCCAGTATTTTGGTTCACTTCGAGCAGGCAGCCCTGCATGCCAACATCGCCCTCCGCCACCGGACATTTTCTGGGCATCCCATCGACAAAGCGGCCGACGCAGGCATCGATATCCCGTCCGAGCACGGATTCGCGAGGACCTGTCATTCCCAGATCGCTCTGATAAGCGGAACCACCCCGAAGAATGCGCAAGTCGGCCGTGGGCACATGGGTATGGGTGCCGTAAATCATCGCTACCCTGCCATCGAGGTGCCAGCCCATCGCTTCCTTTTCCGATGTGGTTTCCGCATGAATTTCAGCCAAAATCAGATCGCAGCTCGCATCTAACTGTTCGATGATCCGATCAGCCGTGGCAAAAGGGCAATCCACTTTAGGGCCCATGAAAGTACGACCCAGTACGGTGAACAACCCTACGCTGGTTCCAGCAAAATCGATTACTAGGTGATCCTTGCCAGGGTTGGAGCCAGGCAAATTGGCCGGGCGGCAAACAAAGTCCAGCCTATCAATTTCGTTGGCAAAGTTCATCTGGTCCCAGACATGGTCTCCCAGCGTGATTCCTCTTACTCCGGCTTTACGAATCTCTTCTGCAGTCTTGGCAGTTATTCCTGCCCCACCGGCAGCATTTTCGCCATTGGCAATGACCCCGTCCACCGAGGATTGCTCCATGAAAGTGCCGAGGTGGGCCTTTAAAAAGTTTCTCCCCGGACGGCCTACAATATCCCCAAGGATTAAGAGCTTCATAAGGGTACTTTTTCTGAGATCAATGAATTATCTCGAGTAAATGAAAGAGGGCTGGGAACAATTCCCAAAATTGCGATCATGAAGTGGTATCGGCTTCGCCTCTTCAAACTCAGTATCAATCACTTTGATTTGGGTGGCTCCTCCGGTTGAACGACTGGTAAAGAAAATATGCCTACCATCGTTTGCCCAGCAGGGTTGCATAGCATGATCGTTTCCACGGGTAATCATACGGCTTGCACGGTTGGTAAAACTGTACTCAAAAATTTGAAACCCTCCACCCACAGCAGCGGTAAAGGCAACCCGGGAGGGATCAACCGGGTTCCATGCCGCCTCCACACAATGAGAGCTTACATTGGTGGGTATGCGTGATAAAACGCCCGATGACAGCGAGACCTCATAGAGTTGCGGCTTTCCACGAGTATCTGAAGTAACGATCAAGCGGCGACCGTCAGGAGACCAGCAAGGACCGGATTCATTGCTCTTGTTGTTGGTAATCCGCCTGGGGCGTTCGTATGGTGTATTGGCCATCCATAATTCAGGGTTGCCAGAGGTGGAAAGGATAAGTGCAGTTTGCGCCGTTCTTGGGTTTTGCACAGCACGCAGATTGCTTCCCTTGTAATTGGCCACGGTGGCAACACGTCGAGTGGCGATATCTAAATGGTAAATATTGTTAAAGACCTTGCGGTTGCTGGTAAAAAAGAGACCCGTTCCGTCGTTGTTCCAACTTGGATTGAAAGTCATTTTACCAAAAGATGTCTGAGGTTTCGAATAAGTCATCATCGAGTCAGAAACACACACCTCTTTCGCACCTGAAAGATCGGACAGAAATGCAAGCCGGCCAGAAAAGAACCCCGGAATGCCCAAAATCTCTGAAACCAAGCGGTCACAGGCCAAAGATACAGCTCCCTCGATCGTCGATGCTTTGCTGACAAAAGTTGCGAACGGCTCTTTCGGGGTTCCACGGGTAATTGCAACCTGAATATCATTTCCCCCGGCCGAGCTAAAGGTGGCCGAAAAACGGCTCTCTTTTGCAGTAGACAGTCGTAACCCACCATGCACGAAAATCGGCTTACTGATCAAAGGAACGAGCACTTTAGGCGTCCTGCCCAGATCGATCGGAATCTGTTTCTTAGCCAACTCTCCTTCGATCGGCCCAAGCACAATGGCTTTTTCAGCACCTTTGAGAAGAGGAAGAAAAGCCAAAACCAAACCCAAAACACAAGCCATCAAAAGATGGCGAACCTTAAAAATAACCATATCCACACTCATAGGTAATAAACTTTAGTACCCACCTCTTATCATCAAGCGAAAAACAAAAGGAATCTATAAAAAAAGGGGCCAAGCAAAGGACCCTCTCTCTTTCCAGTAAAAGAAAAGGAATAAGTGGCTTTTCTCCTTGCCGAGAATAGGCCGAGCTTGCTTGATGTTTCCTTTGTTTTATGAGCGAAGATCTAATTTTAAACCTACTCAAAAATGTCAAATATCCTGGTTTTAGCCGGGATCTTGTTTCTTTCGGCTTGGTGCAACAAGCTGAGATGGAAGGGAAAACTGCCAAAGTGATTCTCGAACTATCCACAGCGGATCATACCCTTCCACCAACCATTAAAAAAGAAGTGGAAGAAGCCCTTCTCGCAGATGAAGCCATAGACGCGGCCGAAGTAATGGTACGGGTGAAGAAAAAGAAAGAACCTTCGACTGATGCAGATGGTCCGGGGGATGAAAACTTAAGCGGAGTGAAACGAATCATCGCCGTGGCCAGTGGCAAGGGTGGAGTGGGTAAATCCACCTTATCGGTAAACCTAGCCTGTGCTTTGGCGAGGATGGAATCGAATGAGGGCACGCCGCTTAGAGTAGGACTGATGGACTGTGATCTCTATGGCCCATCTGTCCCCCTTTTGATTGGAGCATCCGGTCGTCCAGAACTTGTGGGTGACAATATCTTAGCCCCAGTGGAAAGCTACGGGGTGAAAAGCATATCGATGGGCTTATTGATTGATGAGGAAAGCCCGGTTGTATGGCGCGGACCAATGATTATGAAAACCATCCAGCAATTTGCCCATAATGTGGTATGGGGAGACCTTGATTACTTACTGATCGATCTTCCTCCGGGAACTGGGGATGCACAACTTTCGCTTGCTCAAATTCTTCCCCTGGATGGGGCTATCCTTATCACCACTCCACAAAAAGCGGCTGTAGATGTGGCCCGCCGTGGGGCAAGAATGTTTGAAAAAGTAAATGTTCCCATTCTTGGAGTGGTTGAAAATATGAGCTTCTTACTCGATGAAGAGAGCGGTAAGAAGGTACATCTGTTTGGTCAGGGTGGCGGAGCCACAACTGCACAGGCTTTGAAATGTCCATTCCTCGGTGAAATCCCATTGCATGAAGAGGTGCGGCTGGGAGGAGATCATGGAACACCTGTTGTCGTAGCCAATGAAGATAACCCCTCAAGCAAAGAAATTTGCCTGATTGCAGAAAAAATTACTGAGATTCTTCCCTCGTAAGGATAAGAACTCAAATCATCTCTGAAACGAGATGACGAGAAGGCTGAGTTATGCCTTTTTGATTTCGCGATGAACGGTGCGGCGGCGAAGAAAAGGATTGTACTTCTTCTTTTCAACCGCTTCGGTCTGCTGCTTTTTGTTGCGACTGCTAAGGTAACGAGAAGGTGGCTTACCTTCTTTACGCGCTTCGGTGCACTCTAAAATCACTGTTTCTCTTGGCATAAGACCAATTAAAATGAAGGATTTTTTTTTTCCTGCAATCAAAAAGGGAGCTTAGGTTGGTATGCCCGCCCGCTAAAGTTTCAATTTGCCAAGGCTTTGAGTGTAGGAATAGATTGAATAATCATGGAACCTAATTCAACGGAAGGGCTGTCCCCAGCATACGATCAAAAATTTCGAGAACTGAGCCAAGAGAAAGTAAACCAACAGGCTGCTGAGGTTCCGAAAACTGGAAATGAGTCTTCAGTGAAAGTCACTAAATCTGAAGACGATCTGGACTTAGGGGGGTCTCTTAAAGACCATACGCAAGCTCAAATACCCAAGGAACACTGCGAAAAACCAGGCGAACCGATCCCGAGTGTGGACACGGTTGATGACACAGGAATTGACTGCACCCGAGAGCCTGACTGGCAGGTTGTTAAGTCGGACGAGTTACCCGAAAAACCTGCACCCACTCAGGTGCACAACGATAAATACTGGGACGAAAGAAGCCTCGACCGTGAACTGGAGGATAAAGATTTACAGGAAGAAATGATCCGGGAGGAAATGGAAAACTTTGATCGGGCCGCCCGGGAAGGGGACGATCCAAGCAGACCCTTTCAAAATGAAGTGCTTGACCCTTATTATGGGGGTGGCAACCCGCCCTCCGAACGGCCTGGTTCCGGCAACAGCTTGGACTCTTTTATTTGAGCCATTCATTGGCCTGTGGCCGATAGTTCTGATTGAATACACCAGAGAAAATTGAAATTGTAGGAGATTTCCTCGCCATACGCTGGGCCAATGGGAAGGAGTCTTTCCTCGACTCCCCTACCCTCCGGGCAAATTCACCCAGTGCGGAGCATTCCGGTGAAGTAGATATTTTTGGTAAAGTATCGGGTGGCAGTCAGCAATCTGAGTTTGCCGGGGTTTCGATCAAAAAAATCGAGTATATAGGAAACTATGCATTGCGCTTACTCTTTAGCGATGGGCACGGTTCTGGGATTTATTCCTGGGATTTATTGGCATCCCTGGAAAGTTAGTATCTCAGGCAATAAAACGACGATTGCTCTATGCCATGCCCCGGGCACTGGATCGGGCAAAGGCTAGAATCTCACTCAAACTGGGCTCCTCTGCGACTGGGTAATTTTCCTCCAGGTGCTGGAGAGCCTGGGTGCGGTTTAAATCTTTTCGGTAGAGAACTTTAAATGCATTGCGGATCAGATCGACCTCTGATGCCTCAAAACCTGCACGCTCCAGACCCACCTTGTTGATAGAGCGCACCTCTGCGGGAGAACCATCTGCCAACATAAAGGGGGGCACATCCTGAACCAGCTTGGAACAGGCAGAGACCATGCAATGGCGCCCCAACCGGCAAAACTGGTGAACCCCTGCACCCCATCCAATGTTTACATGATTTGCCACCTCAACATGTCCACCAAGGGCGGAATGACTACTCATGACCAAGTGATCCCCAATCTGGCAATCATGGGCAACATGGCTGTAAGCGAGAAATACATTGTTCGAACCAATGGTAGTGTAGTCCTCAGGCTTGGTCGCAACGTGAGCGGTCACATACTCGCGAAAAATATTATCATCCCCGATCGCAAGCCCCGGTTCCCCCCCTTCATACTTAAGATCATGGGTAAGCCCACCAACCAAAGCATAAGGGAAAATGGTATTGTTTTTGCCAAGGGATACTTTTCCTTCGACCGTGGCATGGTGAAGCACCTTGGTACCATCCCCAATTTGAGTGCTCGAACCGATGTAGCAAAAAGGCCCAATTTCAACATTCTCCCCGAGCTCAGCATTCGGTTCAACGATGGCTTGTGGATGTATTTGAACGGACATTAGAAAAGCAAATCAGGCATCATCTCCACCATCGACGATGGAGAACATCAAGCTGGCAGAGGAAACAACTTTTCCCCCAACCTTACATTCCACTTTGGCAGTCGCCAACTTGTTTCCCCGTATCTTATCGAGGTTTGCCTCAATAATGAGCTGATCCCCAGGTACAACCGGTTTACGGAATTTCACTTTATCCGCACTCATAAAAAAGGCTACTTTTCCTTCGGCAGACCCTCTTTTGAGAAGTAAAATCCCCGCAGCCTGGGCCATGGCCTCTAATTGCAAAACTCCGGGCATGACCGGATGACCTGGAAAATGCCCCGGAAAAAAGGGCTCATTTACGGAGACATTTTTGAGGGCGGTTAAGCAAGTTTCCCCATCCATCGAGATGACACGGTCTATTAAAACAAAGGGGAAACGGTGGGGCAAAACATCCAGAACCCGACGGATATCAAGCTCTGTTTCGTCGGGAAGAACATAGGATTTTCTGGGCGAAGTGCCTACCGATGCCTTGCCCTTCTTGCCAGCTGAGGTCTCAATGATCTTGGAAACCAATTGGGAATTGAGTGAATGTCCTGGACGAACGGCGATGATGTGTGCTTTCAGTCGCTTACCAAGAAGAGAAAAATCTCCCACAATATCGAGGATTTTATGACGAACGAATTCATCCTCAAAACGAAGGGGTTCCTTGGAGAGTACTTTGTCTCCTTTAATAACAATGGCACTGTCCAAACTCCCTCCCTGAATTTTTCCAATCTTTAGCAACTCTTCAATTTCCTCGTAGATGGTAAAGGTCCGGGCAGGGGCAATTTGAGCGACATAGGTTTCTGAATCGATATCAATGGAAAGGTGTTGCACATGAATTCCACGGTCATCTGCAGAGGTGCAGGTGATTCGAAAACCATCATGGGGCAAAGCAATGATGGAGCGATTGCCTGAGGTTACAGAAACCGGCTCAGTGATTTCCAGAAACTGCCTGTCTTCCTCCTGCTCCACCGCTTCTGCTTCCATGATCAAATTGACAAAGGGACGGGAGGAACCATCCATGATCGGTGGCTCGCTGGCATCCAGCTCGATTTCAGCATTATCAATCCCACAACCGGCCAAGGCACTTAACACATGTTCAATGGTATGAACCTTGGCATTGCCATTGGTGATGGTCGTGCTACGGACAAGATCAGATATATTCTCAGCGACTGGTTTAATCTCTGGCTTGCCGTAGAGGTCCATTCGACGGAATAAATAGCCGGAATTGGGAGGTGCAGGCTTAATTGTCAAAGTTACTTCCTCACCGGTATGAAGAGATTTTCCCTGAACCGCTCGTTCTTTGCGAATGGTGCGTTGCTTGGTTGCCATCTTCTTCTGTATTTAAGTCACTTTGGGTACCCTGTAAAGGATGGAAGAAGGCCTTTTACTATGCACTTGAAAAACCAAGCTGATTTCATAGTTTTGGAACTAATCTTGCCTTTTTATTTTTAACTTTGCCCGCACAACCCAATACATTCAAAAAGCGCCTAAAGCGCGAATACAGGAAAACGGTGGACCGATTGGTTCGCTCGCACGCTTTTCACAAACTCGCAGTGCGAATGGTTTACCTGATCGGGTTTATTCTATCAGTAATTTTGGCTGCCCTGCTCTACTTTGACAAATAAGGGCAACCGTACCCAATCCTCTATTTTCCGGGAAAAGGAAGATCGGAAAGACTTTTTTCAAATTTTAATGCCTCTTCCCAAAGCAAACAGGCCGAATTCAGATCTTCCTGCTTAATCTTTTGATCAAGAAACAGTTCGATCAGGCGGGGGTAGCCCTGTTGTCTCAGGTACGCACCCAAAGAAGCATTGGATTGAGGATGGCCAATCAGGGAACGGACCAGACTGTACGGCCGGGGCCGAAATTCAGACTGTGTCCTAATATTTAAATAGACGCCACGAGCTTGTGCCTCCCGAAACAGATCCTTGAAGTTCGGTTTGGTTGTGGGAATTTGGTTGTAGCTAAGGGTAAGCCTGCGAAGGCTTGGAATTTGGATGACCGGGGAAGGATCCCTAATCAGGTTGCGTGAAAGCCCGAGGGTTTGCAGGTTTCTTAATTGAGACAAATCAGTGAGCTCAGTCAAGAGGTTGCTATTCAAATCCAACTGATTGAGCTTCTTTAATCCCCGTAGTATCCGAAGGTCGCATACTTGGTTTTCGGAAAGGTTCAACCTTTCCAGTTGAGCCAAATCCCCCAACCCATCGAGTGTATGGATGCGGTTGTTGCCAAGGGCTAATATTTTCAGCGATGTAAACTTGGACAAGGGCAAGACCGATTCAATCAAATTACCCGAAAGTAGAAGGGTGTGAAGATTGGGAAGGTCGCTTAACTGGTCAAGCTTCGCAATCCGGTTATCATAAAGGTGAAGAGAGGCAAGCTTGGGCATATTGACGATCTCACTTAGGGGATCGGTGTCCCTTTTCCCATTGCCGCTTTCATCGGTAAAGCTTTCCCCGGGATCAAATTGTTTATTGCGGTTTCGATCAGCAAATCCCTCTACCCGGCCAAGCTGGTTTCCCTGAGCATAGAAATTAACCAAACCTTTAAGGTTTCCTACCCCTTCAAGATCAATCAGTGAATTGCTGGATACATCTAGTTGGGCAAGTGCCTGAAACCGTCCAATACCACTGAGACCAAGCAATCGGTTTCTTGACAAATTTAGGATACGAAGGGAGGGAGATTGTAAGGAAGAAAGAGAGCGAAGGCTCGTTAACCGATTTCCCGAAAGATCGAGGTTCTTTAGTTTGGTAAGTCCCTGAATAGGCCCGAGATCTTCAATAATATTGTCCCGCAATACCAAGGACTCCAAGTTTTTAGCATGCTCCAACCCACTAAGGTCTCGAATACCAAGGTCATCGGCTTGTAACCGAAAGAGCTTATTTTCAACCAAAGACTTGGACAATTTCTGTTCGCTCACCCCAAGTGATCGGGCAATCGCATTTTGGAGAGCGGGTTCAGGAATGATTAAATCCTGGGCATAAGAAGTGGTGGCAAGGCATACCCAGGAGCAACAAAGCAGAACTTTATAAAAGGATGGCTCGAAAAACTTGATCACAAGAGAATCAAAGGGTTAAGTACGCAATTTGGCAATTAAGTCTTTAGACTCTACGGATTCTCCCACTTGAACCAAAATATCATCCACCGTGCCGTCCGCAGAGGCATACAAGGTGGTTTGCATTTTCATCGCCTCAAGCACGGCAATTTTATCCCCTTTCTTCACCGGCTTGCCCACACTGGTAGCTATGCTGCTAATCATTGCAGGGATGGGAGCTCCTATATGAAGAGGATTCGAAGGGTCCGCTTTTTCGCGTGCTTTTGCATCTCCTTTGACAGATTTATCTTCCACCAAAGTGGTCCGAGCTTTTCCGTTTAGCTCAAAGGTGAGCGAACGAATCCCCTTTTCATCCGGTTCGCCCACATTCAATAGTTTAACGAACAGGGTTTTCCCTTCCTCAATTTCAATAGAAATTTCTTCCCCTACAGCAAGGCCATGAAAATATGCAGTTGTGGGCAGGACGGAAACATCTCCATTTTTTGTCCGAAAGGATAAGTATTCCTGAAAAACCTGAGGATACATAAGGTGCGCAAAAAGATCGTCCTCGGTCGCTTTTCGACCGATCTTTTTTTGCAAGCTGGCAAATTCTTTTTTCAGATCAATCTTGGGAGCAGAGGCTCCAGGACGGCCACGCATGGGTTTACGCTTCCCCAAAACAACTTTTTGGACCTGCTTGGGCCACCCTCCCATCGGTTGGCCAAGGTTGCCCGATAAAAGATCGATCACGGATTCTGGAAATCCAGTTTCAGGAGGCAAGTTGCACATATCTTCTGGCTTTACCCCTTTGGTGATGAGAAAAATTGCGAGGTCTCCGACACACTTACTGCTCGGGGTAACCTTAACAATATCTCCCAGAAGCTTGTTCACTTGCTGGTAGGTCTTGACCACATCGGGCCAGCGTTTTCCCAGACCCAGGGCAGTGGCCTGCTCGCGCAGGTTGGTGTACTGCCCTCCTGGCATTTGGTGGTGAAACACCTCGGCACTACCAAAGGGCGGAGATGTATCAAAGGGGGCGTAATACTGACGCACCGCTTCCCAGTAGATGGACAAATCGTTGAGGGCGACCACATCCAAACCGGTGGACCTGGGAGCATTGCGAAGGGCATGAGCAATGGAATTGAGGTTCGGCTGACTGGTGCAACCGGACATAGAGGAAACCGCCAAGTCGACCACATCTACTCCAGCTTCTGATGCTTTTAAGACCGAGGCAGAGGCGATGCCACTGGAATCATGAGTATGGAAGTGGACAGGGAGAGAAACCTCATCACGAAGGGCTTTTACCAGACGATGCACTGCGGTCGGATGGCACAAACCAGCCATATCCTTGATTGCGATGATATGGGCACCCATTTTTTCAAGTTCCTTGGCCAGATCGACATAGTACTTGAGTACATATTTCTCCTCCTTGGGATCGGTAAAGTCTCCCGTGTAGCAAAGTGCCGCCTCACAAAGTGATTTTGTGCGCTCACTCACAGTTTCCATAGCTACTTTCAGGTTTGGCAGGTAATTGAGTGAGTCAAAAATACGAAACACATCCATACCCGCCTCCGATGAATGGATCACAAATTCACGAACCACATTGTCCGGATAATTGGCATAGCCGACTCCGTTGGATCCGCGAAGCAACATCTGAAAAAGAATGTTGGGGATACGCTCACGCAATTTTCTGAGCCTCTCGTAGGGAGACTCACCGAGGAAGCGCATGCAGGTATCGAAAGTGGCACCGCCCCACATCTCCAAACTGAACAATCCGGAGAGGCGACGGGAAATAAAGTCTGCAACTGCGAGCATGTCATAGGTGCGCATCCGAGCAGCAAAGAGAGACTGGTGAGCATCGCGCAAGGTGGTATCTGTCACCATGAGGGGCTTTTGATTACGCAACCACTGGGAAAACTTCACCGCTCCTTCCGCAAGCAACAAATCCCGCGTGCCCCGTGGAGGAGCTTCCTTAGGATCGTGCTCAGGAACAATCAAAGGAAGTGGGTTCTTGACCCGTTCACGCCCCTTTACCTGAGGGTTTCCATTAACAACAATTTCCCCCAAGTAGTTAAGCAAGCGGGACGCCCGATCCCGCCTTGCCTTGAAGCGGAAAAGCTCAGGGGTGATATCAATCATTTTTGTGGAGGCACGACCCTCCACAAATTCTTTGTGAGAAATTACATTTTCGAGAAATGGAATGTTGGTTTTGACCCCACGAATACGCATTTCGCGAAGTGCCCGGTGCATGCGGTCCAATGCCTGCCCAAGGTTGGGCCCGGAGGTGGTGATCTTAACTAACAACGAGTCGTAAAAGGGAGTGATAATGGAACCGGTATCGCCCATCGCACCGTCCAATCGAACCCCAAACCCGGCCGAAGATCGATAACTCAAAATTTTTCCGTAATCGGGAGTGAAGTCCTTTTCAGGGTCTTCCGTGGTCACCCGGCACTGCACCGCACATCCATTGCGGGGTATATCTTCCTGTTTAGGAATACCAATTTTCTTTCCGTGCAAAGACTGGTCCATCGCAACGAGTATTTGGGAACGAACGATATCGATACCAGTGATCTGTTCCGTCACGGTGTGCTCAACCTGAATGCGTGGATTCATTTCGATGAAAAACCACTCATTGGTATCCTGATCGAGAAGAAATTCTACCGTTCCTGCATTGTCATAACCGATCTTTTCCGCAAGCAGTACCCCGGCATCGCATAATTCCTTGACCACTTTGTCAGGGAGCCCAATCGAGGGAGCCACCTCCACAACTTTTTGGTACCGGCGCTGCACCGAACAGTCTCGTTCATGAAGATGAACCACATTGCCCTTACGGTCGCCAAGAATTTGCACTTCCAGATGCTTCGCCCGTCCAACATAGCGCTCCAAAAAGACAGCTGAATTGCCAAAGGCACGCTCTGCCTCTCCTTGGGCTTCTTCAAGCATGGGCTTGAGGTCTTTTTCATCCATGACCACACGCATACCACGCCCTCCCCCACCAAAAGCAGCTTTGATGATCAGAGGGAACCCTATTTTGCGCCCCCATTTAAGGGCTTCAGCTGGCTTGGAAACTGGATTGGGAGTAGCAGGTAAAGTGGGCACACCCGCCTGATCCGCGGCCTTCTTCGCTGCGACCTTATCCCCCATTCGCTCAATCAGTTCGGGGCGTGGGCCAACAAATGTGATCCCCGCTTCGTCACAGGCACGGGCAAAGTTAGGGTTTTCAGAAAGAAAACCATAACCCGGATGGATCATGTCCACTCCCTTTTCCTTGGCTAAGGAAATAATCGAGTCAATATCGAGGTAGGCGGCAACCGGTCCCTTTCCTTTTCCAACGAGATAGGCTTCATCTGCTTTAAAACGGTGCACTCCAAAACGGTCTTCCTCCGCATAGATTGCGACAGTCCTTAAGTTTAATTCAGTCGCAGAACGGAAAATCCGAACTGCGATTTCGCTTCGGTTGGCTACAAGCAATTTTTTCATAAATCTGGAAAGGGGTAAAAATCCACAGGTTCAAGCAATCAATGTCCCGATTTGCTTAATTCTTCAACGCCAAAATCGGCAAGGAGTGATAATTCAAAAAAGTAGAACCGTTGCCTGAGACCGATTAAAGTTAAAAAGGAAGGGATTCAGTCCACACGAACCATGGATCGACCCATTGGTTGAACCCAAAAAAATAACCCAAAGCGGCCAGGGCGAGATAAGGGCCAAAGGGGATCTCCACCCCCAAACCAATTTGGTTCGTATCTTTAGAAGAAAAAAATCTGAGTTTCTGTAAGATTAAAGCTGGGATCAATAACAGGCAACCGAGCATAGCACCTCCAAAAATACAAAAGACCGCACCCTTCCACCCGCAAAACGCACCAATGCATCCAAGCAGTTTCACATCGCCCTCGCCCAGTGCTTCCCTACCCAAGGCCCGGCCAGCCACAGCACCTATCCAATAAAGCAGGCCAGATCCAATGAGTATGCCAGTGAGGCTGCTTACCCCCGCACGAAGACTGCTTGCCCCTCCCATTGAATGATCGAATCCATGAAGGTAGGGCCAATAAAGAGATAGGAGAAAACCGAGGAAAGCACCACCAATACTGAAGCGGTCGGGAATGAGCATGGTCTCCAAATCAATCACAATTACCCCAACGAGGATCCAAGCGAACAAACAGGAACTGAGAAGAATACCGAGGTCTCCATGAGCTGCAAACGAATGAAATTGCCAGGCAAACAGGCACCCCATGATTAATTCGACGAGGGGATAGCGTACGGAAATTTTACTACCGCAGCAATTCGCTTTCCCCTTGAGAATAACCCAGCCCAAAACGGGTAGATTCAAAAACCAGGGAATGGGCTTCTTACACGCGGGGCAACTTGAACGTGGGCGGATGACAGAAAGTTCACGAGGTACCCGGTAAGCGACCACATTGAGAAAGCTACCAAGACAGGACCCTACAAACAAGCCCACCCACAGGAAAAAGTCAGCCAAGTCCATTAGCTCGTTCATAAATTCAATTAAGACAGAACTGCGGCCTGGGCAGCCTCGCTCATCGCTCGAACCGATACTTCCTGCCCCGACCATATTTCCAGGGAACGGGCCGCTTGCCCGACCAACATACCAAGACCATTTGCCACAGGATAGCCCGTCTCCATCGCATTTCTCAAGAGTTGGGTAACCGGAGGATTGTAAACCATATCGTAAACATGAAAATTACCATCCAATCCAGAGAGATCCACCGGTGATGGGTCTTCAGGTCTCAGACCGAGAGCGGTCGCGTTGATCACAACAACAGGTTCATTCAAGCCAGCAAATGGGTTGGTAAAAGATTCGAGCAAGCAGACTTCCCTTTCGATCCCATTTTCTTTTAAGGCAGAGACAAGCTCTCTGGCCCGGTCTCTTGTACGGTTGTACAAAGCAATGTTTTGGCAACCCTCAAAAATACATTGAGCAACCGCGGCACGAGCCGCTCCCCCTGCTCCCAGCACAACCACATTAAATTCCCCCAAGGGTAATTTGAAGGCATCTTCAATTGCTCTGGATAGCCCTACCCCATCGGTGTTGTATCCCTTCCATCCACCCCGCTCCCAGCAAAGGGTATTGACCGCACCCATAATCCGGGCCTGTTCATCCATCGATGGAAGGTGAGGTAACACCTCCACTTTATGAGGAATAGTAAGGTTTAATCCACGATAACCATAATCTGCGAGTATGGGTAATGCCTTGGCCAAGGAATGGGGATGAACTTCAATTTTTTCGTAGCTCCACTTTGAATACTCGTCTGCAGAATGGGCCAACACATGGAGGGCAGCTGTATGAATTTCGGGACTTATCGAATGCTTAATTGGGTAGCCAAGCACAGCAAGGCCAACCTGATTTGTTGGAAGCTTAGTTAAGTGATCGAAAAGGATCGGTTCCTTAAGCATTGGATGCTTCCTGGTGTACCCTTTCAAATTCGTTAACAAAAGAAAGAAATAACCTTTCTTTGGCCAAATCATCCAAAGCACCATAGTGTCGGCATAAATTTCGACACGCCCGGGTAAGGGTTTCAGCTACGGTTACTGGGAGCAAGGTGGCACCTGACTCTTCATCTGGAAGCATACCCACCTTGTCTTCCATTTGTTCCAGTTCCATAATTCGGCCACCCGCCCAGCAATCGATGTAAAAAGGGTGTTGTTCCGCAAAACATCCAACCATAAACCTTCCGGGCGTCCCGATCGGGTCCAGTTCAAAGCCTATCCTGCGGGCGACCAAAATATAAATTGTACAAAGAGAAATAGGCAGACCTTCCCTTCGATCGAGAACACGGTGCAAAAAACTGTTATCCGTATCCTCAAAATTCTCCCTTGCCCCACGAAAACCAAACTCATGGAAAAGAACACGGTTTAAAACTTCGCAAGTTCCTCTGGGATTGGATGGTTGAAGAAGTAATTCTCGGCAGCGATCGGCTAATTGATCGAGAAAAAAGGTGTAAGTAGAGGTTTCAAGATCTGGGTAGACCGTTCGGTCCAGCAAGAACCAACCGGTTTCCAACTCATAACGCAATGAACGAATAAACCGTAAAAAATCCCCTGCACCATCAATCCAGCCAAGTTTCTCGATCATGTTCTGAGCATGTTTGGCCAGATAGGAATCTTGCCCCTGGCTAATACCGAGCAAGAACTTTTTGCCCTCTTCAGGAGTGTTTTTTAAAAATTGCAGAAGCCCCCCACGCACAATTTCCGATTCGTCATCCAAAAGTGTCGTAACCGCACCCCAGGAAGAAAAAGTGCAAATCTGTTTCTTTTTTTGGTTAGACATCTTCCAATTATCTTCGCGCTTATTTTTGACATCGGCAAGATTTGGTTTTGCAGAAATTCTAGAGGATAGAAAAGGATCACCCATGGGAGGGCTTTCACCTTGTAAAAAATTCGCACTTAAGACATGTTAATAACTTTGATATCTTTTATTCTATTATGAGCACACAAACCATATCTACTACCAATCCCGAAGTATCAGGCGAGCATGGTCCCGCCATGAAGGGTGCAGATGTTCTAGTCTCTGCCCTTGAGCGCGAAGGTGTCGATGTGGTCTTTGCCTACCCTGGTGGTGCTTCCATGGAACTCCACCAGTCTCTCACCCGTTCTGAGAAAATTCGTACAATTTTGCCCAGGCAAGAACAGGGTGGTGGTTTTATGGCCCACGGATATGCACGTGCAACAGGCAAAGCAGGTGTTTGTATGGCAACATCCGGTCCAGGAGCAACCAACTTGGTAACTTGCATAGCAGATGCTTTTATGGACAGCATCCCTTTGGTTGCGATCACGGGTCAGGTTTACCAACAATTTATCGGCAAGGCAGCTTTTCAAGAAACTGATTTTTTCGGGATGACCCTGCCTATCGTTAAGCACAGTTATTTGGTTCTTACTGCTGAGGACTTACCCAGAGTGGTCAAGGAAGCCTTCTACCTGGCCACCAGTGGCAGGCCTGGTCCGGTGGTTATCGATATTCCCAAAGATGTACAACAAAAAGTTTTTGAACCCTTCTTTCCAGATGAGGTAGGTGAATTAGCCGGTTACAAGCTCGACCAACCCAAAGCAACCGATGATGAACTCACCGAAGTGCTCGAGCTCATATCCAAAGCAAAGAAGCCCGTTCTTTACACCGGTGGTGGAATTATTTCCTCGGAGGCACATCTTGAATTAAAAGAATTTGCTGAACTTACTGGTCTCCCCGTTGCCCATACCCTCATGGGAATCGGTGCTTTCGATCCCGACCATGAGCAGTCCCTCTACTGGTACGGTATGCATGGCACGGTTGCTGGAAACTGGGCGGTTTGTGAGAGCGATTTACTTATCTGTGCTGGTGCCCGATTTGACGACCGCATTACTGGACTTGTGAGCAAATATGCTCCAGATGCTTATGTGATTCACTTCGATGTCGATCAGTCTGAGCACAACAAGAATGTTCATGCACACTTCCCGATCAAGTCTGACATCAAATACGCACTCAAGCGTTTGTCCCAGATTATTCAAAAGGACGGATTCAATAAGCCCGACCTTTCTGAGTGGAGTAAGACCATAGCAGGATGGAAAGAAAAATACCCTTTTAAATATGCCAAGGGAGAGCATATAACTTCGCAGGAAGCTGTAGATGTTTTATACGAGGAATCGAAGGGAGATGCGATCATCACCACTGGAGTTGGACAGCACCAAATGTGGGCTGCCCAGTATTACCGGTTCAAGGAGCCCAGAACCTACATTTCATCTTTAGGGTTGGGCACGATGGGGTTTGGGTACCCGGCTGCGGTCGGTGCAAAAGTTGCCCGGCCGGACAAAGAAGTAATCGATATTGATGGGGATGGTTCCTTCATCATGAATGTCCAGGAATTGGCCACGGCGAAAATCGAGAAGATCAATGCAAAATGCCTCCTGCTCAACAACCAGCACCTTGGCATGGTGGTTCAGTGGGAAGATCGTTTTTATGAGTCGGTTCGTGGTCACACAATTCTATGCGATCCAGAAAATATTGGTGGTCCTGACAACTTGGATGCGATTTATCCAGATTATATTAAGATGTGTGAAGGGTTTGGCGTGAAAGCAAGGCGGGTGACCAAGAGGGAGGATTTGCGTGAAGCTATGAGAGAAATGCTGGAGGCAGATGAACCTTACCTTTTGGAAGTCATTGTACCCTACACCGAGCATGTATTACCCATGATTCCACAGGGTAAATCTGCCAAAGAAATGCTGATTGATTAATCTTTGCTGCCTTCCCGAAGGAAGCAAATCCGCGATGGGTGTCTTAATTTGCGCAAAGCGTGGGCTTCTATCTGCCGGACTCGTTCGCGGGTAACTCCCATAATCCTGCCAATCTCCTCGAGGGTAAGCTGACGACCTGGGGAGTGTTTTGATACCCATACACAGGCAGCACGCAAGCGCTGCTCAGGAGTGCCTCGAAAACATGGAAGTGTTAAATCTTCTGCCTTATTGCCGCTATTTACCACAAATGTAAGATAACACCGAAACTTACTTTATGCAAAAATCCACCTATTGTTGTAAGGGAGAGATTATTATTACTGAGTAAAATCCTCGTCTGCAAGTGGATGACCGACGGGAAGATCTCGGGTGGCATAACCATTTAAAACCTCTGGCCAAAGGCTTGGACATAGCCCATCCCCAGGCCGGGCTACCCGCAGGTTTTCAGGAGTCAATCGGTCGCCCGCTTTGACGGGTGAAGAGACAAGAATCGACCTTTTGAAAAATGCAGGTTGCTGCGGTATTTGTTTGCCAGAGATTGCCAGGTGAGTGGTATGAACAGCCTCCACTAAATCAGCAAATTCACTGGGCAACATAGAAAATCCCCCGTCTATGGAACTTTCACAACGATCTAAGCAAAGATGTTTCTCAATAACCCTGGCACCCAATGCGGTGGAGGCAACCGCAAGCAAATGCCCCATAGAATGATCTGACAAACCATACCAAGTACCAAAATCCTTTTGGAGCTTGGGCATGTGCTGGAGACAAAAATCTTTTGGGTTGGCTGGGTACTCACTTACACAATGCAAGAGAATGACTTCAGGACATCCTGATTTGGTAAGAACCTCGATCGCTCGATCGATATCCCTCTTTTGGCAGACCCCAATACTCGCCAAGACCGGTTTTCCCGTAGTTCCAATTTTTTCTAGCATCGGGAAATGATTCATTTCAAACGAAGCCACTTTGTATAACGGAGGATCAATCGCGTCTTCCAAAAATTCTACAGCCGATTCATCAAAAGGTGAGCTAAAGCAGACCAAGCCATGCTTTCTCGCTTCCTCCGCAATCCGGGGGTGCCAATCCCAGGGAGTCATGGCATCTGCATAAAGATCGTGCAGGTATCTCCCTTTCCATAAACCTGTTTTTAATAAAAACCTGTCATCCTTACCTTTAACTGTGATGGTGTCTGGGCGATAAGTTTGTAACTTGATTGCATCTACACCTGCCTCCTTGGCAGCTGCTACAAGTGCCAGAGCTTTATCGATATCACCTCCGTGATTGCCAGACATTTCCGCTACCAAAAACGGAGGTAATGAAAGATCTGCAATTCGGGATATTATATCCAAAATAAAGAAGACTTAACTGGGCAAATAATCAGCGAGCAGATCGGTGAGTTCTTCAATACTCAGAGTTTTGCAATTTTGGTTACTGGCGTAATGAAAACCATCTGAACAACTCACTCCACCAAGAATCCCAATCTTGTTGCCCCAAAATGCCTGAACGGGCTGGATCACAAAATGATCATCAAATTCAAGAACATTTCGTGCTTCATCCGATGGAATCAAAATTTCGTGCATCTTTTCTCCGGGCCGTAAACCAATGATATTTTTCTCACAATCGGGTGCCAATACATGAGCCAAGTCATGGACGGTGCACGCAGGTATCTTGGGGACAAAAAGCTCGCCTCCCACCATCGTGTCAAGGCTCTGCAAAACAAAATCCACTCCCTGTTTTAAGGTTATTAAAAAACGGGTCATGTCGGCATTTGTGATGGTAATTTTACCGCTTTCTCTTTGCTTTTGGAAAAGAGGAATCACACTGCCCCGACTTCCAACAACATTGCCATAACGAACAACTGAGAAGGTAGTGCCACCGCTCCCCGCATAGCTGTTGGCAGCTATGAATACTTTGTCAGAACATAACTTAGTGGCACCATATAGGTTTACTGGGTTGACTGCTTTATCTGTGCTTAACGCAACCACTTTTTTAACCTTCGCTTCAATCGCGGCTTCAACAATGTTGGTAGCACCGTTCACATTGGTTTTAATAAACTCGTGAGGGTTGTATTCTGCCGCAGGCACTTGTTTGAGTGCAGCCGCATGGATTACATAATCCACTTCACGCATGGCTACACAAAGCCGGTCTTTGTCCCGTACATCCCCCAAGAAAAAACGCACTGATTTGTCCTGGAAGTCAGGATCTGACTGCATTTCTGACTGCTTCCATTCATCACGAGAATAAATGATAACACGGCGAGGCCTGGAGGTACGAAGGACTGTGCGGATAAATTCTTTGCCGAATGAACCGGTACCTCCGGTAATTAAAATGGATGAATCGTTGAGCACTTAACTAAATTAATAAAAGTAAGATTATCTAATGTAAGTGGATAAATGACAACGAGTTTTATGCAATACAACCTAGGACCCCGAGCTTGAAAAACTTTCTGCGTATGTCTCCAGGACTGTTTTGCTTAAGCTTAAAACATTCTTCATATCATCGTCATTCATGGCATTACTAATGAACCAATTGTGATAAGGGTGAAAAAAAAGACCGTGAGATGAAGCCACCTTACAAAGGGCTTGAATTTGGTAGAGATCATCATCCCCTTCGATCCAGGGATAAGGCATGGAAGAAACGCCTGTCATCTTCAGTGGAATTTGGAATTGTGAAGCTAATCTTTCAAACTCCTCACAAAAATATTTCCCTTTTTTCATAACCGAGGAAGCTGTTTTGGCTTCTTGGGAAAGTTTCAAGCAGGCCAGTGATGCAGCCATGGCATAGGCATCATTCCAACTGCTCCCCGTCAGGAAAACATCTGCAGCACCATCACGAAACTTTTCAGCACCTACGCAGGCAGAGATGGCATAACCATTGCCCAATGCTTTGGAATAAATTGCAAGGTCGGGAGTAAAACCAAAGAAGTTATGAGAACCGGAATCATCTATTCTCCACCCACAGCGAACATCATCCAAAACCAAAGCAGTATCATTGGCACGACAGAGGTTTTCAACAGAACTCCAAAAGGAACGATCGGGCAGGACTGAGGGGGCGAAAGATGGATGATGGTACGGAGTTAATATAACGGCCGCGATCTTACCACTGTATTGCTGAAAGAGAGATTGCAACTGGTCAAAATCATTCCATGCAAACTCCAGTATATGCGAACGGTCCGATGAAATCCTTCCCCCCAAACCCGGGTCACACCAAGCATCCACTCCATGATAAGACCCTTTTGCTTTGATTACATATTCTCGACCACTCTTCTCTCTCGAAACTCGGATTGCCCAAGTAGTAAGGTCTGATCCATTTTTAGCAAATACCGCCCAATCCGCGAAATCAATTTGATCGACCAATCTTTCGGCAAGCTCAACCATGAGTGCACTTGGCTGATTAAAAACCCCGCCCCACTCTCTTTGGGCTTCGACCGCCTGCTCAACAATGGGATTTTTAAATCCGTGAAGAACTGCACCAAACCCACACATAAAGTCATACCATTGCTTGCCATCGACATCGGTGAACTGGCAACCTTCTGCAGATTGACAATAGAGGGGGAAATCTAGTGGGAGTCCTGCCCCCGGTGCTGTGTGCCCATAAATCCCAGATGGAATGACACGATTTGCACGATCGTAAAGAAGTTCGGATTGGATTCTTTGGTTCATATAGGACGGGGTAATTCCCTTTGCACCATCCTCGCAACATATCCAAATTTATCAAGCATGGGTATACGTCCAGAAAGATGGATGTTACCACCGGTAATGCCAGCCCAAGAATCAATGAGTCCCAAAGATGCCTGGATGGAGACATCCTCATTTTGAAATTCCAGAGTAGCAGATGAGACAGTGTTTGTAATGGCAGAACTTACCGTCCACCCAAACTCATGGTGATTAAATATATAAAACCCTTTCCCACTTTCCCTCACCCTAACTAGCAAAGAACCATTCTTTTCATCTCTAAATACTTTTGATGCATGCTCATGATTATTGAGGTACACGCAAATCGCTTGTAAAGATGCATAAAGCAACTTTGGGGCATCGCTTACACATGCATGGGAATTAAAACGCAGTCCTATTTGCCAAAAGCCATACAGCACCTGCAGCGTTCGCCTGGGACGCATTATACAGGAAGTAAGGCTTGGAAATCCGAATCGGCGTTCGATCAATTGGATGAATTGTTTGTCACTAAAAACCACGCTGTTTCCAAATAAGACCTTTTGGTTCGGAAGAAGTTTTGGCTTTAAGCATTCGCTAAAACCTTTTGGAAAAAGCTTTTCACCAAAAGCATAGATCGCTTGAGCTGCTGCCCAAGTAGATAATCTGCTCTTATCGATCATCCCGAGATTTAGCGAATAAGTTTGGACAATCCATCCAATAGGACATGAGGATAGGACTCCAAAGGTATTTTAAGTCGGGGAATCGGTGTTCCAGAACGAATTATTTTGACCAACTCGGCGGGGGATGAGGAAGAGAGTAAGCTTCCAGTCCTCAGTTCCCAAAAATTTAGGTTGTTTCTTTCCTGGGGCATGCATCCGCCCGATAAATCAAAAATTATTGGGCAACCGGTAACGATCGCCTCTGTAGTTAAACCGGCACCTGGCCTGGCCAAAATCCAAGAAGATAGGTGGAGCAGTTCAACCATTGTAGATGCACCTATTTTAGGTAACGGCTTGATCTGAACGGCCTTTGTTAAAGGAATCTTATTTAGTCTTTGGTAGGTTTTTTGGTTCGTTCCGCAAAGTGCCACAATTTGGCACTCTATACCAGCATTACAAATCGCTTGAATTACCTCATGATGCCGGTTGACACCATTTGCACCTGTGCCCAGTAAAAAGATGGGTTTCGAAGCTACTAGGTCGTACTTCTTGAGCACATTGGATCGGTTATCTTCGACCCACTCCTTGTAAAACTCTTCTCTTAATAAAGGTCCTCCTATTAAGGTTTTTGCAACCGGCATCCCTCTATTTTGGGCAGCTTCGGCACCCTCTTTGTAGGGGCTGATAAAGAGATCATTTTTCGGGTTAACCCAATGTTTTGAAAACCCTACCCCGTCCGCAAGTTCTCCACAATAAGCAGCAAATGCAATTTTCTTGGGCAGATTTGCTTTTGCCAACTGGAAATACCCATGATTGAGGTGTGCATGGGTAGAAACGATTAAATCGGGATTAAAAAGGCGGCACCTATCGGTAAATTTTTTGGAACCAATTATTTTCAATGGATTTCGATGCAGACTGGCAAGCTCGAGAAAATGAAAATAGAGATGATGAAAACGGGGAATCTTTTTTTGTATTATATTATATAATTCACACCCAACCTTGTACCCCTTAAAGGTGGTTTCCAAGGGATGATAAACTTGGCTTTCCCCACCCTTGATCTTCCACCAATGAGACAAGGCGAATGCACGCATATCATGCCCACCACCCGTAGAAGCACTTAAAACCAAAAGTTTCATTATCCTAATGAATATAGTTTTAGATTCCTGTGGAACAAGAACCTATAGCAAAGAAAAACTTTTACGCTTTCCTTGCCTTAGGAGGAAAGGGAATGTACGAAAAGCCCGCTCCTTAGCTTAGGTTCAAACCAAGTTGTTTTAGGAGGCATAATCTCACCGGCATCGGCAATCGAGAGCAATTGTTCCATACTCACGGGGTAAAGAGCAAAAGCAGCGGCCATTTCTCCAGAATCAACCCGTCTGGAAAGCTCGGACAAACCCCGAATCCCACCCACAAAATCAATGCGGTTACTTTTTCTTAAGTCCCCAATATTGAGGATAGGCTCTAATATTAAATCGGAAAGTAGAGTCACATCCAAATCTGCAACAGGATCTTCAGATCGCTCTGTCTTTTTGGGAGTCAATCGATACCACTGACCAGGGAGATACATGGCAAATTCCCTAATTGCTGATGGTTTAACCTTGGAAAAATCATCTTTTTGAATGTCAAACTGCTCGGACAACTTTTCTAAAAAGGATTCTTCTTTTAGCCCGTTTAGGTCCTTAACCACGCGATTGTAATCATAAATCTTCAACTGGTCATCAGGAAACAAAACCGCCATAAAAAAGTTGTACTCTTCTTCACCGGTGTGGTTGGGATTAGCATCTTTAAGCCTCTGCCCAACTCTTGCTGCTGCTGCAGTGCGGTGGTGACCATCGGCTACATAGAGGGCGTCCAGCTTTTGAAAACGGGCAGAGAGCTGTTCGTTCAGGGAAGAATTATCACAAATCCATAATTCGTGACGAATGCCATCGTCCGCGACAAAATCATAAACTGGCTCAGACTCCACCACACTGTTTACAATTTGATCAATCTCTTTTTGCCCTCGGTAAGAAAAGAAAACTGGTTCAGCGTTGGCTTCCAGGGTTTCCACATGCTTAACGCGGTCATTTTCTTTGGCGGTACGGGTCAGTTCGTGCTTCTTAATCTTTCCCTCATAGTACTCTTCAAAATTACAACACCCGACCAACCCAGTTTGGGCACGTCCATCCATCGTCAGACGGTAGACATAAAAGCTGGGTTCCGTGTCTGAAACAAAGGTTCCATTTTCTATCATTTTCAGAAAAGTTTCTTTCCCTTTTTCATAGACCTCATCGGAATAAAGGTCGGTCGATTCAGGAAGGTCAATTTCTGGTTTAATCACCCGCAAAAATGAATGCTCATTCCCAGCTACTTCTGTTTTTGCCTCATTGCTATCAAGCACATCATAAGGTCGGGAAGCCACGGAATGGGCAACTTGGGGACTTGGACGGATTGCACGAAAAGGCCTGAAGGTAATCATTTGTTGTTAAATCTAAAACGGAAGAATGGGACGAAAAGAAAGGTTTTAACTTTTCTCTTTTGCTTGATCAGCTTTCTTCGCCCGCATTTGCTGGATCAATTTCAAGGCAGATCCTGCAGCAAGCGTACTCTTCAGAGTACCAAGTTGTGGTTTCGCACCCATGGCTGCAGCCTTGTTCGATGATTGCATTTCTTCAAGTATTTCACGCCGAAGAATTGAAATTGAGCGGGGAGCAGAAATGCCAATTTTTACGGAATCGCCCTCTATTTTTGTGACCGAAATTTCAATTTCGTCACCGATACGAATCCCTTGATCGATTTTACGTGAAAGTATGAGCATGGTCGTTCAGCTAGGAATTAGCTGCCACCGTCCGATAAATCCAGTAGGTAACGAGCGGAATATTTATCGTGATTGTTGATAATACACTGCTTGGCTACCAATGAACTACGGTTAACGATTATGGGTCCGACCAAATTTACAGAGATCTTAGAAGATTGCTCCGCAGGCAGGGTAACAATGTTTAAGATCATGGTGTCATCACTTCCGGTAATGCCGAGAAGTTCTACATCTGCATCAGAAATTTCTACTGCGTAATCAGGAATGATTCCGCCTGGCTCGATCACAATAAATGCAAGCCCATTCTTGTTTTGTTCACGAAGCCACATAAAAGGAAGCTCTTCTTTATCATAAAAGAGCTCCATCGTTCTGATTTCCGAAAAACCAAAAAGCCCATGGGGCAACTCAATTTGATGGGCGTTTTGAGAATTCTCAACGCCGCCCGTCTTGAGTTCATCTCCAATATTTAGCTTCATTTGTAAAAGTTATTAACAAATTAAAGGTAGTTGAGCAATGATGTATTGAGCAGTTGAGCACCCACCTGCATCGCGGCTTGGTATGCGGTTGAAACCCGGGTAAGTTGCATAA